>JAPKFF010000031.1:0-19658 GCA_028821715.1 Dehalococcoidia bacterium
AACGACAGCAGAGGGATTCGAACACATTGGGCTACCGCCAAGGCTGGACGGTTCGACTGGGCAGGGAACGCTGCTTTAGTTGTCGGTTGTGATCGGGTCACCAAGTAACCCGATCACAGATCGAAACGACCGACTACTAAGTAGATGTGCCTTGTGCAGCCTTAGTTGCTTGGGCGATTAGTTCATCTGGAATGTCATCGAACGATGCGTAGTTCATCGAGTAGAGCCGTGAGTAGAGTCCGCCACGTGCCATCAATTCGTCGTGATTGCCTTGCTCAACGATCCCACCGTCTTGAAGAACGATAATCCTGTCGGCTCCTCGAATCGTTGCGAGTCGGTGAGCGATGACTATTCCTGTGCGGCCTTCCATCAGGCGTACTAGTGCCTGCTGGATGAGCATTTCCGTATACGAGTCGATGCTTGCTGTGGCTTCGTCGAGCACCAGAATCTTGGAATCGGCAACAATAGCTCGAGCGAACGACAACAGCTGTCGCTGTCCGAGAGAAAGGTTCCCGCCACGCTGTTCCAGTTCGGTCTCATAGCCGTCGGGAAGCTTCATGATGAATTCGTGCGCACCCACTGCCTGGGCAGCGGCAACGACTTCTTCACGGGTTGCGCCTTGTTTGGCGTAGATGATGTTCTCGAAGATAGTTCCCGAGAACAAGAACGGCTCTTGCAAAACCATCGAGACGTGCTCGCCCAGTGAATCCTGGGTTAAATCTCGCACGTCGTAACCACCGACCTTCACTGTGCCTTCCCAGATGTCGTAGAAGCGGTGGACGAGTGCTGTCGTTGAAGTTTTACCTGAACCTGTTGGACCAACTAGTGCCACGGTTTCTCCAGGTTTTACTTCGAAGTTTATGTCTTTAAGAATAGGCTGATTTTCGACATATCCAAAAGTGACATTCTCGAAACTGATCGAACCGTCAATTTCTTTAGGATGAATGGCGTTTGGCTTGTCTTGGATGTCAACTGGTACGTCGATAACTTCAAAGATCCGTTCCCCAGATGCCATCGCACGCTGGAGTACGTTGTAGTGCATTGTGAGTGCTCGAATAGGGTCGAAGAATCGCTGTACGAACAATACGAAGGCGACCATGACTCCGATCTCGACGGTTCCGCCGAGTACAAAGAAACCACCCATGATCACGACGATTGCCATTGCCGCACCGGTGAGGGTATCGACGATTGGTAACATCATGACACCGAACTTGGAGGCTTTGTTGGCAGCCCTTAGGTTGTCGGTTGCTCGGATATCGAATAGGTCGTAGTTCACGTACTCACGTGACATGCCTTGGACGGCTCGGATGCCGTTAATGTTCTCTGCGAGTGCGCCACTGACGATCGAAGATGTAACTCTTGCGCGTAAGAACGATTGACGGGCGTACGGGAGCCAAATTATTCGGATGATTAACAGAATTGGTAGTACTGCCAATGTCATTAATCCTAAGCGCCAGTCTAACCAGAGCATTGCTCCGATAATTCCGATCAAAAGTACGAAATCACCGATTGCGAATACGGCTGTTTGCAAAAATTCCTGCAGGGCGGCAACGTCACCTTGAAGGCGCGACATGAGCTTGCCAATTTCTGTCTTGTCCATGAAGGAAAGCGAGATTCTTTGGAGGTGCTCGTACATCGCCCGGCGCATGTCTATGAGGATTCGTTCTGCCACGCGCCCGACGATCAATTCTTGGAAATAGTTCGCAATAAAGTTGAATCCAACTGCTGCTAACAAAGTGATGACCATCGTCGCTAGTTTTGATTTATCGGTGGCTCCCTCTTTAAGTGCGTCGTCGTAAACATTCTTGACGATTAGCGGAATTGCTATCGAAGAAACTGTGAATACAACCACAGCCAAAATCGCTACCCAAAGCAGAACTTTGTAGGCGGCAATGTACTTCATGAACCGGCCGACGACTTGGCCGTTGAATGCTTCGCCGAAAACTTCTTCGTCTATCGTTGGACCGAATTTGATCGAGGCCTTTGGCGGAATCTCGTGGCTACGTTTGTGGGTGTCCCTAGCGGTCATTAGGAAGCACTTCCGTCATCCATGTTGTTTCCACTTTGCTCGTTCGGTCGAATTTGTAGTTCATATAGATCGTTGTAGTGACCGCCTTGAGTGAGTAGCTCTTCATGTGATCCGCGTTCGACGATTTCCCCTTCTTCGATAAAGAGAATTTCATCTGCATGCATCAGTGAGCTTAGGCGGTGAGAAATGATGATTGTCGCACGATCCTTAGTGAGTTCAGTGAGAGCCGCTCGAATTCGCTGTTCGGTGGCGGCGTCGATGGCTGCAGTCGAGTCGTCAAAAATGATTAACTGAGGTTTAAGCATGATGGAACGTGCGATTGAAAGCCGTTGTCGCTGGCCACCTGAAAGCGATACACCGCGTTCACCAACTAAGGTGTTGTAGCCACCGGGAAGGCGGTCGATGTAGTCACCAAGTTGAGCGTACTTTGAAGCAGATTCGACACGGTCATCAGGTGCCCACGGATCACCATAAGCCACGTTGTGTTCGACGGATGCTGTGAAGAGGAACGTGTCCTGTTCGACCACTCCGACTGCCTTGCGCAGGGAGTCGATCTTGACATCTCGAAGGTCTTGCCCGTCGATTGTGATGTAACCCTCTTTAGGGTCGTAGAAACGTGGGACGAGGTGGGCGATGGTCGACTTTCCGCTACCGGGAGGCCCGACGATTCCTACGGTGTGGCCAGGTTCAACTTTGAATGAAACGTCGTTGAGAGTGTGATCTTCTTCGTAGCCGAAGCTGACGTTGTGAAATTCGAGTGTGCCGTTTGTGATATCGAGGTCTTTAGCATCGGGTTTGTCCTGAATATCGGGGTCGATATCTAGAACTTGGAAAAGACGTCCGCCTGTCGCAGAACCACGGGCGTATCCGTTGATCATCATTCCGATTTGTCGAACCGGCTGAAGCAAAATACTCAT
Source organism: Dehalococcoidia bacterium (assembly GCA_028821715.1). GTDB lineage: Bacteria > Chloroflexota > Dehalococcoidia > Lucifugimonadales > Lucifugimonadaceae > Lucifugimonas. The sequence continues at coordinate 2,947 of JAPKFF010000031.1, forward strand.
GAACGCGAGGAACTGAGTGAGTTCACCTGCTGTTAGTTCGCTGTCGATTACCTTGAGACCTCCGACCCACAAAACGCCAGCCATCGAGAGCATGAATGCGACGCCCATTAGTGAAATATTTGAAGCGCGTATTCCAACCTGAGTGTTGGCAAGAGTGAGCGTTTCGTTAGACGCTTCGTCAAACTTTTTCATCTCGTGGTCTTGAGAAGCGAAGGACCGGACGACTCGAATTCCGCCGAGGTTTTCGTCCATAACTTTCGTCAAAGAAGAGAGTCGTTCTTGAAGTTGATACCAGTTTGATCGTAGCTTCAGTCGAGCAGCGGTTGCTCGCCAAGCTACAAAAGGTACGAAGCTGAGGCTGATGATTCCCAAGACGAGATCTTGGCTCAGCATCAAGTACATTCCTGTGCCGATTAAAACAATGAGGAACACACTTCGTAGCAAAGCTGTTTGCACGAACATTCGTACGCCTTCGACGTCGACGATTCCGCGTGTAATCAAGTCCCCGGTGTGGACGCCGGCGTGGTAGCTGAACGAAAGACGCTGGAGCTTTTCGTAGTAGAGCATGCGCAGTTCGTAGCCGATGCTTTGGCCGATAGATTCACCCATATAGTTTTGGAACATGGCGGATAGGCCACGACCAACCGATGCGATGAACAGCAATACTGCGATGATGATGAGGGCAGTTTTTGCCGGGTTAGAACCTTCGCCGACAATATCGGTGACATTCTCAATCGTTGAAATTACAGCCGAGTTGGCGATTCTTAGATCGCCGTTTTCGAGGCCCATAGCTGCATCGACAGAACTTCCGATAAGAATCGGTAGTGCTAGCTGGAATCCTGACGCTAGGAAAATGGCGATAAGCCCAAAGACGAGCCGCCATCTGTACTGGAGAGCCATGCGAGTTATGCGCATGAAGACTCCGACAGAGCTTGATCCGACGACAGGTCGTGATGAAGTGCCGGCGGCTTTTCCTACTGGTGCAACTTGGCTGGTAGCCGTGACGGTTCCTCCATGTTTAAATCCACAGCATGTAAGCATCGCGCACCTTTATTAACTATGCGTCAGGTTTAGGTCACGGATTTTTTTCGGTTGTCCGGGCGTATTAGCTAATAGGGATAAACTCGTAGCTGTGCTACAAGGATGCTCGTAACGATTCAGGCTATCCTCATTACAGGTTGAATTTTGATGTTGAATCTATAAATGACTGTTTCTGATCCAAATAATCTGTTTGCCGGAGCGCTTGCCAATCTTGAGTCGGACCAGCTCGTTCCGAAGGACACTTCTTCTGTTGAATCGAAGAAATATGAGAAGAACGAGTTCTCTGTTCGGACAGCCGCGCTCGAAGATTTAGCAATACTCGAGAGTATCGAGCGAGAGGCATTCCCTGGAATAACTCCGGTCACAAGGCTTGAGCGAGACCTAGCTCGGCAGAACGGTCTTTACCTTGCTGCTACACGGGGATGGCACCCTGAAGAGAAAGAATTTGGACCGCGTTACGCTATATCGACGAAGGCCGAAAAAGAAGATGTGAGTTTTACGGCGCGTGTGAAGCGGAATGTCGATCGCTACGTTCTTGATCGAGTGGCTCGACCCAAACTGCCGTCGGGATACATCGCGGGATTTGTTGGATTGTGGTTCGTGTTGGACGAGGCTCACGTGGTGATAATCGGACTACGCGAGTCGGATCGTCGCAAGGGCATTGGTGAATTATTGCTCATCAGTGCAATTGAGCAGGCCGTCGAAAACGATTCTCGAGTGGTGACGCTTGAGGTTCGTGAATCTAACGAGGCTGCTATCGAGCTCTATCGTAAGTACGGATTTCAGGAAGTGGGTTTACGCCGAAGGTACTACTCAGACAACGGCGAAAACGCTGTCATTATGACAACTCCGCCAATTCAGAGTGATGATTACCAGAATCAGTTCATGACACTGGTTGAACAGCACGCAAATAAGTGGGGCTGGGTTTCTAGTCCGGGTTTTGATCAGCCAGAGGGCTGGGAGCCGGCTGTAGCGGTTTCTGAGGATTCAGCCGAAGCTAAGGTCGAAGACTAAGCTCCGGCGGTAAACAGAACGTAGAGAAATAGTAGGGCTATCACTGCTACTGTTAGTTTAACTGCCCAAGATGTCCATTGTTTCTGGAATGCTTTGAAGTGCTCTGTTGAGCGCCATTTCTTGCCACGCCAGGCGTGTTCGTTTCCTTTGGCACCGAGATATATGCTCGCTACCACCATGACTACAAGCTGAACCTTGGGTGGTAGGAACGCTGCGCCGAAAAGGATAACCGTATAGGGCACTCCTGAGAAAAGTCCCCAGACTGCGGGCATTAGGAATGCCGCCCAGTTCCATTTCTTGATTTCACGAGGTATTTCGCCATCGCGGGTGCCTGAAGAATTTGGCGTTGTTGAGTCAGCGTGACCAAACGGGTTCATCGGTGCAGCATGCTTGTTATGCTCTGCCTCTGGGACTGCACCTCGTAGGTCCGGTTGTTGAACTGGGCCATCGATATTCGGCTTAGTGGAAGGTGTCGAAACAGGGTTTAGGTCAGGTCGATAGGTACGCGGCGATGCTGCAGAGGGAACCTGTAGTTCAGGTTGTGCCTTTGGAGCGATTCGTACGGCGTCCTTCATTTCAGACCCACACACCCAGCAATAGACTCCGCGAGTGTTATTGGTACCACCGCATCTTGCACAAGAGTTGAGACCTGAAGGAGGGCTCGACTCGTTTGTAACTTCGATCAACCGTTCGCCGCAACGATTGCAGGCGTAGCCACCCTTATTGTTTTCCGTGCCACAGTGAGCGCAGAAGTGTCGATTGCTAGCGTTAGATTGTTCAGTTTGATCTGTCATGCGTTCATAAGTTTAGAGATGTTCTTCAAAGCTGTCGCTACGCGTCGTCGATTCATCGTCGTGTATTGGCCTGAATACGTCAACGTTATTCGCTTGGTTCTACAGATTTTCGACGTTGAGATCCATCGAGTTCATAAGGTCGTCTAGTTCTTCACGAGTTTTATCGTCAATCGGCGGGCTTGGTGGTCGGATATCGGCTGTTGTGATGAACCCTCGTCTCTTCATGATTTCTTTTCGAATAGCGAGGCCGATGCCGGCAGAGTTTTCGTATCGAATCAGTGGGATCCACTTATAGAAGATTGATCGCGCAAGTTCTAGGTCGCCGCTTGACATGTATTTGTGAATTGCGACAAGAACTTCAGGGTAGGCAAAACCTGTCATGGTTCCGATGGCTCCACGGCGTAGTTCTTCGAAAAGGAATGCTCCACCGAGTCCCCCGAAAATTCCCATCGTTCCATTTGTGGCTTCTATGACTCTAGTAATTTTCTGAGGAGTCGGTGGGTCTTCAAGTTTCAGATATTTGGCGTCGGGCAATTCGGAGTGAAGTTTGCCAATAAACGCTGGATCGAAGTGGACACCAGTTTGTTCGGGTAGATCTTGGACGACTATCGGAATTTTTGTGACTTCTTGTGCTGCAGCATAGTACGCGTAGGTTGCTGACAGGTTAGGTTTCATCATTTTTGCAGGAGCAATCATTACAGCATTAGCGCCGCATGATTGAGCGTCGCGTACTCGTGTTGCAAGCGCATGCCCGCTTTCTGCACTAGACCCGACGGTAACGGTTAGATCATCTCCTGCTGCTGCTACAACTGCATCAATTATTGGGGCTCGTTCCGCATCGGTTAGGCGATGCGCTTCGCCCATGACACCCAAAGTTACGACTCCGGTGCAGTTGGCTGTTCGTGCTTCGCCGACAAGTCGACCAAAAGATGCTGTGTCGACTTCGCCGTTTGAATCGAAAGGAGTTGGTAGCATGAAGTGAATTCCGTCTAATTTACGATCTTTTGCCAATTAAGAGAGCTCCTTGTCGATATAGGTCACAGGGGATAACCATGCGTATGGTGAAGGTCTGGGCGAGAGTGCGCAAGATGCCTCGATAGGGGTTTGGTATTTCGAATCGCCCCAATATCTTGTGAATGAGTGCTAACATCACTTAGTAGTTATGAATATTTATTCGTTACACGTTTGCTGTTGTACCGGTCGCTAAGCGGGGCGGTCTTTTTTGCGTGTGAAAATTTAACCCTGCCAAAGTAAATTGGCAGGGTTTTTTTTATTGGATTTTTTACGAGTTTTCGGAAGTGCGTATGCACTCGGAATGAAAGAGGGCTTGAACAGTGACCACTGGAAGAGTTGATACGAAAGACTGGGTTCCGAACCAGAACAATGCACATGTGTTGAAAATTGATGGTCCCGAGATCGCCAATTTCGAAGATCAGGTGAAGCTGTTCCAATCTGGTGAGAAGGATGAGATCGAGTTCCTCAGGTTTCGACTGCGTCAGGGTGTGTACGGTCAACGTCAACCCGATGCCCAGATGATTCGCGTGAAGTTGCCTTTTGGAGGGGTTACCGCAGATCAGATGGATGTTCTCGGTGAAATCGCTGAAAAGTACGCTCCGCTGAAAAAGGGTCACTTCACGACTCGTGAGAATGTTCAGTATCATCACGTTCCACTTGGGGATACGACCGATCTGCTTCGTACTTTAGGCGATGCTGGTATGTCGACTCGAGAAGCCTGTGGAAACGTGGTTCGTAACGTTGTGGCTGCACCAACTGCCGGCGTTTCGAAAGACGAGGCATTTGATGTGACTCCGTACGCTGCCGCGTACGCACGTTACTTCCTTCGACACCCAACCACCCAGAACATGCCGCGGAAATCGAAGGTTGCGTTTTCGGGTTCGGAAAAAGACGAAGCGATGGTGCTGATGCACGATGTGGGTATGGTTGCTCGTGTTCGAGATGGCGTTAGAGGATTCAAGATCGTTGTTGGTGGTGGTCTTTCTACCAATGCGATGATGGCGAAGACTCTTCGTGAATTCGTTCCTGCGGGAGATCTAATCAAAAACTGTGAAGCTGTACTTCGAGTCTTCAACCGACAAAATGAAGAACGAAAGAGCATTGCAAAGGCTCGAATCAAGTTCACTATCGCTCGACTCGGTATCGACAAGTTCCGTGAAATGATTGATGAAGAGCTTGAAGGTGACTGGGCCAAGAAAGAGATCGACCTGGATTCACTCATGTTTGTCGACGATGAAGAGGGCGATGCACCTACAGTGGATTCTGGCGCTACTCCGGAACCTGCCGATGATGCTGCTTACGCTTACTGGAAGCGAACTAACGTTGAGGCGCAGCGGCAAGATGGTTTCAGCGTGGTTTTCGTTCGAGTTGAACGTGGCGATGTTTACGCTAACCAGTGGTCGCAGCTTGCTGATGTAGCTCGCAAGTTTGCTGGCGGCAGAGCACGAATCGACCAACAGCAGAACCTTGTGTATCGCTGGGTGCGAAACGAATCTCTGTATGACATTTATCAGGCTCTTGGCGTTGTTGGTTTCAGCGCGGCTGGTCGAGAGACTATTCGTGACGTTGTGACCTGCCCGGGCACAGATTCTTGCAAATTGGGTATTACTTCTTCGATGGGCCTGAACAAGGCTCTCGGTGAGACTCTCGACGGTATGGGTGATCTCGACCCACTGGTTGAGAAGATGCACATCAAGGCAAGTGGTTGCCCCAACTCTTGTGGTCAGCACCACATTGCAAGCATCGGTTTCCACGGTGCTGTAGTGAAGGGACCTGGCGGACAGGCACCAGCATACGAACTGTTCCTTGGTGGACGTTCGAACGAGGAAGCCGGTTTGAAGATTGGGGCGCGGGTGAAGGCTCGTATTCCGGCTAAACAGGCTCCCGCTGCGTTGAAGACAGTTCTCGATACCTATCTTGCTAAGCGCAATGTCGGCGAAGAGTTTGCTGAATTTATCGACCGTTATGGTGTTGACGAGTTCGAAGAGAAATTTAAAAAGCTCAAGGCGGAGCTCGGCCCGCTAGACCGTGGCAATATTCAGAACTACATGGACTGGGGCAAGACCGTGGTCTACAAGCTGGAGCGTGGTGAGGGTGAGTGCGCAGTTTAATCTGCAAACATTCCTTCACCTAGGTTCCGAGGCAATAAAAAAAGGGCGTCTGCATTGATGCGGTCGCCCTTTTGGTTTAACGAGGTAGTGCGTAGGGTTGATTCAGACCTAAGGCATAGGCGGTGGGTTATGACTTATCGTCGTCGTTTGAAGACCGGAAGTCGATTATCTTGCCCCGGTCGTTAGGGTCAGGTGACTTATGCGATTTAGGATTTTGTTCGATTCGTCGTCCGCGCCAGTACTTCACTTTAGGTGTAGGTGATTCCGACTTTTTATGCGAACGGTTGCGACCGAAAAATCCAGTGCCGCCTGTAGTGGAACTGGAGCCGCCAAGTTGGCTCGCACCGGATCGGAACCAAAGTAGATATCCGATCATAAATAATCCGACGCCGACTAGTGCGATGGGAATTTGGGCCCCCGGAGTGAACGCTGCGAAGGCGAGAATCACCACACCAGCGATTGTTAGATTGCCGGGTTTAAGGCTGATGCTCGGTGAGCGTTTCTTGCTCGGGCTGCGTTTCGGGTCTGTGCCCGAAAACAGCTCGACTGCTTTCGGCTTGCTTGCTTGGCGCGATTTATCGGTGGCACCGGTGCTAATGGAGTCATAAGCATCTGTCTTTTCGAGAATCTCGTCTATCTCACGTTCGAATTTTGACTTATCGGGCATTGGTGAATACTACCTATTAGAAGGTTGTCGCGTTGATATACTCGAACTCAATCTGCCGCAATCATTGCACAGTGCAACCAGTAGTAATTTTGAATACCTAGATATATGCCAGACATTGAGTACGATAATTTTCTAAAGATCACTCTATTCAAGCTTAGTTCCGAATTCCGCAGGCTGGATACTGATGAGCGTGAAAAGGCTAAGAAAGAATTTGTTGAGCTAGTCGGCACTCATTCCGAAAGCGACGAGATTCGCACTTACAGCACGGTAGGGACTCGTCCTGACGCCGATTTTATGCTTCTGCAAGACTCAGCTTCGGTAGATACGTTCCATGAGGTTGCTAAAGCTATCAACCACTCGTTGCTCGGCAGTTACCTTGATCAGTCCCATTCATATCTGTCGATTCGACGTAAGAGTCGTTATAAGCACGGCGGCGGTTCTCCGAAGCTCAAGGAAGACTATAAATACATGGTTATATACCCGATGACTAAGACTCGGCCTTGGTACGAGAAGTCGATGAAAGAACGGCAAGAGATGATGAACGACCATTTCCGAGTCGGTAAGAATTATCCGATGGTGAAGATCAATACTTCGTATGCGTTTGGTCTTGATGATACGGAGTTCGTTCTTAGTTTCGAAATGGATGATCCGTCGGACTTTACTTCACTTGTTATGGATCTGCGTGAGGTGCCAGCGGCTCAGTTCACTATGACCGAGATTCCGATTTTCACGACTATCAAGATGCCGATCGCCGAAGCACTGGATGCGCTGGCGTAGGTTTCGGGCGTTAGCGTTAGTCGCGCTTGCTACTGTGTAACTCGGCTCCGGGGCGCAGTCTCCCACCTTCTAATTTCCTCTCATTATCGGAGGTAGGACTGGTTTGTCGCGTCGTCATCGGACAATTCAGTCACGCGTCGCAGATCTCCTACCCTTGCGATTCCATCCGGAAGTGGGTAGCTAACTGATAATCAAAAAGCCCCAGCGTAAACGCTGAGGCTTTTTGATTGTTCGCAAATACGGATTAGGCGTTTGCGCCTGGCTCCGAAGAGTCGTAATCGTAATCATAGTTCAGCTTGATGAACTCTTTTTGCTCAGCGGGAACTTGGTCTTCGGGGAAGATTGCGGTTACTGGGCAGACTGGCTCGCAAGCTGCGCAGTCGATACATTCATCTGGACTTATGAAAAGCTGGTTGTCGCCAGGCTTTGAGTAAATACAGTCGACTGGACATACGTCTACGCATGCACCGTCCATTACGTCGACACAATCCTTGGCGATGATGTAAGTCATCCGATGAGGCTCCTGAGACTTTGCGACCATTTCCTGTGTTGGCCGTCTTTGTGGCAAATCCACGGCAAATTATACGTTTCCGCAGTCCATCGTGAATAAGCTGGAACTACTGTATTAGTGCAGAAATGCCAGCCGAACATTATCTAAACAACAAGCCGGGAATTAGTGTCCGCCGCAGGCGCAACCACCACTAGCATCAGCACCGCCGCCGCCGCAGCCGCCGCCGCCGCCGCCGCCGCAACCTCCGCCTCCGCCACCACAACCACAGCCGGATGAGAAGTTGGGGTTGGAGATTACGAAGCCAGAGCGTTCGAATCCTTCAACATAGTCGATGCTCGATCCTTCGAGCATTGGGGTGCTTTCTTCATCAACGAGAGCCTTGACGGTTCCCTCGATAATGGTGTCCTTCTCGGCAGGAGTTTCTTCCAGCCCGAAAACATATTCGATGCCACCGTTGTCGGCTGTCGCAACTGCGATACGAAGGTACTGACCTTCTGCATCTTGTTCTTTAAGAACTTCTAGCAGTTTTGTTGTTGCCGCTTCGGTGAACTCTACAACGGTCGTTGAACTGACCATTTTGTGCTCCAGATTGCCTTACGAAAAGTTTAGTTGGGTTGTATTAATTACTTTACGCGCAATTTTGGTTAAAAGTGCAGTGTTCTGATATGGGTTATGCATGAAGAAATATCATGATAAACACACCGTCAAGGGATTACTGTTATCGGATTTCGACGGTATGATTTAGTAGTGTAACGGTATTACGTCATGAACAAATTTGGCGGATACCAAACCAATTGGAATAGATTATTAAGTCTGTCCCAATATCTCTAGACTCGAGCGTTTACACGTTTAGTTTAGACACGGAACCTCGTTAATACAATTGGAACAATCTCGCATGGACGAACTGGATCGAAAGATAATCAGCCTTCTTGAACACAATGGACGAGCTTCTAATGCACGTATTGCTCGTGATGTTGGAGTAAGTGAAGGAACTGTTCGCAGGCGCCTGAAGCGCCTTATAACCGAACAGATCATCAACGTAATTGCGCTTCCTGATCCTCGAAAATTGGGATACAACTCGGAAGCTCTTATCGGAGTTCAGGTTGACCCTGACCAAGTTGATGAAGTTGCTTCAAAAATGGCCAACCTTGAGCACACCCGTTGGGTAACGATTACTACAGGTTCCTACGACGTGTTCGCTTGGGCAACACTTCCCAACGCTGAGTCGCTCGGTCGATTCCTTCGTGATGAAGTCGGTGCTATCGACGGCGTACGTCGCACGGAAACCTTCGTGAACCTTCAGGTTATGAAGCGAGAATTCGGGATTCCGTTGTAATTGCTCGGAATTTGGAACTGTATTTAACGCCGAGGTACATGTTTATTCATGTACCTCGTTTTAGTTCTAAGGTCTGCGTTTACTCGAAATATAATCATCTTCGCCGTGGATTACTCAAACTAATGTTCCATGGCATTCGATCAACAACGTCACTTACTAGTACCCTAGTACGATTCATTGAACGCCGATAAGCAAGCGTGGCTGATACAGCCTCATGGAGAGTCCGATGCAGCAAACCGCTGTGACAATCGTTAGAGCAGAACCTTTTCCCCTATTAGGACCAGCAGAACCATCATTATTTGAACGTCTTGTGCCGATGGCGAATATGTGGCAAAAGACAGTTGCTGTTTTAATCGGCATCGCACTGGTTTCGCTTCTAGCGCAGGCTCGATTCTTTTTGCCAGATAATCCTGTTCCAATCACACTCCAGGGTTTTGGAGTGCTGATGCTCGGTGGTGTGTTGGGTTGGCGTTTGGGCCTTGTTTCGGCGCTTGGATACTACGTTGTCGGTATGGCGGGGCTGCCTGTTTTCGCTATGGGTGGCGAAGGCTGGGATTATGTAATTCATGGTGCGACCGGCGGTTACTTGATCGGATTTATCGTTGCAGCCGGTGTGATCGGTTTCCTTTCACAGCGTGGCTGGAACCGTGGTCGAGGCTTGTGGCCGATGTTGATTGGTTCACTTCTTATCTACGCCCCAGCTCTTGTCTGGTTGACCATATTTGATTTTGGATGGCCTGCAGAAGGCAAACTATTCTCTGCTGGGCTTTATCCATTCCTTCCCGGCGACATTCTCAAACTCATGGCTGCTGCAGCGGTTACAGGTGGTTTGTGGCGATTTGCCGATAGCAAGCGGTAGTCCCGCCTCTCATTACCTACCAGTCGATTCGTTGGCTAATGCTGCGAGGGACTAATTCCACTATTTAAACGAACAGGATATTTACGGTGTACAAGGACACGAACTGCGGAGAGCCACGAGAAGCTACGATCGGATCGGTAATTACGGTTGCTGGTTGGGTTAACCGACGGCGCGATCATGGGAACCTGATTTTTATCGATCTGAGAGACCGAACTGGTCTTCTACAGGTGGTGTTCAACCCGGAGCGTGGTGAGAAAGCACACGATCTGGCACAAAGCCTTCGATCCGAATGGGTTGTGCAGGTGACAGGCAAGGTTGTTTCGCGACTTCCCGGAGCTGAGAACCCCGACCTACCTACTGGCGCGGTTGAGCTTTCGGTTAATGATCTTGTTGTGCTGAACCAATCGCTAACGCCTCCGTTCGATGTTTCTGACGATGTCGAAGTAGATGCAAACACTCGTCTGAAGTATCGGTTTATGGACCTCCGTCGTCCACGTATGCAAGAAATCTTGAAGCTTCGTCACAAGGTGACTCATATCATGTGGGACCATCTGACTGAGCAGGGATTCACGCAGGTCGAGACCCCTATCCTTATCAAGAGCACACCGGAAGGCGCACGAGATTACGTTGTGCCAAGCCGTGTTCACCCCGGCGATTTCTACGCATTGCCGCAGTCGCCTCAGCAGCTGAAGCAGTTGTTGATGGTTTCGGGGGTTGAGCGATATTTCCAAATTGCCCGTTGCTTCCGTGATGAAGATTTACGAGCTGACCGCCAGCCTGAACACACCCAGCTGGATTTTGAAATGTCGTTCGTTCATCAGGAAGATGTAATGGCAGTCGTAGAAGATCTGTACACGCGGATTGTTAAGGAGACCACTCCGGACGCTGTGGTGAACGGTCCTTTCGTTCGGCTGACCTATGCTGAATCGATGGAACGGTTTGGCACTGATAAACCTGACATTAGATTTGGAATGGAACTGAAGACGATCACTGAGACGGCTGCAACATCGGATGCACGAGTGTTCCAGGTTGTTGCTTCATCGGGTGGGTCGATTCGTGGGTTCGTTGCACCTGGTTGCGGTGGCTACGGACGAAAGCAGACGGACAACCTGACAGAGTTTGCGAAGTCGAGTGGTGCTCAAGGACTCGTGTTCATTGCCCTCGACGAAAGCGCACCTTCTATAGAGGCTCTTGAGGACGACCACATAAAGTCGCCTTTGAAGAAATTCTTGTCGTTAGATGTCATAAAGAAGATGGCAATCGAGATGGATGCAGAGCCTGGCGACCTAATGTTGATCGTCGCTGGAACTAGCAAGCTCGTAAACACGGTGCTATCTAACTTGCGAAACGAGATGGCGAAGCGGCTTGAGATGGTCGACCCGAAGAACCTAGCGTTCTCGTGGGTATATGATTTTCCGTTGTTCGAGTGGGACGAAGATCTTAAGAAGTACGAACCTGCCCACCACGTGTTCTCGGCACCAAAAGCTGCGCACATGGAGTATCTCGATACTGACCCAAGCAAGGTGATAGGAACCTTGTGGGATCTTGTTTGCAATGGATCTGAAATGGGTTCAGGGAGCATCCGAATCCACGAAAAGGATCTGCAAACTCGGCTGTTCAACATTATTGGCTACTCCGAAGAACAGATCAGCGATAGATTTGGCCAACTGTTGACAGCTTTCACATACGGCGCACCGCCGCACGGTGGAATGGGGCTTGGTCTGGATCGGTTCGTTGCGATGCTTGCGGGCGAAGAGGCTATTAGAGAGGTGATTGCGTTCCCTAAGACGCAGTCGGCATTCGACCCATTGTTCGAGGCTCCATCACGAATAGAGGATGAGCAATTGGAAGATTTGCACATCCGCGTGGTGATGCCGAAAATATAGCCTCACGCATACGTGTAGACACTCCGAAATTTCCGAGGCCAGAAAACGCATCTCTGAGTTACAATTAGAGGTAATTGGGGAGCGTTTTGCGGCGCTCTTTTCTTGCACGGAGTTGCCGTGCTGTCCATTTTAATTAGCTATTTGGCTAACTGGTTGTTTCGGAGAACGCGTTGAAATTTACTCGTGACGAAGGCGAAGACCGTCAGGCAATTCTTCACATTGAAGTAGAAGAAGATCTCGTAGAGAAGCATCTCCAGCGAGCGCACCAGAAGGTTTCGGCGCGTATAAACATTCCTGGATTCCGTAAGGGCAAAGCGCCTCGGAACATTGTTGAGCAGTTTGCCGGTCGCGACTACTTGCTTGATGAAGCAATGGAATCGTTAGTTCCTGAAGCAGTTGGTCTTGCGATTGAAGAATCGGACATTCCATCGAGCCACACTCCACCCCAGGTAACTGTTGTTGAGCGTGATCCGATCGTGAAGATCGACGCTACTGTAGCTTTGCCACCTGTGGCGAAGTTGAGTGATTACTCGAAGCTGAAATTCGACGATAAACTTGATGTAGTGACCGATGATCAGATCGAAGAACAGATCACTCAGATTCAAGATTCTCAGGCAAACTGGGAGCCAGTTGAGCGGGCGGCCAAGCTTGGCGATATGTTGACTCTTACCTCTAAGGGATTGGTTGACGGTAACGAATTCGCCAACGTTGATGAGGCCGACTTCTTGGTTGAAGCCGGAAGTATGAACCCGGTGCCCGGCTTTGCCGAGCAGTTGAAGGGTATGAAAGCGGGCGTATCTAAAGAATTCGATATAGAAATTCCTGATGATTACCCGAACGAAGAGTTTGCCGGCAAGACCGCTAATTTCACCGTAAATGTTTCGGCTGTGAAGAAGAAATACTTGCCAAAAGTTACAGATGCACTGGCTGCTTCACTAGGTGAAGATTTCAAAACTGTTGCGGGATTACGGACTCGAATTAGCGATAATCTCGAAGCACAGGCCAAAGATACTCTGCGAAGATCGTTAGAGGAACAGATTGTTGATGCTTTGGTTGAGGGGGCTGAATTCGAGGTCTCCCCGTTAATTATCGATCATGAGTCTGAACATGTACTGGAAGATCAGCAGCGACAGTTGCAGCAGTACAACATCGATTTCCAGCAGTACATGCAGGGTATTGGTAAAACTACAGAGGACATTGTTGCCGAGGCAAAGGAATCAGCTGAGCTACGTCTCAAGCGTATGCTCGTGATCGATACTCTAGCTGAAGATACCGATGCTTCAGTTAGCGACGAAGAAGTGGCTGCTGAGATTGCAATAATGCAGGACACTCCTCAGTATGCGAACGAAAATCTAGATACAGACGAAGCGCGTGATGCGGTTCAACGAATTCTGAGTCGACGCGCTGCGATCGACAAGGTAATTGATTTGACTCATAAGCCAGCGGGTTCAAAGCCTGCGGCTAAGAAATCAACAGCGACTAAGAAAAAACCTGCTGCCAAAGCGAAAGCTAAGCCAGCTACTAACAAGAAACCGGCCAGTTCTGCGAAGGCTAAGACCCCTAGCAAAGCCGCCAAGAGCACCAAGTAAATACTGAAACCTCTGAGGGCAATGAATATGACATCAGGACTAATCACACCAAACGATTTCGGATCTGGCACAGCTCCACAGGGCAAGAACAGCCCGCTGCTGAATCTTCCAGAGAGCATCGTTCCCATGGTGATCGAAACGGGCGCTCGCGGCGAGCGTGCGTACGACATTTACTCTTTGCTCTTGAAGGAGCGAATCGTATTTCTTGGGACGCCTATCAATGCTCAGGTTGCAAACCTGATCGTTGCTCAGCTTTTATTCCTTGCACGGGAAGATCCTGAAAAGGACATCAACCTGTACATTAACTCACCAGGTGGTGAGGTTTACTCAGGCATGGCGATTTACGACACGATGCAGTTCGTGCCTTGTGACGTCGCTACTTTCTCAGTTGGTCTCTGCGCCAGTATGGGTACTGTGTTATTGACTGCCGGCGCAGCTGGCAAGCGTTTTACCATGCCTAACTCGACTATTCACATGCACCAACCTTTGAGTGGAACTCAGGGTCAGGCATCGGATATTGAGATTCATGCTCGAGAAACTCTTCGAATTCAGGATCGCTTGCGACAAATCATCGCTGACCATACGGGTCAATCTTATGAGCGTATTGCGCGAGACTCGGACCGAGATTTCTGGTTGAATGCAGAACAGGCGACTGAATATGGACTCGTAGACGAAATATTAAAGCCTGAGACTCTGGCGACCGGATAGAATTTTTTTGGGTCACTCAGACAACTGATAATTTCGTAGTAGCAGGTTAGGTACTCAACATATGACGACTGATCAAACAAACGGCGGTGGCGGCGACGGTACAAGTACCGGAGATGCCTATTCGTGTTCGTTCTGTGGAAAGGCTCAGGAAAGCGTTCGGAGGCTAATCGCAGGACCATCGAAGATATTCATCTGCAACGAATGCGTTGGCAGGTGTCAGCAGATCATCGCCGATGATCAGCCAATTGTTAAGCCTCACCAAAAGCCTACAACTCCTCGTGACATGTTCGAAATGCTCAATGAGTACGTCATTGGACAGGAACGTGCGAAACGGGTTATTTCGGTTGGCGTGTACAACCACTACAAGCGTATTTGGTATGGAACTGAAGACCCTGATGTGGAGCTTCAGAAGACTAACGTGATGCTGGTGGGTCCTACCGGTTGCGGTAAGACCCACCTAGCTCAGACGCTTGCTCGAATTCTGGATGTTCCTTTCGCTATTACCGACGCTACGTCTCTCACTGAGGCTGGGTACGTTGGTGAAGACGTTGAGAATATTCTGCTTCGCTTGATTCAGGATGCTGAGTTCGACATTGCTCGAGCTGAGCAAGGCATTATCTACATCGATGAAATCGACAAGATTGCTCGAAAGTCTGCGAACCCGTCGATTACCCGTGATGTATCGGGTGAGGGCGTACAGCAGGCTCTTTTGAAGATCCTTGAAGGTGCAGTTGTAAACGTTCCGCCTCAGGGCGGTCGTAAGCACCCCCATCAGGAGTTCTTGCAGATCGATACATCAAACATCATGTTCATTCTTGGTGGAGCTTTTGATGGTTTGGGTGAGCTTATAAAGAATCGGCAGACCAAGGACGCTACATCTATTGGTTTCAACTCTATTGGTAAGACCAAAGAAGAAGATATGGCCGACTTTACGTCTGTTGAACCTGGCGACTTGCTTCACTTTGGATTCATTCCTGAATTCATCGGTCGAATCCCACTTGTAGTGGGGCTTGCTGATCTTGATCACGCAGAGTTGATTCAGGTTCTGACTGAGCCTAAGAATGCTCTAATTCGGCAGTACGAGGCTCTGTTCAAAATGGATGGCGTTGAAATGGAATTTGAAAAGGGTGCGCTCGACGCTACTGCACGGCTTTCTCGCGAACGCAAAGCTGGAGCACGTGGACTACGTTCGATCGTTGAAGAACTGCTTGTCGATGTGATGTACGAACTGCCTTCGATGGAAGGTGTTGCGAAGTGCATCATCAGTGAGAAGACGGTGACCGAGAATGCTTGGCCACAGTTGCTCGATGAGAACGGAAATCGACTCGATGGTGATTTGCCAGAAGGCAAGCGCAGGGCTACTGCTGCGTAGGTAATAGGTTGAAATTGTGATGATGAAAAACCCCGGCGATTGCCGGGGTTTTTTTATTTGCATGGGATTTGAGGCTGGCAAACTCGCAATGACTATTGTCACGAAATGCGATATTGCAATGCTGGTATAACGTTGAGAGTTTGCAAGGATAGAGTCGAATATGTCCTATCGCGGTGGTGATCCGTAGCCGGTAAAATTACGGATCGTCAACACTCTGAGCCCGGCGCCGCGTCCCCGGCCAACCGCTTGAGAATGGCCGTATGTATTGGGAACAGGTGGTAAAATGGGGTGTCATCGCGCTGGTGGCGTTGTTCCTCGCTATGTTTGTCTACTTGGTGATATTTGGACTTGAGCCCAAATTGACTGATGCACAAGTGACGTAAATGCAGGTTGCTCGGGACTCCGACAATTAAACGTACTTAGCGGCCGAAGAGTGATTAATCAGCGACGGAGTTTTCGACCTCTTGGGTGAGGTCGGTGATTTCAGCGGAACCGGTGAGGTCAATACGACCCGCTACGACGGCTTTGAGAGTTTCGATTACGAGCGGTCGCTCACGTAAAAGTCCCGCTTCTCTAATTGCTTTGAATAGAGGTAATTCTTCGCCGACGCTCTCTTTCAGTTCGACAAGGTCAGCACTAGCAACTTCGTTCCAGAATGACGTGAATTTGTCGCCCTTAACTGAGAACTTTGTTGTCGACAGAACCGGACCTTCATCGACATTTTCTGTCGATACATGGATCATCGCACCGGTTTCATCGAGTTCTTCGGAGATAACGTCCCACACCGCTTGCTGCCACATTCCTATTGTTCCGCCTGGAAGGGCAGGATGAAGGTTCAGCGTGAGGTACTCAGCGCAGAGCAGCGGTGCGATGAGCATGTAACCCGCGTGTACGGCGATATCTGCGCTGTGCGGGCGAAGTAGATCGATTGCGGCACGATCGAAATCTTCTCTGAGTTCCGCCCAAGGTCGGTTGTCGTTAGCTCGTCGGAAATCTCTGGATGACAGAGTGACTAAGGGCATGCCATGCGCTT
>JAPKFF010000131.1:0-4348 GCA_028821715.1 Dehalococcoidia bacterium
TCATTACAACATTTCGAAGTGGCAGCAAAGGTTCAACAATCGATCTCGTAGAATACGAACCTCACGGACGACGGAATACGTTGGAGAGTTGTGATGGTCGGTCGCTGCTTCGTACTCGCATTTTTTCAAGGTTGTAGTCGAGTCCGAGTCCCGGTCCGTCTGGGATTCTGATGAACCCATCCTCGACCTCGTAAGGCGTATCGAGAATCGAATCGTTATCCCGTATACCGACTTCCTCGATGTTGTACTCCTGTGCATATGGAAAATTGTTGCTCGGCGCCAGCAGATGAGCGTGTGCAGCAGTCGAGCCGTACGGCTGTGTGTTGTGTGTTGTCATCGTTGCACCGTGAGCTGATAATACCGCTTCGATCCGCAAGAATTCGGTGATGCCGCCAACTTTTACCACGTCTGGCTGAACAATATCGGGTCGACCTTCGCGTATGAGAGTTAGGTGCTCCCATCGGGTGAAAGAGTGTTCTCCCGCAGCGATAGGAATGTCGAGAGCGTCGGCCACTTCAGCCATGCCCGCATAGTTTCTGATGTGCACTGGCTCTTCAAAGTGGAACACACCGAGATCTTCAAGCTGTCGACCAATCTCGATAGCGTGGTGCACTGAATATGCGCAGTTCACGTCGACCATCACATCCATGTCATATCCGACTTCGTCACGGATAGCCGTTACCGTTTCGATAGTCAAATCCCTCGGATCGTCGATCTTGCCAGGAACAGCTGAGTGTAACTTGTACGCCGAGTAGCCTTCGTCACGGAATTGGGCGACACGGAGTGCTTCGTCTTTGGGGGTCATGTCTCGGGCAAGCGAGCTAGCATAGACCTTGATCTTTTCACGTCGTTTGCCACCGATGAGGTTGTAAATAGGCGTGCCTAGAGCCTTGCCTTTGAGGTCCCATAGTGCGATATCCACTCCAGCTGCTGCGGTGAGCAGTGCTCCTTGAGGGCCAGCGACAGCACCGGCCTTGAACATGTTGTCCCAAATTTCTTCCGAATCGAACGGAGATTTACCGATTACGAGAGGAGCGAAGACAGTCTCAATTGCTACTTTCGAAACGTAAGGAGCGCGGCGAAAACATTCTCCGAATCCTGTTATTCCTTCGTCAGTGTGAAGAACTACGTATGGGTATTCTTCATCGAGTACTAAGCATTCGATGCTAGTTATTTTCATCGGAGATTAGCTCTTTCTCACTGCTGTTGCGGATTCCCTCACCAACCAAATGTCTCAGGTTTCTGGGTATGGCGAAAGTGATGTTTTCTTCCCCGGGACCCACTCGGTAGACGTTTTCGGGTGAAATGGCTTCGATAACGGCTATTACCTGTTTTTCAGGAGTCGATGCGCCTGAGGTGATTCCGATTTTTTTGATGCCTTGAAGCCAAGAGCGATCGAGTTCTTCGGGACCGTTGATGAGATGTGCAGGGACACCCTTTTTGATGGCGACGTCTTTGAGTCGATTGCAATTTGAGCTGCTCTGGGCGCCGATTACGAGTACAAGCTCGGTCATATCAGCAAGCTCCGTCGCAGCAGCCTGACGATTGGTCGTTGCATAGCAAATGTCGTCACGAACAACTGCATTGGGGTAGTTCTTCTGGATTTTCGAGACCGCCAATGTAGTGTCGTTTACCGAGAGGGTGGTCTGGGTCAGAACGGCTACCTCGGTGTCTTTGTCCCAGTGAGGGAGATTCCAATTCTGTCGTTCGTCGATCAGAATCATGTCTGCTTGACCAGTGGTTCCAATCACTTCCTGATGACCGACGTGTCCGACAAGAACGATCTTTTTGCCTTCCTTTGTGTACTTCTTCGCTTCGTTATGAACGCGAGTGACAAGTGGGCAGGTGGCATCAAGAACTACGAGATTACGTTTTTTGGCGATGGCGTAGTCGGACGGCGGGGAGCCGTGGGCTGAGAAGACGACTACAGCGCCTACTGGAACTTCTTCGACCTGCTCGACGGTTATTGCGCCTTTCGCTTCGACATCGGCGACCACTTTGGGATTGTGGACAATCTGGTGTTTCACATAGACCGGCGTGCCGTACTGCTGAATGGCTAGGTCGACGATATCGACTGCTAGATCGACTCCGGCGCAGAAGCCTCTGGGACTGGCGAGATACACGTCCATGTATGGGCGGCCTATCTTGGTAAATGAGGGCTGGTGAGAATGGTTTTGCGTGCTCAGGCAGAGATCAACTATCCGAAAATATTGAGCCAGCCTAAGTGGCAATAAGTATATCGACGACCGAACTGTTTTCGGTTTTTTCTTTCCTCATTCGGGATGACGAACTAACATAGCACAATAGTTTCTCTGGTTTTCTAAGCTCACCATTTGCCCGTTGGTAAGGAGTTGGAGGTGCGTTAGACTGCGGCGCTGAGCCGAGTGGGTTATCAAGAGCGGGGTAACGATATTGCCGACGGCGACTAAGTTCTTAGGCACGCCCTGAGCAAAGTTAGTCGGGTGCTGAGGAAGCGATAAGCGGATCGCTTGCTGGTGTCGGTTCGGCAAGACTCGAATTGTTGGAAATTTTTGCGAGGATTAGAGCGGATAATGCGAATGAGACGGCAACCGCCACGAGAATCATCTTATAGCCAAGATTCTCAGAAACATCGTTCAGCTCGTCGATACCAACTCCTGCGAATCGTGCACCAGCGGCCCCGACTAGGGTCGCCACACTCGTGTATCCCAGTTCCTTTGCGGCAGCGGATCGGCTCACGAGGTCGTTTGCGACAGCCCACGTTAATGTCATGAATAATCCAACTGATATTCCAATGACGACGCCTATTGCTAGAACCGGGCCAATCGAGCTGACAAACAAAAGAAGAAGCGAAGAAATTACGCCAGCGACACCGGCAAAGATGAACAGACTTGTGCGCCCCCAACGATCGGCCAGTCGACCTGCTGGCAGTACAGTTAATGCTGCTGCTCCGACAATTGCGATGACCAGTAGATCGGCTCCATTGGCAGGATTTTGAAGCCCGGCAACATCTTGCAAGAAGAATAGTGCGTATATCTGCATCGATGACATTGCGGCGGTACCGAACGCCAGTGCTACGAGAAATGCCAAATAGCTACGGCTGATGCCCGACGTTGAGTCTATGGTCGCCTTGGAAATGTTTTGCTGACACTCGCCTTTTTTTACAGTCTTCTTTTTAAGCGTAGGAATGAACCAGCCATCTTTTGGTCGGTTCTTGAGTACAGTCCAAAGTACGCTTATCACCACTGATGCTGTAATCAGTGCTATCGAATACCATAGCCATTGAGGTGCGTCTTCCTTGTCGTATCTCGCCATGAATTGAAGAACAATTACAGTGATAGATCCTGCGCCTAGAAGTCGCCACAGGTTCAAAACTCCTGCTGCAGCCCCTCTTTCGTTGGCGGGAACGTGATCGATTATTAGAGCGTTCGCTGGACCTTGGGCAGAGTTGCCAAATAGCTGCATTCCGACGATGGCAAGGATTAATGTGACGAACGAATTGGTAAATCCAAACAGGACGGTCATCACAGCCAGACCGAGTCCGCCAATAAGAAGGTACAGCAGTCGTTTGCCAGGACGTTCATCACGGTCGCTGAGAGATCCCGCCGCAAGCTGGGCAACTGCGGCAACAATTAGTCCTAGTAGCGAAATTAGTCCCAGCGCTCCGTTTTTATCAAAGGTGTAACCGAGTACGGACATATCGCCTACTTCGAGAGCCTCGATCACTTTGAAAGGCAGTATGCTTGCGCCGATTCCAGTCCAAACTCCGGAAAGTCCGAATGCGTAGATGCTCAGGTTTGAAAGATTTGGTGACCCGGGTCGAGATTTCCCGAACGCTCGTGTGAAAAGTGATCGCAATGATCGCTCTTCTACGTCGAGTGGTTTGTTACTTGGCTGGTGAGTCATCTAGCATCAAGAACACAACGTTGTATGGTTTCGCACATTGTTATGGTGATAATAAGTGTGTCGCAATTCATCACTTGTATGCAATCAAGTTCAAGTCATCGAGGGGTCGAGATTGTCTAAAGATCTAAAATTTTACTGCTGGTCTCGTTGAAGTACGTGCCAGAAAGCCCGTCGGGCTCTCAACGAATCTAACACGGAATACGAATTTCGTGATTTTTTCAAGGAACAACTTTCGGCTGATGAAATCAAAAAGCTGAGCGATATTACATCTATAGACGAGATGTTTGCATGGAAGAGTCCAAGTTCAAAGCCGTTTAGGGAACTTCGCGGCAAAACTACTGACGACGAACTTATCGAGTTGATGGTCGAACAGCCTCGCTTGATCAGACGACCGATATTGACTGACGGCGATCAGATTGTGTTTGGTTTTAAGCAAGGAGCATACGACGAAATGATCTGATTC
>JAPKFF010000132.1:0-4305 GCA_028821715.1 Dehalococcoidia bacterium
CCAACTACGTCAGCACCCTCTGTCGGATCGTTTATAGAGACATACGAGAAACTCGGTGAATCCCACGACTCTATTATTTCCATTCATTTAAGCTCCAAACTCAGCCTGACTCACAATTCAGCAGTACAAGCGGCTACGGATCTGAACGAAAAAGGTGCGAAAATCGAAGTCGTCGATACCGAACAAGCTTCGATGGCGTTGGGCTGGATCGCCGTTCAGGTGGCCGAAAAAATAGCTGCAGGTGGTTCCCTCGAAGAAGCAGTGGCGCTTGCGAAGAGCGCAAGCACACGGGCATCGTTCATTGGAATGGTCGACACGCTGGAATATCTCGTGCGAGGTGGTCGAATCGGAAAAGCGCAGGGCTTCGTCGGGTCAATGCTCAGAATTCGACCCATCCTCACTTTGACAGAAGGTATAGCGCACCCGGCAGGTCGTGCAAGAAATCGCACGAAGGGAATTGCTCGACTTAAAGAAATAGTTGCCGAAACAGCACCTCTCGATAAGCTAGCTGTTCTCTACACGACCGATAAAGAGGACGCCGAAAAAATTGCCGACGCGGTCGCTGAACATAATCCTGAAGGTCGCCCCATAGTGGCGCAGCTTGGACCAGTCGTGGGCAACTATCTCGGACCTGGCGCTCTTGGACTGGGCTTGATTCGATCCGAATAGCCTCTATGCAAGCAACATTTATACAAAGATCCCGACTATGAACGTTGGAGGGCGAGAAGCAAGCCGACAATCTCGTACCCGCGCTACTAAGCGTTCGTCTTCTCCAAGCATGGATTCACAGCGAGCGATCACTGCGCTACGGAACATTCTCGAACTTGAACGGTCACGCGAGTTCACAGATCAAGCTGTGATGGGCGGACTCGACAAGTTCATCGAGCAATCGGCGAAAGCTCTGCCATGGATTCGAGACGTCGAACCGCTACGTGGCACCAGCTACGCAGTGCTGCAGCCGGGACAACGTCATAGATGGGCGTCGGCGGTGATGGGTCGGTTAAAAGCAGAATCTGACGACCAGCAAGCATATGCTTCAACCCCAGCACCCGTACCAGTTCCTCCAAAAAAACCTCCGGTAAAAAAACCGGCAGGAGCGTCGTGTCCGAGAGTTAAATACACCCTCGACACGCCTATAGACGAATTGAAATTTATTCACAAGGCGACTCGACCAAAGCTTGCTCGCTTAGATGTCACCAACCTGCGCGACATGCTTCATATGTTCCCGAATCGCCACGTTGATTATTCACAGGTAACCAAAATATCCGAGGTACTCTACGGCGAGCAAATGACGGTCGCCGGTAGAGTCGTACGTTCTGACATCGCTAAAATAGGGCCGCCTCCGGGTGCAGCCAAGATTCTGATAAACGACGGTAGTGGCATACTCGAAGCGACGTTCTTCCGCCAGGCGTACCTTGCCAGGCGCTTTAAGCGGGGAGATATCGTTGCATTTTCAGGCGAAGTAGGGGCGTTCAATAACCTCGCTCAAATGCAGAATCCAGAGTACGACCAGCTACCCTCAAACTCTGCTGCCAGCAGCCACGCCCAAGATGACGACCTCCAGCTAACACATGCCGGCAACCTACTCCCCGTCTATCCGTCCACAGACGGACTAGTCCAGCGATCAATTCGCACTGCTACTCGCAAGTCAATAGACATTGGCTTACCACTGCTCGACGAGTTTCTAGACTACGATCTCAAACAACGCCACGCCTTCACGAATCTGAAGCAAGCGGTCGAGTCAATGCACTATCCCGAATCGCCAGATCTTCAGTTCCAAGCTCGAAGGCGTTTGGCGTTCGACGAGTTGTTTATGTACCAGCTCGCCGCATTGAAGAAAAAAACCGAGTGGCGATACCGTAGAAACGGCATAGTCATCGATCAAAGTAAGGGTCGCCTTGTAGTAGATGCATTTCTTAACTCCCTCGATTTCAAACTCACTTCCGATCAGCAAACCTCGCTAGACGGTCTACTTGAAGATATGTCGACAGGCGTCCCGATGGGGCGATTGCTTCAGGGTGAAGTCGGAAGTGGAAAGACGGTCGTCGCCCTTTCAGCACTTTTGGCAGCGAACACTTCAGGACACCAGGGAGCATTGATGGCTCCGACCGAAGTGCTCGCCGAACAGCACTTCCTAAGCATTTCGGCACAGCTTCAAGCAGAACAACTCTCCGGCGAACCGAAAGATGCCGTGCGACATGCGAGCCTCCCCGGTGAAGGCAATCGTCGAATCACAATGGTGCTACTAATCGGAAGTCTTCAAGGATCAATTAAAAACCGTATTCAACAGATGATCGCCGATGGCGAAGCCAATCTCATCATTGGAACTCATGCCTTGCTCCAAGAACAGGTAGCGATTCCAAACTTAGGTCTCGCCGTGGTCGATGAACAACATCGATTCGGTGTTGAGCAACGAGGAGCGCTCACCCGACGTGAGCCTCGGCCGCATTTGTTGGCGATGTCGGCGACTCCGATCCCTCGCACTCTTTCGCTAACCGTCTATGGTGACTTAGACATCACGACGCTCAGGATTCTTCCGAAAGGTCGTAAACCAATCACAACTTCTCTGGCGAACACGAACCCAACCGAAAACGCTGCATACGAACTAATACGCCGTCAGGTCGTCGAGGGTAGACAGGCATTCGTCGTCTGCCCACTAATAGAACCATCTGAATCAATCGAGGCAGCGTCAGCGCTCGAAGAGTTTGAACGGCTCTCTGAAAAGGAGTTCAAGGGATTACGAGTCGGACTTCTTCATGGTCGAATGAAGCTTGCTGAGAAGCAGGATGTTATGGATCGGGTACGCAATCGACACATCGACGTTCTCGTTGCAACTCCAGTAATCGAAGTTGGTGTCGATATACCAAACGCCACGGTCATGATGATTATGAGCGCCAACCGTTTCGGACTCGCCCAGTTGCACCAATTACGTGGTCGGGTAGGTCGTGGCGAACACGAAAGTTATTGCATCCTTAAATCGAGTACAAAAGGTGAAATACCCAACGAACGACTCAACGCCGTAATCAACCACAGCGACGGATTTGAGCTAGCAGAAGAAGACCTTCGTATGAGAGGCCCCGGCGACTACATGGGCACTCGGCAGAGCGGCTGGGACGAGCTAAAGGTAGCGACCATCGACGATGTCGACCTGCTACAAATCGCGCGCAAGGAAGCTTCAGACTTACTGGCCGACGGCACGCTCGATTCACTCAATGCAAACAAATCTCTCGCCAAGGAACTCGAAAGAGCAACGTCATCACACTTTACCGAATTTTCCTAAATGCCAATAAGACTCTTTCGCCGGCTAACTAATTTACGAAATCACACGGAACAAATGAAAAACTCAAAAATTCTCGTGACAGGTATGAGCGGATTGATCGGTGGACTCGCCGGACGGCAGTTAGCTGAAAACTACGACGTTTCTGCTCTCGGCAGATCAAATGTCGAAGGATTTCCAAATTCGATAGTTGATATTGGCGATGGAATCGACAGTATTTTGCCCGCTCTTGACGGTGTGGAAACGGTAATTCACATGGCTGGATCACGCGGCAATGTTTCGGCAGAAACCCACATCAAAGCGAACATAACGGGCGTCTACAACTTGTTCGAAGCCTGTCGAATCACAGGCGTAAAACGAATCGTTGCCGCTAGTACCGGAGCGGTAATCGCCGGGTATGAAAAGGACGAACCGTACAAATCGTTGGTGCAAGATCCAGATTTTGAAATGCCCTCACCGCGTCCAGTCATCACGGTCGATTCGCCCGTTCGGCCACGCAACATATACTCCGCATCCAAAATGTTCACCGAAAACTTAGGACGGATGTATTCCGAGCAGCACAACATGTCGATAATCTGTATACGAATCGGTAAAGTTGAAATCGACGATGTGCCTTTGAACGCCCGTAACGCTTCAGTCTGGTGTAGTCACCGAGACATTCTGCAAATTATCGACAAAGCCGTTCATGCACCAGACGATTTGAAATACGCTGTTGTGTTTGCTTGCTCAGATAACCCGAACCGATATCGAGACATCGAGCACGCCAAGGACGTATTAGGGTTCGTACCGAAAGATAGTGCCGCAGACCACGGGTTCTAGGATTTTTTCTAAATGGGCAGAAGCATTCGTGGACCTGATCATCTTCGTGACATGCACACCCCCGACAAGGTGAAGCAGAGGCTGGAAGACGGCGCTCCCCAAAGCTATCTCAAGGACATGGTGTACGGCGGTATCGACGGTACGATAACGACATTCGCAGTCGTCTCCGGTGTTGTCGGAGCTGAACTTGCCGCTGGAATCGTGGTCAT
>JAPKFF010000133.1:0-4272 GCA_028821715.1 Dehalococcoidia bacterium
ATTCCAAATCTTATTCACGAAGTAAAAGCGTCTTAATGCTCACCACGCTAGCTACCGAAATAATGTCGACTCCAGTAGTAACCATTACGGTCGAAAAACCTGTTTCTGAGGCTGCTCGGATAATGCTCGATAATCACATTGGATCACTTGCGGTTGTCGATGAGAACGGGCACTTCGTAGGTTTGATGTCGGAATCGAAGTACTTGCCAGAAGAGAGCGCTCTTCCTTATCTTCGTCAATCGGTGTTGAGACTACTTGGAAGCGAGTTAGGCGACCCGGAGAACATCGAAGAAGTAATCGAGAACACCAGGAATACTCTGGTTGGTGATGCAATGCGGAAGGATGCTCCGACCGTTTTACTCGATACGCATCTTGGTGAAATTGCGAAATTGATGGTCGAAGCTGAAACCCATCATTTGCCGGTCCTTGAAGATAATAAACCAGTTGGCATGATTTCCAGACACGATCTTCTTGCGCTTTTCGCCTCGTCTGACTAGGTGAACCAGCCGGGTACTAAATTCCGGGTAGCACCACATGACCTTCGTTGATTTGCGCTGTGATGTTTGTCAGGTCCTTCTGGCTTTCGATGCTCATCCACGCCATATCTGAGCGGTATACCGAGAGCCTGCCCTCTTTTGCCAGATCTTGGAAAGTCGAAGTTTCGTGGTCGCCTATGTCTGGCAGCATCGATTCGATTTGACGATCAAATAGGTAGACACCTCCATTGATCCAGAACGGGAGGCTGCCTTTTTCGATGAAATTAGTCACTATGTTTTGGTCGTTAGATTCAACCACACCATACTGGTTTGGGTAGGGCACTAGCATCATCGTGCCGACTGCACCAGATTCTTCATGTAGTTTTTCGATTGGTTCGAGAGGTTGGTTCGTGATGATGTCTCCGTTGGCTACGAGCACGTAATCAACGTCTTTCGGGACTAACGACAACCCTTGCTTGAGTGCTCCACCACGTCCCAGTGGTGTTTTCTCCATCGAATAGTGCGCTGTGATTCCGTATTCAGATCCGTCGCCGAAGTAGTCTTGAATCATTCCGCCCATGTATCCAGTAAGGAACACGACGTCGGTGACTCCTTGAGCTCGCATCCAATCAACCTGATAGCTAATGATTGGCTTTCCGTTGATTTCGACCATTGGTTTTGGTCGGTTATCGGTAATCGGGCGAAGTCGTTCGCCTCGCCCTCCGGCGATGCTTAGCGCAAAGAAGCGATAAGACATTTTACCCCCCCCCTAAGGTCGAGTTTAGATCCGATGTGTGGGCGAAGGTTACCAGTAGCCCTAAGTTAGTTCGAGATGCGAACTTGATCGCCGTTGGCTGAACTTGGACGGTTGCCTAGGCGATAGCGTCGACGATTCTTCCTAATAGACCCTGCATAGCTCGGCGATCTTCGATATGTTCTTCGAAATCGAACGCTGCGCGAGGCGGATATATGCCCGGCGACTGCACAACGACCAGATCGAGGCTCGGGCACACCCAGATGTGCTGATTGCCGGCGCCACTAGCAGCGAACGAGTCTTTAGGGAGTTCAGGCCAGACTTGCCCTTGATCGTTGCACCAGAACCCTAGACCGTAAACGTGTCGGTCAGCGGGTTCGTTCTCAAGTATTTCGTCAGAAACCTTCGTGGCTTTGTCGATCCACGTTTTGGGAATAACTTGAGTTCCGTTCCAGTTACCTTTGTTCAACCAAAGCCAACCCATTCGAGCCATGTCCCGTAGATTCATCTGGTACGAAGTCATGTATCCGAATACACCGAGCTTTGCTTCGGCGTGCATATCAAAATTACCGTACCTCCACGACCAGCTGCCATCGATGATGTTCCGGATTTTCCACTCGGTAAGAGTTCCGAATCCGGCTCCCTGCTCAGGCTTTGAAGTCTTGTAAAGGCTGTACGCCGAAGCGATGGCGTGGGTGAGTATGTTCATGCCGAAGGTCTGGTAGTTGAATACCTTTCCTGGTGTTTCACCCGGTTTCATGTATCCGGACGTATTACTGATCAGCTGTTTGAACGTAATGCCTTCGTTTTCAGGGAACGAGTAGCGGCCTTCTTTGGGACCTTCTCCCGGAGCGACATCGAGCATCTCTGGGTAATAGTCGGCAACTCGGTCATTCTCTGACTTGATCACACCTTCTTGAATGGCAATTCCGAGAACCGACGAGAAAGTTGATTCCGAAGCTGATGCCTGATGGGCTTCAGCGATCGGATCAGAACGGAAAATCCACTCGGCAGCAATCTTCCCGTGACGGGCTATAAGGATACGATATGGCTGATCGACTGATGTCTCAGCTTGAAAGCGTCCCGCTTCAGCCAATTTAGTTCTGTCGAATCCTAGTTCTTCAGGATCGGCCTCTTCCCAGTTTTTTCCAGGCCAAACACGTTTGGTGTCGTTTTGAGTTATTTGAGATTGGGTGACGCTGGCTACTTGATCTAAATCTCCAGTATCCAGCGATTGACGAATTGCCATCGACATATCGTGCAAGCGCATTTTGTTTGGCAATTCGAGCTGGAAGCGACTCGTTATGTAGGCGACTGATATGTCGTCGGTCAAGCTGGCCCATCCCGTGCAGGTCGCCATGCCGCCGTGCCCGACGGTTGTTGAGTCATCACCGCAGGCATACTGATTCGGTGGTGTGGACGGCAGCCGAACTCCGAGACCAACTCGGGAGTAGTTGCCCGATGCCTCATCTGTCCCTTCTGCGTGAAGCGAAGTTACGTCGTAGATCACTTCTTCAGGTATCCACGTAACACCGTTCAGCTTGCCTTTGCCCGAGATAACTGAGTAGAACTTTGCCACGTCGCTGGCGGTTGTGATCATCGATCCGGCAGGCATCGTTATTTGTGCCCTAGCCAATGCATTCATCCGAGCGACGGTCGTTGAGTCGGGCCATTCATAACTTGCGTCGACCGGCACCAGTCGTCCGAATTCAGACTGGTCGACGGAGAACGTTGTGTTATTAAGTCCTAGCGGCAGAGTGACTTCACGGGCGAACGATTCATCGAACGTTAGTCCTGAAACGCGAGCAGCGATCTCACCGACGATCCAGCCAAAAGTACGCGAATGGTAGCGAACTGTTTTACCGGGCTCGGTTTTCGTCGTCGTGTCTTCGATGTGAGATATCACTCGGCCCCAGTCGTTGTAGTCGCTGACTGGAATCGTCTCATGAGAAGCTAGCCCGGCTGAGTGGGACAAGATGTGGCCGATAGTTACTGCCGATTTGCCTCTTGTACCGAACTCAGGCCAAAACTCGGCAACCGGGGTGTTCCAATCGAAGTGACCGCGTGCTTTGTAACGCCACAATACTGCGGCTGCGAGCGGCTTGCCCATCGAGAACACTCGAAATAGTGGCAACGCGTGTGCAGCGCCACGGGTTAGATCGACTACTTGCTTACCATCTTTGAACACTGCGAGAGTGGCTGCTGAATGTAAGCCCTCTACGAACTGTCGCTTGAACTCATTGGCAATAGCGTTTGGAGTGGCTACGTCAGTTTGGTCGGTGTGATGAGTCATGTTTGAGGCGATCGTGACGTACCTGGCTAGGTGTTGTAGATGAAACAGGATAATCTTCGTCTAATCGCGGCGGTGTTGCAATTGGCACGTTGTGACGGGTGATCCGACAGAGAAGGGATTACTGATGCCAGCAGTGGAAGCACCGCCACATATCGTGCCTGAACATTTAGGCGACTATCTCGAAATCCAGTCTAAAGCAGTTTTTCAGAGTGATATGTCTTGGAAAGTGCTCGATAATCAGGGAAGCGTTCAACGACTTTCATATCGGCGCTGTTTCCGCAATGGATGAAACTGCGGTTGATGCGTTGGCTGACGATAAACGATTGATTTGTAACCGTCGCAAACTACAAGTAATAACCGATAATGCTTGGCGATTTATCGAACTGGATGACGATTTTGGTTCGTTTCAAAATTATCTCCGTTCGCACGATTCGTTTTGCGATTTGGTGAAAAATACCTATACAAGAAGTTTAAGTTCATGGGTGAGATGGGCTGTTACTACTGGCTTTATGTCGTTGGCGAGGATGTTTCAGATCACTATCAGTTCGAAGTAGAACGAACACCTCGTAAATAGATATGGGCGAGTGGCGTTCGTTGGCGCCAATTCAGAGTCATTCGAGAGACTTCTGCGTGGTAGAGTGGCGGACTTAGCGCATGAACGGAATATTTAGGATTTCTTTCACGCGTACGATGAACACCTTTTAGCCCATTATTGAGACTTTTTGTGACTATTGAAACAAGAGCAAACG
>JAPKFF010000134.1:0-4268 GCA_028821715.1 Dehalococcoidia bacterium
TTGCAGCAGAGGCCTACGACTCAAGCTTCAGTAGGTAAGTGACAAAGGCACATTTTCTGCGGCTCAATCGGATCGACTCTGAATCGGCCCGATTGAGCCGGTGAGTATTGCTGCGACTCCTGTCTCCCTCGATAGGGAGGGAGGTTGCAACTCTCTAGAACCGACGCTGTGGGTAGGCGAGTTGGCCTGTGTGGCCAACGTTGTCGACTTGGTAAACCTCGCCGCCCATGAACGTTACGAATAGCGTTGATAGTGAGGAGCCCCCAAACGTACAGTTGGTTGGATTATCTGCAGGCGCAGGGTGCGTGCGAACGACTCGTCCTGAAGCTTCGAATTCGTAGATCATCGGACCGGGTCCACCAGAAGAAGAACCTGCCGTAGCGAGAATTGTTCCTGCTGAAGAAAGCGTCATTCCGTCGATGCTTCGACCATGACCGAAATCATGCAGAACTTGGCTATCGCCCAGAGTTCCATCTTCG
Source organism: Dehalococcoidia bacterium (assembly GCA_028821715.1). Lineage (GTDB taxonomy): Bacteria > Chloroflexota > Dehalococcoidia > Lucifugimonadales > Lucifugimonadaceae > Lucifugimonas. Next base: position 480 of record JAPKFF010000134.1, read on the forward strand.
TTAACCGAGTATGCCAACAGGCGTTTGGGGTCTCCTGGTTGGTTCGGAGTGTCGGCGATGAATAAGGTCTTTTGGTCGATAGAGAACAGTACGCCGTTTGGCTTGTGTGTGTCGAACGTGACTCGCATGGTGTTCCAGTTGCCACCGAACGTGTGCTCCGCCATATAGACCGATTCATGTTCGAGATTGCCGGGGCCGCCCGTGTAGTTGGGGTCGGTGAAATAGACCCTACCTTTTTGGTCGACGGCGATATCGTTGGGCCAGTTCATCGTCTCGCCTTCAAAGGCGTCGCTGATTACTATCGGTTCAGCGTTCGGGTTTTCTGGATCTACTTTCGTCACCCGATGAGCGTCGCCCTCACATACGAACAGTTGACCTTGGCGATCAAAAGTCTGACCATTCGCAGCGCTCGTGTTTTCGCGCCAAACTGTGCTTTCGTTGGTTTTAAGGTCCCAACGGAATGTAGTGTTGGCGGAACATTCGTTGTACAGCAGACCTGATCCGTCCCACACCGGACCTTCGGTCAGCGTGTCGTGATCTGAGATCTTGGTCCATTTCCAGTCATCTGGCATTGTTTTTTTCTTTTACTTTGAATTTATTTTCAGCTTGAGAAATTGCTGGTTGAATTGGTCGTCTCGAAAGATTGAAGTTGGGACTCTTTAGTTCGGCCAGAGTAGGTGTCCGGTCATGCCGGTGTTGCGGGCGACGAGGCAGTGGCCTTCGATCGACGATACGTAGAGGTCTTCGCCGACGAACGTGCAGTTGGTTGGACGTTGTGCCGGAGTTGGGTGGGTTTCGATGATGCGACCCTTGGGGTCGAAAATGGTAATCATCCCGCCGGGGCCAGATAGTTCCCAACCAGTGCAAGCGACGATGTGGCCTTCACTCGAAAGCGTCATGCCGTCGATGCCGCGGTGTGGACCGAAATCGTGGAGCAGGTCGTACTCGCCAAGCGATCCATCGTCATTCACTGGATAAGCGCGTAGATGTCGATCTTCACTTGCACCGTAGTCACTCTGGGCAACATAAAGAGTCTTATAGTCAGAAGAGAAGAGCAGACCGTTCGGCATGCTGGTATCTAACGTTCGACGAACGGTTTTGTAGGTGCCATCGTCTTGGGGCTCAGCCGAAATAATCGCTGAATAGGTGATGCCGTTGTCGGGGCTGACATCGCCGACACGGTCGGAGAAGTAGATGGAACCAGACGGCGTAATTGCGAGGTCGTTTGGCGAGTTGATTCGTCGACCGTCGACTCGATCGGCTATAGTCACTGTCTGGCCGTTTGGGTCGAATCGAACGATTTTTCGACCGTCACCAGAGCATCCGAACAGCCGACCTTCGCTGTCACAGTTAAGACCGTTCGTTCCCTCAGTATTTTCGCGCCAAACTTCGACAAGCCCGGAGTTGACGTCGAGCGACATGATGCGGTTCATGGCGATGTTCGAGTAGAGCAGCTTTTCGCCGTTCCAGGCGTTGCCTTCAGTTATCGAGCCGATTACCGGCGCCGCATCTTCAAATTTCCAGCTCATTTTTTTTCTTTCTTTTTTCATTTCAGAGTGTTGCTATGAATCGGGAAATGAACGTTCTTTCTGTTTCGGGTTGTGGACTTTGGGCTCTTAGGTGCAGCCTAGTTGGTCTGCTAGGTCATGAAAATCTTTGGCGAAGAAGTCGAAGTCGGGTTCAGGTTCGAGATCGGTTTGTTTGGTATCGCCGTATTCGTCGGGTCGTGTGACCAACGCAGCTTTGAGACCGGCGTTTATCGCTCCTCGTAGATCTCCATTGTGCGCCGCTACCAGCATCACTTCGTCGTATTTGAGTCCTAGTAGTTCAGCGGTTTTGGTGTAGACGCGAGGGTGGGTTTTGTACTTGCCAGTGAGTTCCGCCGAGAGTACGGCATCCCAATGCAGATTGGCGTACTTTGCCATATTCGTGAGGAGAGCAATGTTGCCGTTCGACAACGAGGCGATGATGTATTTAGACTTTAGTCGAAGCAGACCATCCGTCGAATCTGGCCAACCATCGAGTCGATGCCAAGCTTTATTGAATTCGACTTTCTCTTCTTCATCCATATCTATCATTGAAAATCCGTACTCGTCGAGGATCACATCGAGTCGTTCACGGTGAATTTGGTCAACGATCTTCCATTCATCCTCGCCAGAGTTCACTTTCGCCATTCCGGCCCCGTAGCCAGCGCGCCAATCATCGGCGAACTTGTTCCAATCGCCTTCGACTCCGTGCTTTGCGCCGAGTTCTGCTGCCTGTCGCGATATCGAAGTGCGCCAATCGACAACCGTGCCGAACACGTCGAACACGAGGGCTTTGATTTGGCTTTTGCTCATGTGGACCTTCCGCGGTCGTGATCTGTCTAAATAAAAATGTCGCAAGCGATTCGACGAGCGGTATTCTAGTTATCCGCGCGGGTCTGTCTAGATCAGACTCGTCGAATGAGCGGTGATTTTACTTTATTGAAATCCGTTCAAAACGCCATTTAGGAATATTCAAACAATGCCAAACACCGTGAAACGACTGTACATAACCGAATCTGAAGTGAACGAAATGTTGGACATGAATCTGGCGCTCGAAGCGTTGGATGAGGTGTTCAAGGCGAGGTCGGCGGGCAAAGTGCGCAATGAACCTCGACATCGATTGGCGGCGGGGAACGGCTCGATGAACTTCATGGCCGCAACGTGGTCTGAAAAGGGTTGGGCAGGGCACAAGTCGTATATAAGTGGTGACTTTCGAGTAACGCTTTACGGTACCAAGGGCGAAGGGTTGCTGGCGTTGATCGGTGCGGGTCGGATGGGGCAGGTGCGTACAGGCGCTGCCTCGGGGATTGCCACGAAATACATGGCGCGTGAGAACGCTTCATCGGTTGGAATTATTGGTTCTGGCTACCAAGCGCAGACGCAACTCGAAGCAGTTTGTGCGGTACGAGATATCAAAGATGTGAAAGTGTTTTCTCGTAGCGTTGAGAAGCGTGTCCGATTTGCCGGCACGATGAGCGAGCGGCTTGGTGTGAACGTGATTGCGGTCGATTCGAAGGAAGCTGCTGCCGAAGGAATGGATGTGCTGGTTGCCGTGACCAGCTCGGTCGAACCGGTGATTACTGGTGACATGGTCGAACCGGGGATGCACATCAACGCGGCAGGGAACAACTCGTGGATGAAGCGAGAATTGGATACCGCAGCGATCGTGAAGGCTGATCTGGTTGCATGTGACGATATCGACCAGACGAAAATCGAGTGCGGAGAGTTGATGCGTGCTGTCGAAGTTGGTCGATTTGCTTGGGAATCGATAGTGCGACTGGATCGCATTGTGGCTGGAGTCCGGATCGGACGCTACTCAGACGATGACATCACATTGTTTGAATCACAGGGAGTTGCGTTCGAGGATCTGGCGGTATGCGGTCGGCTCTACGAAATGGCGCTCGAACGTGGGATCGGGACTGAGTTGGCGTAGGAGTTAGCCCTCGTAGACTTCTGGAAGCCTGCGAGGACGATTTCTCAAGACCAATACACAGGAATCTCACGTACACTCCCCGCCGGAAGATCTGTCGGAGAGCTGGATACTGGCATTAAGAGGAAAGAAACATCTGTGGCACTCGATTATCTAAAACTCAATGAATCGAACTCGATTCGTGTTCCCGCGGGTGATCTGCATAAGCAGGTCTCTGCAATATTGCAGGGTGTTGGCACTCCGGCTGAGCATGCCGAAATTACGGCGGAAATTCTAGTGTCTTCGAGTTTGAGAGGTGTTGAAACGCACGGTGTTGGTAATGCCGTTCGATAT
>JAPKFF010000032.1:0-19160 GCA_028821715.1 Dehalococcoidia bacterium
CAGCCATCGATACTGCCCATGATCTGCTCTGAGCCACGACTGATCGGTGCTGGCGGATCGTTGGGGTGCAATGCCATACGAACACCTGCTTCTTCTGCAGCCGGAATCACGGCCTTCAAGAAGTAAGTGATGTTGTCCCACATAGCGTCGGCAGTGTGAGCGCCTTCTTCTGGAAGTGGCGGGAGATCTTTTATCGACTGATAGTCGAACTCCTTATATTCCGCACCACCTCGACCTTCAACGAATGAGTAGCCTTCGACAATTCGGTGGGCGTACCAGTTGTATTCGACTACTGGGATTTCCAATCTACCAGCACATTTAACCGACTCGATGACTTTCTCGATATCTTCGTCACGACTTGTACGGCCGTAGATGGCGTTCGGGAAGCCTGTGATCATCTTGATGCCTAATTTTATTCCGTAGGCGGCAAGCGCTTTGACGTCAGTTCCAAGTGTTTCATCGGTCCACGGCAGTTCATTCTCTCGGCCAAAGTTCGAATCGGAACTACCGGCACCGCCGCTGGAATGGACGTTGGTGATACCAAGTTGCCGAACTCGCCGTAAAGTTGAATCATCGAAATTGCTGACTGAAATTCCTATTTTGGGGCCATTAGCTGTATCGGTCATCGAACGTCTCCGTCGGGCTGAATTATCGAATTTTCAGAATGTTAGTAGGCGACTAGTCCCAGAGTTTGTGAATAGCTTCTAAGCAGTCTTCGATCATTTGCTCGGCAGCTCCCGCTTCAAACGGCGCTGTTGGTCCAACTTCGTAGCCGCCTTCTGGATAGGCGTACTCCATCGGAAGGTAGCCGTAGTAGCCGTTTGCGTAGCCTGAGAACAATGTCCAGTCGGCTGGTGATCGCTCTTTTACCGCTGTACCGATTTCGGCAAATGGCTCGACTGGAATTGCGACTAGGGCAGTGTTGCCAATTCGAATAACCTGAATCGGAATATCTCTCTTCTCACCACCTTGACCAAACGTCTTAGTGTGGCGAAGCAGCAACGTTTCGCGCTTAGCGGGGAACGCTGCCTGTTTGATTTCGTCGACTGTGCCGCCGCTTTTCCTCACGTTGTCCAGATTGGCTCTGATCGCATCGAACTTATCCTGTACTTCGGATTCGGGTGGCATCTCTTTAATCGGCAGTAATGCGGAAGATTCGATCAAACCTAGCGTGTCATCCGACTCCCCTGCCTGGTTAAACGAGTACATCCCAAGATCGGCTCCAGACGGGAGAATATGTTCCAGCTTTTCTTCTCGTGGAACTGGATCGATAGTCAGTCGTACCCGAGCTGCCTCGATGCCTAACTGCTTGCCGAGCTTTCGATATACCGATGTATCGCCGGTGAATCCGTCGATAGGCCCCTGATTCCCAGCTGCTCCCTGAAGAAAAAGACATGTGCCGCCAACGATGCTCTCGACCGTTTCGCGAACTGGTCCCGGGTAGTCGGGAGTAATCAGCTTGTTTTCGGGCCCCATAATCGTTGGATGACAGGCGTAGTTCACAAGCGTTGCAACCGGGTTGCCGTCAAGATCGTCGAGGGCTGTAACCAAAACTTCGTGGTCGACGAATCCGTCAGGGTTACGACCTGTAAACACTTTGCCTTCGTGGCTGACAGGGCGACGGTTGATATTGATTTCGCAGTGTCCTTTTCCGGAATCTGACCGTACAGGAACGATTTTGGATATCGCCTCTTCTACTGCCTTGGCGGACGCTGGAGCCATCGAATGGAGCCACGGCTCGACCATTTCGGCACCCTCGACAATCCATGAAAGACCTTCGATAGGACCAGAGTGAGTGTGGGTGTATGAAACCCGCTGGTTTACGGCTGGGATTCCACTGGCTTCAGAGACAGCTTTACGGATGCGGACATCGTACTCACCGACGAGCATACAAGTGTCGATGTCTAGAATAGCGATGCGTTCAGCAGGGTTTGTGTTGCCGTCCGGCTCGATCACTAAAGCGGTGATCGTGAGCGGCATATCGACCCCTTCGGCTCCCTCATGTGATTGCGCTCCCCAGCCGGCGTGGGCTATTCCGATCGGCGGCGTGATGTCGACTCTGGCGGTACCGGCTGCGAGCATTGTTTTCTCCGTGACTGGTTTGGTAATTGTAAAAATGATCCAGACGGGTGTGCTGCAAATAAGACAAATACAACACGCTGTTTAGATCGATATTTGGGTCAGGCTAATGTCAAAGGCGATTTGTTAATCCCAGGCTGGGGGAGCGATGCTTTCGATGTTTGTTTTCACATCGATAACAGCTGGCTTTCCAGAAATTAAAGCTTGATCGAGCGCACCTTCGAAATCTCCCGGGTTCTTCACCGTGATTCCGAAGCCACCCATCTGTTCTGCCATCGCTGCAAAGTCTGTGTCGGTCAGTTGCCATAGTTCGTTTGAACCCGGCAGGTCGCCACCGTAATTGCGAACATTCAAGCCGCGCTCTTGGTTTAGAGAGTGGTTGTTGTTTACGACTGTGATCGTGTTCAGTCCGTATCGAACGGCAGTGTCTAGTTCCATGAAGTGGTACCACAGTGCTCCATCACCAGCGAACGTTATTACAGGACGATCTGGGGCTGCTGCCTTGGCACCAATTGCGGCAGGGAACGCCCAGCCGAGCGAACCCGCGCATCGAATGAACGACTGGTCGGGACTTGTGAGATCGATCATGGTGCCGGTCCAGATGCCTGAATGGCCGGTGTCGGCAACAAGAATCGCATCGCTCGGCATATGATCCGTTATCTCCTGCGAAAGTCGCTCGGTGCGCATTGGCATATCATCGGACTTCCAAAGAGAATCGACGCTGGCTTTCCATTCGGAAACTAACTGCTGCACACGGTTGATCCACTTAGTGCGACCACTTTCGTCGCTGGCACTTCCGACTTCTCCGCTGGCGTTCAGCATCTTCTGTAGCCCAGCCTGAATATCGGATTGAAGTCCGACTTCGATGGGGAACGAGCGACCTAGCTCTGAGGCATCGATATCCATCTGGATGATTCGAGTACCACCTCGTGGGAGCTTCCAATCGTTGGTTATCTGACCACCAGTGTGACTTCCGATGAAGAATACGAGGTCGGCTTCTGCGACCGTCTGGTTAGCACAAGCACGTGAATATGATCCAGGTACGCCGACAGCGAGAGGGTGATCTGAAGGGAATGTTTCTTTGGCGTTGAGTGACGTGGCGACGGGGATGTTCAGCCGTTCAGCGAGTTCGATTAGTTGCTTGCCAGCATTTGAAGTCTTCACGCCACCGCCAGCGATTATCAATGGCTTAGCGGCGCTTGCTAGCGCGCTTAGGGCGGCATTGACTGATCCTGAGTCTGGTTCAGGCCGGAACGGTGGAAGGCTCGCGAATTGGCTCTCGATAATCACTTCCATATCAGCGCTATTCTTGGTGATATCTCCACCGGCAATACCGGCAAGATCTAAGTGCGTCGGACCAGGGGTGCCGGTAGTTGCTTCTCGTATCGCCTGTCGCAAGTACATCGGAAGTTGGTTGGTTCTGTCGACGCGTGCGCTGTACTTGGTGTTTGCAGAGAATGGCGCACCGTGATCGACTTCCTGATAAGCGTGGCGATCTTGCTGTTCTTGAACGAGTCGCCCGGTTAGAGCTACGACAGGAGAGCTTGCGAGATAGGCGTCCTGGAGACCTGCCGCTAGGTTCGTAGCACCGACCGACTGCGCTCCACAAAATCCGACTGCACCCTTCACTCGGGCGTAGCCGTCGGCCATGTAGGCGGCTGGCTTTTCACTGTGGGCCATGACTCGGGTAATGCCGAGCTGTTCCATACGAACCATCGAATCATCGACGATCACAGGCATAAAAAAGAAGTGGGTTACACCGTATCCGTGCATTGTTTCGGCAAGAAATTCGCCGCCAGTCATTTCCGTCATTGGGTCAAACAGCTTTCAATTCATTAATTGCGAAAGTAAATCTCAAAACTTCGGCGAACTTTACAGCAGCAGGGGACTAGATGGACTAATGAACGCGTGAACATTTGTGCATAGCCGCGTCTGGTCTAATGAAAGGAGTTTCAGTTCGCATACCTGTCAGTATTGCCAGACTAGCCGTCTCTTCGGTTCGGAAATTATGCGATCGACAATAATTGTCTAGATGCCGGTCGTGGATTCCCGGCGAAAATGGCTGCGATTCCGCACAAGGGTGGAAGCACCATATAGGCGTATAGCCCGAGTGTGTACGATCCTGTTTGATCGATGGATAAGGCGAGCGGTAACGGCCCGAGAGCGGCTGAAGCCATCATTCCGAAGTTCGCTACGCCTTTGATGCTTCCTAAGTGCTTGCGACCAAAATAGGCAGGCCAAACGACCTGATTAAGATTCATCAAAAATCCCTGGTTAAGTCCGAGAACCACTCCATATGCATATGCCTGCCACAGCTGGTCGGTACGTAGCAACATGATCATCGCTAAAACCAGCCCAACCTGACCTGCCGCTATTAGATATCGCACAGGCATTCGGCTCGCAAAATAACCTGCGATGAACTGCCCGGCTATTGCAGACGGTGCCATGATCCCGAACACTCCGGCTGCAGCACCGATACTGAGACCCTTCGAAGTCATGATCGAAACTTGCTGAAATGCCACGCCGGTTCCAACTAGGGACTGCGCCGAACCAGCGAAAACCAGCAACCACATCATGCGAGATCGTACTGCTTGCTTGACGGTCCAATTGTGTTCGATAACGTCGGACTTCTTCTTCGATTTGGCAGATTCTTTTTCAAATTCGTCTGTGTCGCCATCAGGCTTTAGCCCAATTGATTCAGGACTTGATCTGATGAACACGATAGCCGGCACGATCAACAACACCCACCCGGTGATAGCAATCGCTATCCAGGCAGTTCGCCAGCCGAATTCTTCGATTAACGTCGCTCCGTAGAACGGGTAGATACCGCTGGCGATCGCACCGCCGAGGGCCATAAGTGCCAGTGCCATAGGGCGTTTTCGCACGAACCATACGCTGACCATCGTCGCCGGTATCAAGCTCAATGCGCCCTGACCCATCGTCCGCATGATGGCGAATCCGACGAACAGTTGCCAAGCGGAATTTACCTGCGACAGCCACATTGCGCCAAGTCCGAGACACACCACCGCAAACACCATCATTCGGCGAGGTCCATATTTGTCGAGGCTGCGACCGATGAAAATTATCATCCCTGCTGCAGTGAGCGAGCCAAACAAATAGAGAGTCGATACGGAGGTCGACGAAACTGATAAATCGTCGATAAACGAATTTTGGAATACCGAGAAAGTGAACGTCTGCCCCGGTCCCGAAGCAAAACTTCCAAGACCTGCTATTACAAGTACAACCCAACCGTAGTAAAAGGGAGTTCGAGCTACACGAGGTAATGAAACAGGAGGAGCGTCAGTAGTTGGAGTCACGACAAAAAGTGTACTCGATGCCGTTTGAAATCAAAGAGACATATCGACACGGAATTAGACTCAGTTACTTGTTCTGATGAGCGTAGGTTCTAACATTGCTCGGCGAACATATATCTAACACGTAACAGTCGCTAACCGATGGGATATCCGAGATAACATTTAACTAGTGAAATCATTCTTGACATTTTGAGGGAACTTCAACTGAGACTGCTGCTGTAACCTCAGAAACAACTTCTGATTAGAATGCAGTAGAACACTCACTGAGCAAAATGTGAACCGCCGGGGGTCATTTAATTGGCTACAGGCAGTTTGTGTTGAATCAGACGAAGCGTTACCCGCATGACTATAAATACGACCTAAGCCTAGGGCTATCCGAAATTGTCGATAACGTGCCCGGCGACATACTCTGCGTCTTCTCCTACCCCAATGAACTGGGCGGATTTCGATCCGTACATCCACTGTAGACCCATGAAGTACAAACCGGGATACTCGGTTACTCCACGCTGTTGAATCGGGTAGTTGTACTCGCCGGTAATCGGCAGTTTGATCCAGTCGAAGTTGTATTTAAATCCGGTCGACCAGATGATCACCGTGATTCCTGACGCAACAAGATCTAGCTCGCTCGGCGCATCGCCTTTTGGCCAGTCTGCTATGTTTGGAGGATCAACTACGTCGTCCAACGGAACTTGCATTCCGTGCTTCTCAACGTAATCGTCGACGTTCTGCTTCCACTTAATCGGATGATCGTCAACCGCTTTTAAAATCTTCTCGAGATCGGTGTTTAGCGAAATAATGTCGCCTTCACCGCCAGTGACCGGGCCAACCAGCGTCACGCCGGTTTTTGCCATTAGGCGTAGGTAAATATTATGTCCACCTCGAGCGCCACTAGTGTGGGAAGAAGAGGTGTAACGTGCATCGTCTACCGACTCGACATCCTCAATTGTCTTGTCGAAACCTCCCATTGTGTAGTTCCACCACGATGAGTCTCGCCCCCTGTATCGACGTGGTCGGCGACCTGCGTTTCCAACTGACAGGTATACCTTCTTCCCTGCGTCGTGTAGCTCCTCGGCGATCTGAGCACCCGACTGACCTGATCCGACAACCAAAACGGCTCCGTCATTGAGCGCCGCTGGGTTCTTGTACGCGGCGGAATGCATCTGAGTGAAGGAATTGCTAAGTTGTTCGGTGTAATCAGGGAGTTTCGGAATCCCGAAGGCTCCGGTCGCAACCACCACGCATCGAGCTTCGATCACATGTCCGTGGCCGAGGTGTAACTTGTATCCGGAAGAAACTTGTTCCAGTGATTCAACTTCAACCCCAGTGCGGACAGGCGATTCGAAATGGGCGGCGTAGTCCTGAAGATATTGAATCGTTTCGAGCTTCGAAAGATATCCTTCGGGTTCAGTGCCGACGTAATGGAAACCGGGGAGCCGGACTGCCCAGTTTGGGTTCACAAGATAAAAACCGTCCCAGCGCTCAACATCCCAAGTGTTCCCGACGTCCCCTCGTTCGAGAACAACGTGCTCGATGTTTTGCTGCTTGAGGAAATAGCTCGTCGATAGTCCGGCAGATCCGGCTCCGATGATCACAATGTTGTGCGATTCAGTTGGGTTCGAGGACAAGTATTGAGATTCCTTAGCTGCGTGTTACTTGGGCTGGCGCGGTAAGTGCATATCGGACGCCGTCCGCGGAAGCGACGAGGATATTAGCTGATGCCGATCTTCGCTGCCTAGATCTCATAATTTTTTAGTGAATAAGACACCGATATCTTGGGAACGACTTGTGAATGATTCGATTCGCTGTGAAACTTGGTGGCAAATTAGCTTACCTCTTGTGCCCGCCATTAATAGCTGAATCGCAAAAAATAACTTTCATGAAAATTATCAAAATCACCCCTTGGCTACTTCTCGCTACTGCTGCATATAACTTCGGTCGTCAGGGCGAGTACATCTTTGTTGAAGTGCAGACCGACGAGGGAATCACCGGCTGGGGTGAGGTAACAACGACTCATCCTGTGGCGAACCGCGCTGTATGTGCAGTGCTCCAGCAGATCGACCCGTTGCTTGTTGGCGAAAACCCGTTCCATATCGAAAAGCTTTGGAACAAGATGTTTAGGCGTTTTACCTACATGGGTTCTCGAGGTGCCGCTACTAATGCGATAAGCGGTATCGATATAGCGCTTTGGGATATTCGCGGTAAGGCATTGCATCAGCCGATTTTTCAACTGCTTGGCGGCCCGGTTCGAGAGACGATCGCTCTCTACACTCACCCAGACCCAAACATTGGTCCCGATGAGGCGAAGCGACAGGCGCAAGAGATCGCGGATTCTGGCCACGCAGGCATGAAGTTTGATCCTTATCCGAATATGGAAGAAGAGAACAACGGCTACCTGAACGGCGGAATGACGTACAAGGGTGAAGCCGAAGCGAACGAAATCACTGCCGCTATTCGTGAGGGTGCTGGTCCAGAGATGGAACTGATGATCGACGCGCACGGTCGATTCGATGTGCCGACTAGCGTGCGACTTGCACGCAGTGTTGCTCCATCAAATATTCACTGGTGGGAAGAACCAGTGCCGGTGGAGAGCACGCAGGCTCTCAAGAACGTCCGGGACCAAATCGATATACCTATTTCAGTTGGTGAACGTCTTCACACCCGATGGGAGTTCACTGCGATTCTCGAACATAACCTAGCCGACTTCCTTGAGCCGGACGTCACTTGGACAGGCGGAATCTCTGAGCTCAAGAAGATATCGACTATGGCAGAGGCATACTACGTTCCGGTTGCTCCACATGACGCCAGTGGGCCGATCAACGTGCTTGCCGGCGCGCACGTAATGATGACAGTGCCGAACTTCTACAAATTAGAGACGGCCCGACATCGTCTGGTCGCATACGACAACTTCATCCAGACCCCGCTCGACGTTCGACAAGGTCAACTGCATCTACCGGATGCACCGGGTCTGGGCATTGAGATGAACATGGACTTCATGCGAGCCAATTCCGACGAACAGTTCCGAGGCGAATAGTTTTTATAGTTATTGCCTGATCTTCATGTAAAGTCCGGCATGCAATTGGCATCGTCACGTTAGCCGCGTAGGAATATTTTCGTATGAAGATCAGGTCAGTTAAAGCCATAGAGGTTGATGTAACCCCGCACCCAACCACCAAGCCGCGTGTGCCAAAGCTTGAAACAAACGGCTTTGTTAGCCCGATGCAGCGTTATCCCGAACTGAAGCGCAGAGACTGGGGCAACAGCTGGAAACGCACTGCGTGTGTGGTGACTGCCGAAGATGGCACTTGGGGATTCGGTCTCACGCTTCACAGCGGTGTCACGGTGCCTCTGATCAACGACCACATCGGTCCGGTGATCGAGGGCGAGAACTGTATGGCAACTGAACGTGTGTGGGACATTATGCAGAAGGCGACCGCTCCGTACGGGACGGCGGGAGTTTCCAGCTTTGCGATCAGCGCAGTCGATAATGCGCTTTGGGATCTTAAAGGGAAACTACTGAACAAACCGGTGTACGAAATAATCGGAGGGCCTCAGAAAGAGAAAATATTCTGCTACGCCAGCAACACTGATCTTTCATACCCAACCGAGGATTCGATTGACTGGTTTTTAGAACTTGGCTTCAAAGCAGTGAAACTCTTCTTGCGTGAAGGACCTGATGCCGGTCTCCCGGGGCTAAATCGAACAGAAGAACTTGTGGCCAATACTCGTGAGCAAGTAGGACCAGACGTCGAGATCGCAGTCGATTGTTGGATGTCGATGAACACCGACTACATGGTGAGACTCGCCGAGCAATTAAGGCCATATCGCATTAAGTGGCTTGAAGATTACATGCTTCCGGAAGACATGGACAGCTACTTCAATCTTCGCCAACGAATCCCGTTCCAAACTCTTGCTACAGGCGAACACTGGTACTCGATCCACCCGTTCGCACTTGCTGCCAGTCATGGATTGGTCGACATCTTTCAACCTGATCTGCAATGGGTTGGCGGGCTGACCGCAGGAATTAAAATTTGTCATTTGGCCGAGGCTCATGGTCTTACTGTTATTCCACACGCCAGCACAAATTATCCATACGGGCAGCACCTCGCCTACGCCATGTCTTCGGTCATGTGGGCCGAGCGATCTGAAGGCGTGGCACCCCCGGGTGTACCGCTGGAAGAGTTGGTAGTTTTGCCAGGAACGCCTGTGATTAAAGACGGGTACTTAATACCGTCTAATGCTCCCGGATTCGGATTTGAGTTTGATCTCGATTGGATCGAACAGCGGGCTACATCGAGCTAGTATCGTCAATCTGAACAAGTATTTGATTGCGCCATGCAGGCATAGCGGGAGTAGCATGGCGCTCATGTCAATTACTGGTCATAAATATCTACAAAGCATCGCCACTTGAGCGGGCCCAGTACTTCTTCGACTCCGCCAGCCGACCAGACCGACGTTCCAGCCGCCAATAAATGGGTTGCCTTCACGGCGATCGGTATCGCGTTTTTCACGATGGTCGCGAGCATGGGTATGGTTTTCATCGCCCTTTCGCAGATCGCCGATACATTCGAGATAACTCTTCGATCTGCATCTTGGATCGTAATCGTTCAAGGTTTGACCATCAGTGCGTTTATGCTGCCGATGGGGCGCTTTGGCGACATTATTGGGCGCAAAAAAGTTCACCTAATTGGACTAATATTTTTCGCTAGTGGATCGGTATTTACAGCTCTGGCTCCGAGCTTTGGGCTACTGATTCTCGCCCGGATCGTGACCGCCATCGGAAATTCGATGGGGCAGTCGGTCGGCACGGCAATGGTGCTATCGGTTTTTCCGGCGCGTGAGCGCGGTAAGGCAATCGGTGCACAGACCACTTCAGTTGCGATTGGTGGGGCACTAGGCCCTGTGATCGCTGGTGTTGTCCTGCAGTTCTTGCCTTGGCAATCTCTGTTCTTGATGCTGACAATCCCGATTGGAATAGCGTTTGTTGCCGGCTACTTTATCCTCGATGAAAAGGTCGTTAGCCAGCAACGATCTGGCGTAAAGCCGAGCTTTGACTGGATGGGCGCGATCGTTTCCGGGGTGATGATTATCATCGTTGTAATCCTCATCAACAATCCGTTCGACATTGCCATAATTTCAACACCGATTCTTGGTGGAATTATTTCGGCTGTACTGCTGTTGGCGTTCTTCATTCGATGGGAGCTTAGATCCCCTTCTCCGATGCTCGACCTGCGAATGTTCAAGAACATCATGTTTTCGATGGCGATTGCGACACGCTTCCTCGGATTCCTCGGCACGACAACTGTCAGGTTCCTAATGCCGATCTACCTGATAAGCCTCCGTAACATCGAAGAGGCAGCGGCTGGAGGAATCTTGTTCCTCACATCTCTCGGCATGGCTGCCGCAGCAAGCTCATCCGGTCGTATGGGCGACAAGATAGGCGAACGGCGTTTTACGGTTGTTGGATTCGGAATGCTGGTCGGTACGGCAGTTGCATTCATGGTGTTTACCAGTGAAACCTCGTTCTGGATCGTCAGCTTCGTATTGTTGGTGAATGGCATTGCCATGGGGCTATGGGGGGTGCCTAACAACAGCACGATTCTCGGTAGCGCTCCAAAAGAATCATTCGGTGTTGTCGGAGCATTGACGAACCTGACGCGGAACGTTGGAAACGTGGCAGGGCAAGCGATTGCAACCGCGGTTGTTGTAGGTGTAATGGTCGCTGACGGCTTCGACATCCCGCTCAGTGGCATCACCGGCAACAAAGCGGCCAGCGATTCGTTCATGAACGGCTGGCGATACGCCTACATGCTCGTGACTGTGTTCTCGCTCATAGGGCTGGCTTTAGCGATCATGACGAAGCCGAGCAAGAACGTCGAATCCGACGTGTAACCAGAGTTACTGCTAGCTCGCCGGTTCGATCAATTCTTGAAGCTGATTCACATGAACTCCCGTCAGCGTCGTAGTCCGACCACTCGGCCATTCAACTGTTACGTCCACTGATTCAGCTGTGCCAACACCGAAATGGGCGTCTAGCGAACTCATGGATAAAAAGCTTGAAGAACCGAGCACTTCATTAGTCTGAACGAACGTCTTGCCGCTAGCAGATTTGTAGCTCACGGTTATCTTCGCGCCAATGGCGTCGGCGTTCGATCCTGTGCCATCGATGGCCATTCGGCCTCGAAGACTGAACGACACCCAATGATTGTCGCCACCGCTGTTCATCCATACGAACATTGGGCCGCTAGCTACCGCTCTTTCGCCTTCAGCGTCGAACGTCTCTCCATTGGAGTTGGTTCCGATTACGTCGATAAAACCGTCGCCATTCAAATCGCCAATGGCAACGCCCTTCCCGTTTTCGTGGAACTCGATACCAAGGCGCTGCTTCGAAGTGTTGAAATCGTGGTCATCAGGGTCGAGTACTGAGTAGTCGACTGCTAGCGAATCAATGATTTGCGCCTCTGCTGTAACGTCCTTGAAAGCGCCTTTGCCATCGTTTTGGAGTAAACGACCGAACCCTGGTGCTAAATCGCCCTGCGGACCTTCTCCCCGGGCTGCAAGAGACCCTATCCAGTAGAGATCTTGGTCGGCATCGTTGTCCATATCGAAAAACGCAGTGCCGAAACCAAATTCATAGGCTTCCAAACCGTTAATCTCGGTTTCAATTGAGGGGGTGAAATCTTCATCTAATGAGCTCGGCGGGACGATCGTATTTGCGGATACTAAAGTCTCACCTGTGACAATCACGAAAGCCCCCGATCGGTTTGCATCGGCACCTTCATTAACCCGGTTTTCGATCAAGGCATGGAAGCACGTGCCCATGTCGGTCGAGTGATAGTAGGCGCAGTCTGCCGAGGGGTTGGTTGGCCAGGGTCGTTCGAGAGGTTGGTAGCCCATATTAGTGACAAATACGTCGAGATCACCGTCGCCATCGTAGTCACCAAGTGCGAAGCCCATCCAATGACCTAATTGGTCGATGCCAAGAAGTTCTTCTATGGGCGTAAAAGTAATTCCTGTTGGGTTCGAATCGTTACGATAAACTTTCAACCGATCACCATCGTCGCCAATCCACAAATCGAGGTCACCGTCAGAATCATGGTCAAACATGAGCGTAGCCCACGTTTGACCCGCAGGATCGCCAACGATGTTGCCCTTTCCATCGAGAATGCTAATGTCGAATCCTTCTATAGACGTGTTATTTGGGGCTGGGAACGTGACCGGGTTGCCTGCGATGTCGCGCATTCGTATGGTAGGAGAGGTTAGTCCGGACTCGACCGTTTCATCAGAGAACGTGAGATCGCCATTATTGTGGAAGAACGTGTTGAAATGACCATGATGGCGTGATGTGTCGAAGCGGACGAAATCTTGGTCGGCGCGATTGCCGATGTATAGGTCGACCCAGCCATCGTTGTCGACGTCGCCGCATGCAATGCTTGCAGCTGATCGGGAGTTCACATCTTTGCCGAATGCAGTTGCAGTTATGTCGGTAAAAGTGCCATCGCCGTTGTTGTGGAATAGATTGTCTTGAACGGCAACGGCAAGCGATGGGCTTCCAGAGAGCGATCGATAGTCGAGTTTGTCGCCGGTTCTTCCTTGAGCACCAATGTAAAGATCTTGATAGCCATCGTTATCGAAGTCACACGCCGCGACTGCCGTTGAATTGTGAGCGGCTGACGCCACGCCCGCGTCGTTGGCTACTTCTGTGAATACGTCGTCGCCATCGTTCCGGAAAAGCTTGTTCGGACCGCCACGGGTGATCTGGAAAACAGCATTCGTTTCACCAGAAGTGACGTAGAAATCGAGGTCGCCGTCTCGGTCGTAGTCGAAAATTGCAACTCCGGGATATCTGTTTTCGATCAAAGCTTCAACACCTATTAACGGGGCGATGTTCTGGAACGGAGCGAACTCATTGGCTGCTGGCACACCATCGAATAAGGCTGGGTAATCGCTGGTTACAATTGGTTCAGCGGTTGAATCACGGAATAGTTGTTCGACTGTTCGCTGCTCGGTCGTCTGGGCTAATCGGTCGGACAGGCCTGCGTCTTCCCAGAAATACTGTCCGCCAATGAGTACCAGAATTCCGCCTAGAGCGCCGACGCCCCAGGTCGCACTAGCGAAAGTTGCCAAAGCCTTGCGAGGCATTAGCTTCGATAGCCCCCAGAAGGTAACTGGGCCACCTGCAGCCGCACTGAACAGCAATGTTGCGGCAGGGGCGGTTCCCATACCAAGCAGCAGCAATAGGGCGACCAGCGGGATTTCAAAAAGGAGAGGGACGTTGATCAAAATTCCGAATGTAGCCGCCAATAAAATCCCACGTACGTCGTTGCCTAAGTAGGTGGCTACCACCTCGGGACTCAACCATTGGATGGCAAGTCCGCTAGCGAACCCGGCAAGAATCATGATTGGCGAAAGTCGAATTGCGTATCCGATACTGGCCTTCGCCCAATGCCTGAACGCCGGTGCAAGAATTTCGCCCCAGGTCGCGATGTCAGCGGGGTCTTCATATGTATCAGGAATCTCGACTTGCTTTACTCGGTCACGTCGAACGCTGAGCACTACGATAGGACCAATAATTAAGGCTCCAACGATTGCCAGAATTAATCGACTAAAGCCGAGAACCGGACTGAACACAAAGAAGACCATCGCCAACGCTGGAATGTTCAGGGTGGTAGAACCCTGCACCATTGCTATGGCACCTTCGATGCTTGCTCGTTTGTGGAATGCCGAAGACACAGGCACTATGCAGGCAGAGCAGAGATTCATCACTCCGCCTGTGACGGTTCCCTGAACGGTGCGTCTGAACACTCCTGCGGTCGGGAGGCCCTTGCTGATCGATTTTGAAAATAGGAAAGCTTCTGCGAGTCCGGCGGTTAAGAACGCAAACGTCATGCCGACAGTTACGAGTCGAAGGTAGGTGATAGAGAATTTGATCCACCGTGTCATGAAGCTAACGCCCGGATCACGCTCGATACATAATCCCTGGAAGCACTGGTTGGTGGACGACTGAACGGCGTCGAGATCTTCGCCAACGATGCCGATCTTTGGAAGTCGGTTGAAAGCGAGGAACATCCCCATAATGATGGCTAGAAGGATGAGGCCGACTAGAAGTCGCTTACGATCTTCAGTTGCAAACATTATTTGCGGAACCTATCTCGTAAGCGCGATGCGAAATCCGATTCGCCCTCGGGCGCAGGGATGAACACCCATAGCGCTAACAACACAGCGCCAGACACGGTCGGTAATGTCGCTTCCAGCCACCAGTCAGGCATTTTTCTTAGGTCTCCAGTAATTCGCGTAGATCGCTCGTGCCTGATCGTCAAACCGCATTTATGTATCAGACAAACAACAATAACCCAAAATGTTAAGTGAACCGGAAGGTTAGCTGTGGTCTCATTCCGAGAATAATGGCGAAATAACCACTTCGATATATTCCAGTAAAACCGTTCGATTCACATTTCGAATCAGCAAATCATCCTTTAGGCTTTCGCCATCGAGATGATTATCTTCCCACAGTTACTGTAAAGAGAAATGAATTTGAATGGCTGATACGCGACCGAACGTGATCGTTTACCTGACCGACGATCAGGGGTACGGCGACCTGTCGTGCATGGGTTCGACTGATTTCAAGACCCCGACGCTCGATCGAATGGCAAAGGACGGAGTTAGATTCACCAACTGGTACTCGAATAGTCCGGTCTGTTCGCCTTCGCGAGCTGCGTTGTTATCGGGCCGATACCCCGGCAACGCGGGTGTCCGGTCGATCCTCAGAGGCCATCGAACTGCTAGTGGGCTTCCGCAAAGCACTCCCATTTTGGCGACGATGCTCAAAAAAGAGGGCTACCAAACTGCCCTCACTGGAAAGTGGCATCTGGGACTTGCTGAAGGATCACGACCGGGCGAACACGGATTCGACAAAACGTTCGGATTCATGGCGGGCTGTATCGACTTCTTTTCACACATCTACTACTGGGGTGCGAATCGACCAGGACCTAGCATGAACCCAACGCACGATCTCTGGGAGAACAATGAAGAGATTTGGCGCAATGGCGAGTACTTCACTGAGCTAATTGCCAAGAAGGCGATCGAATACATCAGAGAGATGAGCAAGTCGGATAAGCCGTTCTTTCTGTACGTGCCGTTCAATGCTCCTCACTACCCTATGCACGCTCCTCAGGGGTATATGGATCGTTTCGCCGATCTGCCGTGGGATCGACAGGTAATGGCTGCGATGATTAGTGCCGTTGACGATGCGATTGCCAAGATCAAAGACGAACTCGAACGCCTAAGCCTGACTGAGAACACGTTGTCGGTGTTCACATCTGACAACGGCCCTTCCCGTGAATCACGCAACTGGCTTGATGGTTCCCAAGACCCTTACTACGGCGGAACGTCCGGTGGTCTAAAAGGTCACAAGTTCAGCCTGTTCGATGGCGGGGTGAAAGAACCGGCAATCATGCACTGGCCAGCCCGAATCCCGGGAGGGCAGGTGAGCGACCAATCATGTGCGTCCATGGACATCGTTCCAACAGTGCTTGAGGCGATTGGCGTAGATGCCTCTCAATATGAAATCGACGGAACCAGCGTTCTGTCTCATGTGGTCGACGGCGAAGATCTTGAAGAACGTGCGATCTTCTGGGAGATGGACGGCCAAACGGCGGTTCGCAGGGGCAAGTGGAAGCTGGTGCTCAATGGTCAACTAGTTGAAGCGGCCGAACCGGTTGCCGAAGTGCATCTTTCCAATGTCGAAGCCGATCCTTCTGAATCGGTGAATCTCGTCGATTCAGAGTTAGAGATTGCAGCGGAGTTGAAAAAACTCGCAGAAGACTGGCGCGCCGGAATTGTGAAACGTTGGGAAGAGCAATACGCCGGTGTCGATCACGAATATGTCGCTCACGGAATGGTTTAGGGCTGACCAAAAATCCTCATTCGCACTAAACGAACTTAACTAAGTAGAACCAATAGGAATTTCAAGTGGTTTACGACAAAGCAGGAATAAGTGACTCGATCAAAGGTCAAGGATATTGGCCTGAAACTGACGAGACACCGACGTTAACGCTGTTTTTGAACGATCTTGAAGATCGCTCACTGCGCCGAGTGAAACAACTTGGCGTCGGGGGCGTTAGTACTGCCAGCTTAGACACCGGTGGTCTGGAAACTTGGACTGACGCCGATCTTAGGCGAAATATCGATCGCGTTGCTGAAGCAGATCTCGAACTCCGCAACATCATGTTCGATCCATCCGAGCGAGTGAAGTTCGGTGAGCCAGGTCGCGATGAAGATCTCGAAATTATCATCAAGGCTATCCAGATCGCAGGGAGGCAGGGTCTGCCTGTGATGGAGTATAACTTCTACGCTCATCGAATCGTCGAGGGCTACAAATTGGTGCCGGGACGTGGTGGATCAAGGCTGATGAATTTCAACAACGACCGCATCAAAGATCTTCCACCACTACAGGGACAGACAACGCATTCGATCGACGAAATGTGGGATAACGTCACCTACTTCCTCAAATCGGTCATACCGGCAGCTGAAGAGGCGAACGTTCGGCTCGCACTGCACCCGAATGATCCACCAGCACCGATAAGTCGTGGCAACGGCCAGATCATGGGCTCAGTCGAAGGGTGGAAGCGTCTAGCCGACATTGTGCCTAGCCCGTATAACGGCATTACGTTCGATTGCGGGGTGACTCGGGAACTAGGTCATGATCCTGTTGAAGTTTGCCGTTACTTTGGCGAACGTGATCAGATCAATCATGTTCACTTCCGCAACGTTGTCACCCGAACGCCGCAGCTCGATTACACGGAAGTGTGGATCGATGAAGGGCAGGTCGATATGTTCGCTGTGATGAGCGAGCTTGTTCGTCAAAAATATCCACGATTGATCTATCCGGAACACCCGCCAGAGAACGACTCGGATACCGAGTTCCCATTCAACGGCATTTCAGCGACAACATACACAGGCTTCGCTTACACAGTCGGCTACGCAAGGGCGATGATGCAGGCGGCGCTGGCTACTCAAGCATCAGATGGTTTCAACAGCACCGATGAATCTTCGGCTTTCGCGTAGCTCCGAGATATTGGCGCTGCACCGTGAAAGCGATTGACTCCTGCACATGTGGTGAGTCTTGATTAAAGAAAGAACTTATGTGGTGAAAATATTGTGCATAAACATCGCTTGCGCGATATTTGCTTACGAACTCTCCAAGCCTGCTGAACACAGAGTTGTGCGTTAGACTGACGAACCATCGGGAGTGGCACGTGTCCACTCGTGGTTATAGCACCGTTAAATTCAGGAGAAACAGATGAAGTACGAGGTCGAGAAACTCGCAGCTGAAAACGCAGTGGTAGGCGAGGGACCCGTCTGGGATGTTGAATCCCAAACGCTCTACTGGATAGATATTCAGGGCGGAAAAATTTGGAACTATGACCCTGCGACTGGTGACAACACGGTACTCCACACCGGTTATAACGTTGCTGGCGCCACACGCAATAAACAGGGCGGACTTGCTGTGGGCACTTGGGAAGGTGTTCAGCTTTGGAATTCTGACGATGACTACGCATGGCTTTTCAAAGGCGATGTCGATGGTCGACCGATCAAGCTAAACGATGTCACTGTAGGGCCCGATGGAAGCATGTATGGCGGTAGCGGCCACCTCGACTCGTGCTCGTTATTCCGGTTCAACACCGACGGCTCAGCAGAGATCATCGATGATGGACTTGATCTTTGTAATGGAATGGGGTTTTCCCCTGATCTGAAAACGTTCTACTCGACCGATTCCCCAAAACACGAGATATACAAGTGGGATCACAACCCAACTACCAGAGCTATCACTAACAAGCGGGTTTTCACGACTACCCCAATCGAGTGGGGTATTCCTGATGGCATGACTGTCGACGCTGAAGGATTCGTTTGGTCGGCGATTTGGTACGGCGGTATGATCGTTCGGTTCGATCCCGATGGCAAAGAAGAGCGACGAGTCGAATTACCTGGTGCCCAGACTTCATCGGCAATGTTCGGTGGAAAAGACCTGAACGAGCTTTATGTGACAACGGCTGCGTTCGGCACGGGCGATCCCACACCGACTGGTTGGGAACCACCCGGATTCGATATGTCGACCTACCGCGGTGGCGATCTGTATCGAGTGAAACTCGATATCCAAGGCAAGCCTGAGTTCATTACCGACTACTCACTACCGAGCTAGTTTTCTTATTGCTTGGGGTTATGCAGACAAGTCGAACGGCTGATTTATCGCGTATCAGTGGCACTAGTGACTGGCTGGGTACGTTTGTGCCCGGCGGAAATATGGTTCGCTATAGGTAATTAACGACCGGCTGTTGCGATCGAGTTTGTGTCTGCAAGATTAGCAGTGGATCGGTTTGAAGTTCATGCTCATTCAAAGACTTTTCGGAATGGTGCTGGCAACCGCATTGATTTCAGCCGTATTGATTGCTGCGTGTAATGGGGCGAGCGATTCAGACTCGGTCGATGATCAGGCAGCCGCTGGGAACGTAAACCAATTTGCTGGTCAGTCGAGCGCCGATGTACTGCCTCCGACGGCAACTGCAACGCCGCCGAACAACGAATTTGCAATTATTGGCCAACCTGAACGATTTCTACTGGAAGATTTGTCTCTCGTGGGCATTGATGATTGGGTTAACTCGGTACCACTGGAACTGGATCAACTGACCGATGAGAATAAAGTCGTATTGCTCGACTTCTGGTCGTACACGTGTGTGAACTGCGTACGAACGTTTCCGTATGTCAACGCTT
>JAPKFF010000033.1:0-19113 GCA_028821715.1 Dehalococcoidia bacterium
TTGCGTGTGAATATGTCAACCCTGCCAAAGTAAATCGGCAGGGTTTTTTTTAGGAAAAATTTAGTAATTATGAAAACTTATTCGTTCCACATTTGCTGTTGTACCGGTCGCTAAGCGGGGCGGTTTTTTTTGCGTGTGAATATGTCAACCCTGCCAAAGTAAATCGGCAGGGTTTTTTTTAGGAAAAATTTAGTAATTATGAAAACTTATTCGTTCCACATTTGCTGTTGTACCGGTCGCTAAGCGGGGCGGTTTTTTTTGCGTGTGAATATGTCAACCCTGCCAAAGTAAATCGGCAGGGTTTTTTTTAGGAGAAATAGTGTGATTATTCGTTCAAAGTTTCTGCAGTTAATCGGTTTGTCAGCACTCATTGTCGTCGCAACGATCATTGCAGCTTGTTCGTCTGAAGAAGAGGCAACGATCGAAGAACTTGAGGCTTCAGGCAAGCTCGTAAACGCTGACTGGATGCTCAAAAACCTCGACAACCAAGACGTTGTGGTTGTCGACCTACGAAAAGAAGAAGACTACGCAGCCGGACACATTCCAGGTGCTATTCAACTTACGCCTAAACTAGTTTTTCAGCAGGAAGACGAGAACGGAGTAGCAGGCATGCTTCCAGCTGCCTCTCACATCGCAACTGCCTTGTCTGAGCTGGGTATCGAACCTAGCGATACTGTTGTGTTCTACGACAGTTCTTCAAACCTATGGGCAAGCCGAGCTCTTTGGGCTATGGATGTTTATGGTCACAGCGACTCTAAGCTTCTCGATGGTTCGTGGAACTACTGGAGCGCAAACGAACTCGAGACATCAACCGATGTTCCTGAGATCACTGCATCTAGCTACGCTTTCACTGCAGCACCTGACCTCAGCATTATTGCTGGATGGGAAGAAGTTCTGGAATCAGTCGACGATCCTTCAAAAATCGTTTGTGATACACGTTCTCCTGAAGAATTTTCTGGCAAGGACGTTCGAGCCGCTGCCGGTGGTCACATTCCTGAAGCTGGCAATGTGAACTGGAACCGCTCAGTAAACGAACAGGGCGAATTCCTTCCGGCTGCTGAATTGCGAGATATCTACGAAGGCGAAGGCATCCAGGGCGACAAGGTCGTATTCACGCTTTGCCAAACTGCTGTTCGAGCAACACACTCATGGTTCGTACTCCAGGAACTTCTTGGTTACGAGACTGTGAAGGTTTACGACGGATCATGGACTGAGTGGGGCAACCGCACAGACCTTCCAATTACTACTCGATAGTAATTATTGCGATCAAGCAAAATAAACAAGCGCCGGCTCAATTACGAGTCGGCGTTTTTTTATGCACATTTAGTCGAAGTAAGAAATATAAACCTCTTCCAATATAGGTTTATAAGCGACGGATCAAACTAAGTTATTCCCTGTCTAACGAAACCTGACGTAAACACTTACTAGTATTCGTGAAATTTATCACACCCGCTTAGCGTTACTTAAAAACACCTAGCGCGTCGCCGTGTAAACCTAGATGTATGAGAATCGTGATTAACTACTGACTCATGTTCTCCACATACGGCATCGTCGGTCCGGTGATGGGAGATATGTTCAAAAACGCCGGAGCCGACAAAAGCCTTAGCCCTTGGCTGGCATAATTCCTGATCGTAGAAACCCTGAGCTTGCTACTTGGAATTTTCGTAGACAGCCAAAGAACCTCAACTTGAAGCCGTTGCCGAGCCGATTACGGCTTAGCAAAATGGCTACCAATCTGTATCCTTCCCGTAAATTCCTACTTTCGACTCAATAGTTGAAGTACGAAACTGGGTTTTGCCCGAAAAAAAACGCATGACGTGGTCTATTACGTAACTGGAGACACTGATGTCTGATTCGGAACTATATTCACCTTCAGAATCGTTCGCAGCGAACGCTCATATAAAGAGCTTTGATGAATACAAAGCTGAGTACGATAGGTCAATCAAAGACCCCGAAGCTTTCTGGGCGGAAAAAGCTTCCGAATACCACTGGTTCAAAAAGTGGGACACCGTACGCGAATTCAACTACGACGTTCGCAAAGGGCCGGTAGAAATCAAGTGGTTCGAGGGCGGACAAACCAACATCGCCTACAACTGTCTCGACAGACATCTCGAAACCCGAGGCGACCAAACCGCAATCATCTGGGAAGGCAACGAACCAGGCGAACAGCGAAAAATTTCCTACAACGAACTTTACGAAGAAGTTTCCAAATTTGCGAACGTCCTGAAATCACGCGGCGTAAACCGAGGCGACCGCGTTTCAATCTACATGCCCATGATTCCCGAACTCGCTGTAGCAATGCTCGCCTGCGCCCGAATCGGGGCCATCCACTCGATCGTATTCGGTGGATTCTCTGCCGACGCACTTGGCGACCGCATAGCCGACGCCAGCTGTACAACTCTCGTCACCTGCAACGGCAACCACCGTGGCGCAAAGCCGGTCAAAATGAAGACCGTCGCCGACGAAGCGATGGAAATCGCTGAAAAACAAATGGGCGTACCTGTCGAAACCTGCATCGTTGTCGAACGAATCAAAGACAGCGTCGGCGTTGAGCACGATATGAAAGAAGGTCGCGACCTCTGGTACGCCGACGTCATGGCAAATGCCGACCCCGTGAACGAAGCCCAGCCAATGGAATCGGAGGACCCGCTCTTCATCCTCTACACGTCAGGATCCACCGGCAAACCCAAAGGCGTGCAGCACACCACCGGCGGCTACATGGTCTACGCCGCGCAAACCCACAAATATGTCTTCGACTATCACGACGGCGATATCTACTTCTGTACCGCCGACATCGGCTGGGTGACCGGACACTCTTACATCGTCTACGGACCTCTCGCTAACGGTGCCACGACGATCATGTTCGAAGGAATTCCTACTTATCCTTCGCCCGATCGCTTCTGGCAAATCGTCGAAAAATGGGGAGTGAACCAGTTCTACACTGCGCCTACTGCGATTCGAGCTATCGCGGCTCTCGGTGACGATTACCCAGACAAGTACGAAATGCCTTCTTTGAAGTTATTGGGTTCCGTTGGCGAACCGATCAACCCCGAGGCTTGGCGCTGGTACAACACCCACGTCGGAAAAGGACGTTGCCCAATTGTCGATACTTGGTGGCAGACCGAAACCGGCGGAATTCTCATCACGCCTATTCCGGGCGCAGTGCCAACCAAGCCGGGGGCAGCTTCTATGCCGTTCTTCGGTGTTGAACCTGAAATTCTCGATCCTGAAAGCGGTAAGCCCCTTGAAGGTAACGGCGTTTCGGGCGTGCTCGCTCTGAAGTCGACATGGCCAGGTCAGATGCGCACGCTCTACGGCGATCACAAGCGGTTAGAGCAGACGTATTTCGACACCTACAAGGGCTACTACTTCACTGGTGACGGCTCGACCCGTGATGAAGATGGCTACTACTGGGTCACAGGACGTGTCGACGACGTTATCAACGTGTCAGGACACCGAATGGGCACAGCAGAAGTCGAAAGCGCTCTGGTGCTGCACGAAGCCGTTGCAGAAGCCGCAGTCGTTGGCTTCCCGCACGACATCAAGGGACAGGGTATCTACGCATATGTCACTCTGAACGTCGGACAAGAATACACCGACGAACTCAAGCAGATTTTACGAGGACAAGTGCGACAAGTAATCGGACCCATCGCCTCACCCGACGTCATTCACTGGGCACCAGCCCTCCCCAAAACCCGCTCCGGCAAAATCATGCGCCGCATCCTAAGAAAAATCGCCACCGACGAACTAGACACAATAGGCGATACATCTACACTAGCCGAACCCGAGGTAGTCGACGACTTGATTGCTAGGAAAGGTAGATAGGGGGGTGAAGCCTAATCTAAAGTAAGAGCAGCCATCTGCAAATGTCATCCTGAGGCGCACTAAGCACTGCACGCAATCCGACAATGCATTTTGTAACTGGTTGAACTTTTTCCAGGCACGAGCAAAATCGTCTTGCACGACATCTTCTGCCAGCAAATCATCGTCGGTAACTCCGTATGACGCCCTGAACAGGGCTTCCGAATGCAGACTAACGATCACGTGGAATTCTCCCGTATCGCCAGACCTGCACCTTTCGACTGCCTTGCATTCCAGACTTTGTTGAAGTGCTTCATCCATCGTTTAGTTACTCGCTAAAGTTCTCAGCCCTGCACTAATTAAAACGAGTGGAAACCGCGAGCCTACCCCGGAATTTCACCGGTCTTGCATGCCAAACGTTTGGCTCTAGGCTTTGTACGGAATACCGCTGAGCTCGGCGGCTTCCTTCATTACAATCTCGGTCATCTCACGAGGCGTTTGATCGTCAAAGTAGTGGGGGGTTCCGAATCTAACGGTGATTCTGGTACGAAGTGCGGGGATGGTCCAGTTGGGCGTAAACGGAATCCACTTTTCGATCCACCTGCCTACAGCCGACTGTTCGAGACCTCGTCCTTTGCGGTCGTACTCGATTCCGACGGGAACTATGGGAATTTTGAGTTCATGTCCCTTTTGCTTCAGATGCCTATCCTGATAGCGCTTCAGCAGACCAATCAGGCCTTCTTCGACTGAGTCGACAGAATCGTACTGATATTCACCCTGAGTAAACGCAGCAGTGATCAACCGCCGGTCCATACGGTCTTCGACATCATTTGCTAAATCAACAGCGCGTTTTCGTGGGTTAACGGTGCCACTTTCCTGCCAAATTACCGTGCCCATCGCTGATGTCATGTTCTTCTGAACAAAATTGATAGGTGCATTGTGTCCGAATGAATCGGTCGAAACGAAACTAATGAACTCGCCCGTAGAATTGGCTATAGCAAATACATCAGCCGAAGTTCGATGAACTGGCGCAAGCATTATCGGCCGAATGTTGGGAATTTCGCCTTCAACACGGCTACGAAGAAACAGGACGTGCTTAGCTACGGGAATAAACGTACGCCGGAAGACGTGGTAGTTGAAACGCCACCAATTTTCCTTAAGACCCAATTGCAATCCCTTCACGCATTCTGATTGCGCCGAGGCCGATCTAATGCAGAACGGGTACTCGCATCTTCTAGACTCTTGATTCTATCTCAGCAATCGCGAACCACACCGCTTACTAGTTAGAGAAATTCATGACGAATACACGAACAGCGTCCGCCATCCTTAACCCCGTATATACAATCCATCACCATGACATTGAATCCCACAGAAAAACCGAACATCCTCTACATCATGGCTGATGAAGCTATTGCCGATTTGATGGGTGCATACGACCACCCCGTCGTGAAGACTCCTAACATAGATAACCTCGTGGCTCAGGGTGTGCGATTTGACACCGCCTACACGCCGTTCCCACTTTGCGCACCTGGTCGTGCAGCGATGATGACGGGTCGACATGCTTCCAGCATTGGAGCGTGGGACAACGCTGCTCCATTTGCCTCCGACATTCCAACGTTCGCTCACTATCTCGCACAGAATGGCTACGACACCGTTCTCAGCGGCAAGATGCATTTTGTTGGCGCCGATCAGCTTCACGGTTTTTCACGACGACTCAACACCGACATCTACCCAGCGGATTTCGATTGGACTCGCCCTGAGTGGGTCGCTATGAAGGAATCTAAGGGTGAAGACTGGCGCGAAATAATGGAGAATCGCACCCAGTACAACGCGTCGAATTATGGTCCTGACGCTGTGAAAATCGACGCCAAGCATGGACCGCTTTCCTACGACGAAGAAACTCACTTCAGAGCGAAGCAATATTTAAACGCTCGAGGAAATAATCCCGAGCCATTCATGTTGACAGTTTCTTACCACCACCCTCATGAACCGTTCTGGCCGCCAAAGAAGTACTGGGACATGTACGAGGGCGAACAGATCGACATCCCAGAACTGCCTGATGATCTCGAAGATCGCCAGTCAATGATGGATATTTGGCTCAACGCCTATCACGGCGTGAAACTCTATGACCTACGCGATCGGGACGGCCTGTATCGACTACGACGCGCCTACTACGCGTTGATGACGTATATGGACGATCTGGTTGGCGAACTGCTTGAAACTCTCGAACAAACTGGCCTAGAAAAAAACACAATTGTCGTGTTCTCTTCAGATCACGGAGACATGCTCGCTGAACGAGAGATGGTTCAGAAGCGGGCATTTTACGAATACTGCTCACGAGTGCCATTGATCGTGAAATACCCTGACAATCGACATGCCGGAACCACAGTAAACACGCCTGTGACAACTCTCGATCTTCTGCCTACGTTCTGCGAGATGACTGACAGTGACGCGTCGCAACCATTCGATGGCGACAGCCTAATTCCGTTATTCGAAATCGAAAATCCTGATCGCCATGTATTTGTCCAAGCTCACGAGGTGGTCGGGGTTCCATGCATTATGGTTCGTAAAGGCGACTGGAAGTACAACTACATCCATGGTCATAAACCTCAACTGTTCAATCTCAAAGATGATCCAAAAGAGTGGGACAACCTTGCCGGATTGCCAGCATATGCAGTGATCGAAGAAGAACTCAACTCACTGATTCTTAGCGAGTTCGACCTCGACGATATTGCTGCTGAAAACTTAGCGTCAATCAGACGACGTGCTCTCATCAAAGAAGTGATGCAGAGGCAGGGAGTGACATGGACTCACAAGCCTGATTTCGACCCACGCCGAGATGCACTAGAACAGCACCTGCCCTAAAGCTAGTCAATCGTGAAATTCAATGCCGAACACAACCGGTTCAAGTGTCCGATCTTACCGCCGCTAGGCGTGATCGTACCGTATTCAGTTGATTCAAATGGCGATCAACCCGCGCCGCCCACTCACCACAGTTCCAACAGACCGCCTGTCAGGAAGTCATTCGTCGGGGGCCATATTGAATCGCTCAGCAGATCCCAACTGAGCTTGGTTCAGATAACCGAAAATACTCCCTTACTAACCGTACAAGCACCTCGTTTAGTTCGAGTTACGGGGTAGGGAATGTACATATGACCCTTAATTCGTCCTAAACAGTGGTGTGGACAAAAACTATAACCGATTACACACATGTCTCGCGATTTAATAATTCACAATCGAATTGCCAGGCTCGCTGCCGATCTGACCCCGGCCGCATTCGTTTGTGTTGTCACGTTCGACCCGAAATCTAACTTGATCACCGTGTCTGCCGTCTCCGGTATAGATCATCTCGCGTGTGTGGAGTGAACGTGACGGAATCAGTTCGTGCGTACGGATGCGTTATGAAAATTTAGTAGATCGACTTTCTCACGCTCTGTATTTAAATTCGATTTCGCTGAGCCAATATCGACGATACAGTGAATTCATGTCAAACTCACACAAACGAACATTTTCACTTTTCTCAGCCTTATTGGTGCTCGTAATCGCTACAATTGCGTGCTCCAGCAGTACCGACTCGAAAACTGCGGAAGATATTACAACTCCTAGTTACCAAACCTGCGAAGGTTTCGTAACTGCCGAAAACCTCGGAGGAGGCGCTGATCCAACAGGTCTCATTCACCGAGCAAAAGCCATATCAATCGCTTCGATTCCTGGCCTTGCAGATAGCGGAGCCACAGCAAACTGCCTAATCGAAGTGTTCAGGACAATCGATGGCGACGATTCACCCGTCCCTGGTGATTCGATCACGATCTCGTTAGTGCAATTCGAGTCCAGAGAAGTTGCCCTGAACCTATATAACTCAACACTCGCAGCGGCTATTCTCACCGGAGAGCAAGTTGGCGATCTTGCTAAAATACTTCAAGAAGTCGTTGGCGAACACTCCTACTTGATGGACGTCAAATCAGGTGGAGTAGGTGCGATCGTTGTCTTCGTATCGGGCTCCACTTTCGTCTCAATGAGCTCTATGACTGACGCTGAAAGTAACGCATTGCTTGATGGACAGCAGTTGGTTGATTCTGCACAAGGTCTACAATCTCGCCTTCCCTAAGTTAAAAAGTAATCCATGGAATACAAACTATTTGGACGCACCGGCGTGTACGTCAGCCCTATCGTGTTGGGCTGTATGATGTTCGGTCAAAAAACCGATCTCGACGTCACTTGCGAAATCATCGATTACGCACTTGGAAAGGGAGTTAACTTCCTCGACACTGCCGATGTGTACGGCGGTGGTGCTTCAGAAGATTTCGTTGGCAAAGCGCTTCAGCGAAACGGCAAGAGAAACGATGTATTTCTCGCTACCAAAGTGAACGGTCGTATGTCGCCAAAGCCAAACGACCTCGGAAACAGTCGCCACCACATAATCGAGGGCTGTGAAGCTAGTCTAAGGCGACTGAAGGTCGATCATATCGACCTCTATCAACTGCATCGACCGAACTCGCATGTTGCAATCGACGAAACACTGCGGGCTATGGATGATCTCATTGATTCCGGTAAAATTCGTTACGCTGGCACGAGCAATTACGGATCATGGCAGTTCGTCGAGTCGCTATGGGCATCAGAGAAGCTCGGCCTGAACCGATTCGTAAGCGATCAGTCGCCGTTCAACCTTGCCGATCGTCGTGCTGAACGAGAACACCTTCCTATGTGCCAGACGTACAGCACAGCATTCATTCCATGGTCGCCACTCGCCGCTGGCGGTCTAACCGGTAAGTACACGCGAAATACCCAACAGGCTTCTGGTACTCGATTTGGAGATGAAACCGACCCCGGCAAACTCAAACGATTTAGCGGAGGCGTAATGGATATCGCTGACGGACTCGTTCCAATCGCCGAAGCCCACAACGCAACAGTCGCTCAGATTGCACTAGCATGGGTCGCCGCACAGCGTGGAGTGACTGCGCCGATCGCAGGACCTCGCACGCTCGATCAGTTCAAAGACAATCTCCGTGCATTGGACGTTGAACTAACTAAAGAAGATTTCGACAAGATAGACGAGTTAGCCCCTGCCGGAACCAACGTTGCTGAATACTATGAAGCTAGCTTCAAGCCTAACGCTCACCGTTTTTAGACGGCATTATGACCTCTTCTTCTAATACCAACTCCAAAAAGTAAATGACCTCTAAATGACCGAAAAACGAAAAGTTCTAATTACCGGTGGAGCCGGCCTCATCGGCTCGATCATGATCGATAAGCTAGGCGACAAATACGAGTTTTCTTCTCTAGATCTAAAAGAGGCGGACGGAATAAAGTCGACAGTTACCAATCTAGGCGATCTCGAAGCGATCAATCCCGCTTTCGATGGAATAGACACCGTTGTTCACCTTGCTGCCGATAGATCACCGAAAGGTTCGTGGGATTCGATTCTCAAAAACAACTTCGTTGCCACCTATA
The DNA here is from genome assembly GCA_028821715.1 of Dehalococcoidia bacterium. Classification (GTDB taxonomy): domain Bacteria; phylum Chloroflexota; class Dehalococcoidia; order Lucifugimonadales; family Lucifugimonadaceae; genus Lucifugimonas. The sequence continues at coordinate 9,253 of JAPKFF010000033.1, forward strand.
ACGTGTTCGAGGCATCGAAAAGAGCAGGCGTGAAACGAGTAATTTTCGCAAGCTCTAATCACGCCGAAGGAGGGTTCTATCTCGACGCTCCTTGGAAGCATGTGAATGAAGGCAATTTCCACCTGCTTGAACAAGACAACTATGAACTCGTTACCGAAAACCACATGATTCGTCCCGATAGCTACTACGGAGTCGCCAAGGCGTACGGAGAAGCACTCGGGAGCTATTACAACGACTACCAAGGCCTAAGCTCGTTCCATTTGCGAATAGGCTGGGTGCTGGAAACAGACGATCCGACGTTCTCTGCGTACTCACTATCGTTGTGGTTGAGTCACCGCGACACGGCACAGATCATTGATCTGTGCATCGATGCGCCAGAATCACAAAGTTATGACATTTTTAATGCGACTTCAGATAACACGTGGAAAATTTTCGACATAGAGCATGCGAAAAACGCTCTCGGCTACAAACCCCAAGACCGTGCAGGGTCAGAGTTCACACCGCGTTCGTATGAACGTACCACCTAGTTAATTCCAATTAGTTTGAATAGAAGAAAACACCCACTCAAGCTGAATTCAGCGTAAGTGGGTGTTTTCAGATACTGACGAATTCCATAACTCGAGTTGCTGGTTCAACGTAGGTCGTTACATCGCTTCAGAGGCATTATTAGCTTCATATCAACGAGCCATTCGCTCCACTCCATCACAAGATCACCTAATTAGCGTTGTTTGAATTTCGTAAATGATGAGGATAAAAATCATGGCAGGACTTACCGACAATCAGGTCAAACTGGTCAAACTGGTCAAACTGGTCAAGCCAATTAGAGCTGCCATTTTATGGATTGTCTAACAAGGCTTAGGTGAAGCATGGACTGAGGTCTATGGCATTCTCTCGTCAACCATGATCGACTCGGCTGCGAAAGCTGCGGACGCTGCTTACCTAGCAGTTCAGACAGTAAATAGAAAAGGCGAAATGTACCGGCTTTTTGTTTTAACGCCGGTAAGATGCTGCGCAGTCGTGAATCCTGTTCCGCCCGATTTAACCAAGTCACTACTTCTTTCGATATTTGAGGATAAGTTTTGGAACTCAGCTGGGTACTGCCCGCGATAGCGAGCCCGTTCATATACGCGATAGTTTCGATTGGCGACAAGTGGATTCTGTCGACACTCAAACTGCGGATCGAAAGCTTCAACCTGTTCGTAGGTGGAACCCAGCTGGGAATCTCTCTGGTAATTCTTCTGCTTCTTGGAATTCCAGATGCCTCGACAGAAGCGCTAGCTGCTGCCATCGGTGGTGGAATGATCTGGGGAGTTGCGCTGATAATTCTGTTTATGGCACTGCGTCGCGAACAGATCGGTCGAATCGTTCCGGTATCTCAAACCTCACCCGTATTTGCAGCCATTCTCGGTGTGGTGCTTCTCGGCGAGAATCTTGAATGGTGGGGATGGCTAGCCGTTCTGTTGGTAGTAGCAGGAGCAGTTATAGTTTCGGCCGATCCGCACCAATTACTTTCTGGAGGATTCCGAAAGGTCTACTTATGGGTCGTTCTCGCTGCCGCACTAATCGGCATCGCCCAAGTTTTATTGAAGCTCTCATCAGATGAACTGAACGTGTGGCACAATATGTCACTTCGCGGGATCGGACTCTTTACAACACTCGCTATTCCGGTCCTAAGACCGTCGATTGCTAGGGATCTTGGTTCTTTCATCACCACCAAGAAAACCGCAATCCCGGTACTGATTATTGAAGGATTAGGCCCGATACTCGGCAACGGTTTCTTACTGCTAGCGTTAGCGAATGGACCAGTTTCGCTCGTGAGCGCATTGCTGGGCACTAGACCGATATTCATCTTATTGATTACGCTCGCTTTTGCACCGATTGCCAAGAAGGCACTAGCCGAGGAATTTACGAGAGCCGACATCATTACTAAGACGGTGTCGACCGCCGCAGTGGTCGGCGGCGTTGTAATCATTTCTCTCGCTAGCTAACGAAGGCTCAGCCGATTACACGATCTGGTTACGCAGTTCCGGTTCGCCGTTCCAAAGTCGATTCAGATTGTCGTTGAGAATGTCTATTACACGTTCTTCGTAAAGTCGAGTCTCACCGCCTGTATGAGGTGTGATTATCACATTTTGAAAATCCCAGAATGCCGACTCCGCCTCAAGAGGCTCGTTCCAGAAATGATCAATTCCTGCGCCAGCAATTTGACCCGCCTTTAATGCAATAGTCAGAGCTGGTTCGTCGATGCACTGCCCTCTTGCAACGTTGATCAAATACGCAGTCGATTTCATCGCCAGCAGTACGTCCACATCCACGATATTGGTCGTTTCGGGCGTAAGCGGACAAGTCAAAGCGACAAAATCTGCCCTCGGAACGAGTTCCATTAGCTTATCGGGTGTAACTACTTCATCAGCGGGGCCTTCGGCGGTGGAAGGGTCGCGCTTGGTGGCGATAACGTTCATGTCGAACGCTTTGGCGAATCGTGCCAGCCGTGAGCCAATCGCACCCATGCCCACGATGAGAATCGTCTTGCCAATTAGTTCGTCTTCACGTTGAGTTAGATCACCAAGCATGCCTCGCCACGTGCGGCTGTTCTGGTTATCTCGACCCGTGTGGATATGTCGATTCAAACCCAAGATCAGCGACATCGCGTGTTCGGCAACTGCGTTTTGGTTCACACCTGACGCGTTGGCGAGTCGAATTCCACGTTTTTTAAGTTCCTCCAGTGGAAACTGATCGTACCCGGCCCCGATCGACTGAATGTACTTCAGTTTTGTCGCCCGTTCGAGCAAGGCGTTATCCCAGAAACCCGAGCAAACAAAAACATCTGCTTCTTCGATGCGATTCATCGTGTCCTCCGGCGTCCAAGTCTGAAAATATTTCACCTCAGGACTTCGGGCGCCGTAGCGCTCTTCCATCCGATAGGCAACGTGAGCAAAGTGGACGGTAGTGCCCGCAGCGGACGGAAAACTTTCAGACATGACTTTTCCAAATCGAAGTAATAATCACACGAAAAACGCTCAAAATTCTGGACAACAATGGAACCAAGATCGACAATATACGCAGGCAACCTGTGATTCCTTTGTCGCGATTTCTAGCAAGACCGAATCATACTGCCTAATTATCACCAGCGACCACAAGAACCTACATGCCAGCAAACATAACGATAAAAAACGAATTTGCATCAGTAACTATCTCACCAGATGCGGGTGCCTCAATGCGATCTTTTAAGGTGAATAAGGGTGGAACACAATACGAACTGCTCTCAGGTGGAGATAAAGCACACGTACCAACTGAACTTCCACATGGAGAAGGATCGTTCGTAATGGCACCGTGGGTGAACAGAATTCGCGATGGACGCCTCGTTACGCCAGACGGCATTCATGAACTGCCGATGAACGATAAACAAGGACCGTATGCTATTCATGGTCTGGTACGAGATCGTGTTTGGACGGTTAAATCCTCAACCGAAAGCTCTCTCGAACTCGAAATAACTCTTGCAGAACCGTGGCCTTATGCTGGAAAAGTTGAATACTCACTGGCGTTAGAAGGATCTTCGCTGGTGCAGACTATGGGGCTCATCGCCGACGAAAACGAGAGTCAACCTTTCCCGGGAAGCGTTGGTTGGCATCCGTGGTTCAACATTACTCTGGGATCCGAATCTGTCATCGCAAAAGCCGACGTTCATAAGCAGTGGGAACTACACAATAGAACTGCTAGCGGGAAACTTGAAGTAACTAGCATCACAGAGCGACTCCAAAAAGGAACTCATTTTGGAGTTCGAGAAGTAGATGGCTGCTTCCTGATAAATCCTGGTGGCGGCGCAGTGCTGAGATGGCCAGAGCTAACGATGACTATGACAGGGTCGGAAACAATCACCCATTTCATGTTCTTCTCACCAGAACACGCTTTATGCGTAGAACCGCAAACCTGCACGGTCGACGCCGCACAGTTGGCCGACAAAGGGCATGCGGACACCGGCCACGTGCTTGTCGATCGAGAGAATCCGTTGATAGCCACGACTATTTGGAGTTGGGAATAGGGAGATCAAGTGGCTACCGCTTTGAATATCGCATCATCTGAATCGGCTATCTCAATTAGCGGGCTAGAGTTCGCTTACGGAAATCGTCGTATTAGCTTTGTTCGCTAGCGATGCTGGGTGCTGCGGCCGAAACCGTGCGCAAAACCTAATTTTCTTACGTAAAAAATAGTCGCACCAAATCCGTCCGACAGTACTACAATTCGTGAACTCGCTCGCAGTTAGACGATGCGCATATACCTAATCAATAGACTCAGCTAGAAGATCCGAAGTTTCAGGTACTCATGTCCACAAATACGCTTGCAAACCTACTCAATCCATCGTCATCGACAGATGATTCGATCATCATTCCCGGCGGACCAAAGCTTTCGTACGGTCAGTACGCCGAAGAGATTGAACGGGTAGCAGGTCTACTTGCTGGCGCCGGAGTAAAACCGGGTAGACCTGTTTCTATTGTTTTGACAAACAATCTCGAATTCATGGTGCTATTCATCGCCGTCGCCCGAGCCGGTGCGGTAGCTGCCCCACTGAACTCGGCCTACACAGTCGATGAGTTCAAGTTCTTCATGGAAGATGCCGATTCGCAACTGGCAATTGTTCCACCGGGAGCACACATGGGTAGAGACGCAGCGAGCCAACTCGGCATTCCAGTACTCGACGCTTCGCTAGATGGCGGATCAGTCGTACTAAGTAACAGCGGTGGAGCAGTCACAAAATCGTCAGATGCACAGCCGCCTTCCGAGAGTGACATAGCTCTATTCCTTCACACATCAGGAACGACGAGTCGACCAAAGGGCGTGCCACTAACCCATGCCAACCTTATGAAGTCGATCAGCAATATCAAGAACCACTACGAGCTAACACCTGAAGACACTTCGATCATCGTAATGCCTCTGTTCCACGTTCATGGACTAATGGGAGCATCGCTCTCAACCCTGAACTCAGGTGGATCATTGGTCATTCCTGAGAAATTCTCGGCATCGACCTTCTGGGGTTTACAAAAGGACTACTCGGCAACGTGGTATTCGGCAGTACCGACTATTCACCAAATTTTGCTTATGCGAGCCGATGACGACAACGCTCCCCAGGAATCGTTCAGGTTCATTCGATCCTGCTCGTCAGCACTTGCCCCTGCAGTCTTCGAGAGACTTGAAGCACGATTCGGTACACCTGTTCTCGAAGCCTACGGAATGACAGAAGCTTCACACCAGATGTCATCGAGCCCTATGCCTCCCGGAAAGCGAATTCCAGGCACGGTCGGACTGGCAACAGGCGTAAAAATTGCAATCATGGATATGGCGGCTACAGGGCAATTGCAGAAAGCTGGCGACATCGGTGAAATCGTCATCAAGGGCGAAAATGTCATGCACGGCTACAACAACAACCCTGAAGCCAACGCCGAAGCTTTCGTTGACGGATGGTTCCGTACTGGAGACCAAGGATTCCTAGACGCCGAGGGCTATCTCGCGCTTACGGGTCGAATTAAAGAACTGATCAACCGAGGTGGAGAGAAGATTTCGCCACTCGAAATCGACGGAATCCTATTGAAGCACCCTGCTGTGGCAGAAGCGGTTTGTTTCGCCGTACCTGACGAAAAGTACGGTGAAGTTGTTCATGCTGCTGTAGTTCTGAAGGGCGACGCCGATCAAGAAAACATTCGGGCGTACTGTCGTGAACAGATGGCAGGTTTCAAGGTTCCGGATGTGATCTACATCGCAGACTCATTACCGCGAACTGCAACTGGCAAGATACAGCGCCGACACATGGTTGCGGCATTCGCTGAGGGTAAGTAGTTTCACGAGATAAGGTGCGCTGGTGCGAGGATAGAGATTTCTGATTTTGGTGACGGCGTTCCTTATTAGATTAGGTCTAGTGTTTTTAGTGCCTGAACACCCAAGTATGAACATGACTATTCTTCGCAGTATTTCAACATCCTCGCAATGACCGATAGATTCTTTACCTCCCACGCTAGGCTGTTCCGCCGAGTTGCTCGCGCATCCCCTCAGATTGCTCAACTGCTGTTACGTGTGAATAGTATTCGGCCAAAGGAATAGTAATAGGATCACCACCGGCACCAACATCAAAACCGGTTTCATATGGAGTCATGAACTAGGCGAGCTTCTGAACCGTATGTTAGTGGGCAGATTCCATCTTTTTAGGCGGGACTAATTTGTGAGCAACCAGACGCCAAAAATTGCCAGGCTCTACTTCTTCTAGGATGCTATCTGATTGAGCATGCTCGGCTTCGACAGTTCTCTGTCAGGCAATTTCAGATACTGTCGTCTTTAATTCAGTCATACACACCAGTTCCTGAGTTCGATTTACGAAATCTATCTGATAATTTTCCCCAAATTGTCGAAGTTGTCGATAAGCTTGGTCACCGTTCGTAGGTTTAACTTGTTGGATACATGAAACTCGTATATCAAATTATGTCGATGCGGCGTTAAAAATCATCGATCCAACGTGATATTTGTGGAAAGGTTCTCCCATGCTATTAGGTGTTGCGGGTCTAGTGCCAGGTGACTGGAAATCAATCGATGGAACTGTCCTCGATAACGTTGCAGAGCACGGATTCAAAACCGTTCAAATTCGAGTCGACGATCCGCAGTCGATGGGGAATGGCGACGTTAAACGCCTAAAATCCATGTTCGAGGGGCGTGGATTTGAGATGCCGCAAACCGTTGGAAACTACGGTGGAAAGTTGATTGCTGAAGACGACACCGAGCGAAAAAACGAGATCAAGTTCGTAAAACGAATGGTCAACGTTACGGCTCGACTCGGCAGCCCTAACACTTATCTTAGACCCGGCAGCTTGAATCCAAAAGGCGGGTGGATGCCTCACCCGCTGAACCATTCTGAGGAAGTGTTCGATCGACTCGTCGACAGCACGAAACAGATTTGCGCAGTTGCTGAGAACGAAGGAATCATGATGGCAGTCGAAGGCGGTACGGTTTGCCCTATCGACTCTCCACAGCGAATGAAAGATCTCATCGACTCAGTTGGGTCGAAGGCATTGGGACTGAACATGGACCCAGTGAACTTTGTAGGTTCTCTCGATATTGCATATGACACCACGGCACTCATCAATGAGTTCTACGAACTAATCCCAGATCGAATCGTTGGCGCCCACGCGAAAGACTTCACAGTCGTAAACGCACTTCTACCTCACTTCGAAGAGTCGATCATCGGACAGCCTGAAAGCCTGCTCGACAACGAAGCGTTATTAGTTGGTCTACAGAAGGTCAACCCGAACGCTCATGTTCTAGTCGAGCACCTTCCCGACGACAAAATCCCGGTGGCAGCAGCAGGAATTCTCAAGGTTGCTGAGCTTGCCGGAATTGTTTGGGACTAAAAGAAAATAAGAGGTCGTTACTAATTTAGACCGACTCTGGATACAAAACATTTTTTGGATTCGTCTTCTGGCGGTTTCAATAAGATAAATCTGCCCGGCAGTTTAGGAGCCAATCATGCCCGTCGATCTCTCTGGCAAACGAATAATCATCACAGGTGCTGCAACTGGCATCGGGCGAGCAACTACTCTTAGAGTATCGGCGGCTGGAGCAAAAGTAGCTGCATTTGACGTAAATGACCCCGACGGAGCAGCCACGATCGGTGACGTGAACGAAGCCGGTGGTGACGCCCGCTACTGGCACGTTGACGTGCGCGATGAAATTGCGGTTTCGGGTGCTGTGGCAGCCGCAGAGACATGGCTCGGGGGCGTCGACATACTAATTCATGTTGCCGGGGTACTACAGGGCGCAGCGATCGAGCTTGATGAGTTCCCAGAAGAAATTTGGGACACGGTTCTCGACATAAACCTTCGCGGATCGTTCACTATCTGTAAGTACGTCACTGGCGTGATGAAAAAGCAGGGCAAGGGTGTAATTATTCTTACCGCTTCAGGCGCAGGCGTTAACGGCGGCAGCTCGTCACTCGCCTACGGTTCTTCAAAGGGCGGAGTACACGGTCTTTCGCTCGTGATGGAAACTCATCTTGAGAAGTACAACATTCGCGTAAACGATGTTCTTCCGGGTGCCGTGGCCACGCCACTTAAGGTCGCTAACGTTGAAGACATGCACGCAGCTGGTGGAAAATCCGGCAACCTCGACGAGAAGATCGGAGCACTCGTTTCGCCTGATGAAATCTCTAAGGTTTACGCTTTCCTAGCCAGCGATGAAGCCAGCATGGTCAAGGGCAGCGTACGGACGCGTTAGCGGACAGTCGAGAGTTTCTAGCGACAGAAGCGACGCTAGACCAAAATGCCGCTGGGCTCCACGGTTCCACCCCTGTACTGGATTGCGTAAGCCCGAAATCACGAACTCCGGGTATGTATAGAGCGGAAGATTAACGCTATCGAAAGAACGGGTCAACGCCAATTAACGGCCAACAGTGATTTTGCCAGATCCAGCTGGCATGAAGTCAATCTACTCCTGCTTTGCGGTGTCGCGCTTCTCCCAGCCGGGGCGGAACATTCTTAGGAAGTTGCTCTTTCCGTATGGGTGTTTTTTGGCTTCATCTTCGTTCAGTGTGACGCCGATTCCTGGTGCAGTTGGCATAGCGAGATGACCATCTTCGACTTTAAGAAATCCCGTTAAAATATCACTCACCCACGGCTCTAAGAAATCATCGAAACACTCCTGAATGAAGACGTTTGGGGTCACGGCATCGATATGAAGAGCGACCATAGTTTTGAACGGACTTTCGGCGTTATGCAGAGCGATTTCAGCGTGGTGGGCTTCCGCAATTCCCGCTATTTGTAGTGATCTCCATATGCCACCGACTCCCAAAGGTTCGGGGTTAATAACGTCGGTCACATTATGCGAAAGGAACTCGCCGAACTCATGAATAGCCTTCATTCTCTCGCCCGCAATCATCCGAACAGGGATTCTACGCGCCACTTCCACGAGAGCGCTTATGTCAGTCGACAGAACAGGCGTTTCGAACCAAGTGACATCGTAGTCTTTGAGCCAATTACCAATCTCGATTGCGGCGTATGTGCTGAACCGATCATGTGCTTCGATCAAAATATCCACGTCATCGCCAACGGCCTCCCGAACTGCACCAATCAGCGCCTTAGCCTCGGCCGTTTCTCTGAGAGACATCTGCATGTGGGCATCGCCGAACGGGTCGAATTTGAGAGCTGTGTAGCCTTTGGCCACTACTGCGCTAGCTTTTTCGGCAAAGCCCTCTGGGGTTCTATCACCGGAGTACCAGCCATTGGCGTAGACCCGCACATTGTCACGAACTTTGCCGCCCAAAAGCGTGTGAACGGGAACCCCAAGAGACTTCCCGAGGATGTCCCAGCAAGCCATCTCGATTCCCGCCATCGCGGGTGTCACTTTGATATTTGCGGTCAGGTAGAGCTTATGAAATATCTCATGGACGTTGCGAGGGTCCATTCCGATGATGAGGTGCTTGACCTCTTCGACCATTGCAACTCGGGGCTGGGTCTCTGATCCGCCGGTTGCTTCGCCAACTCCGATCAGTCCTTCGTCGGTTTCAACTACAACGTATATCCAGTTCTTCCACGGGTTACCAACTACAACAGTCCTTACATCGGCAATCTTCATACAACTACTCCATACAACTATGCATACGAGACCGGATTCACTACAAACAGGTCGGCTCTAATTCTACTTCCTCTCATTTAATTAATGCGCTGCTAACGAGGCAGATTCAGGAATACAATCTCGGCTTATAGCGATAATGTCCGATCGCTGACTAACAACTTGAACATCTAATCAACTTGGCAAAGATCGTACCGCACGATTATCACTACGATCTAAACACCTTATAATCCTTCGATAAGCCCGAACGATAAA
>JAPKFF010000135.1:0-4254 GCA_028821715.1 Dehalococcoidia bacterium
CACCGACAAACCTCGAATATGCAGAAGCCAAGTTACGAGGTTCAAGCCTGTGAAAAATGGTCATCGCATCTACGACTGTCCGACCGGATACATCGAACTCAACGTCGTTACGTTCAAACTCAGTTTGAAGTAACGGGAGTCCAAACCGTTCGATCCCAAACCCAGCGATATCACAACCTTCAAGATGATCGGCTAGCGCACGTGCGTATGCCCGAAACACCGGCATATCCATCACGTCCAAATCGGAAATACCGTGCACTTGTGTAGCCCCAGGCGGAATAGGAATCTCAGGATTCACGAGTACCGATTTTGCGTGTTCTGAACCGTCAGGATCGACTTTCAAAACAGACAGTTTAACGATCCTCGCGTTCGAAGAATCGAGCCCTGTTGATTGCACGTCTAAAACCGCAAGCGGACGAGAAAGTTCAAACGATCGCTCTGTATTATCGACACCGTTATCTGTCATACCCAGAGGCTAGCACGGCGACTCATACTCCGTCTTCAAAACAACACATAGGCCGGTCGAAAACAAAAGAACAGCCCGAAAGCCATGTACTAGCGCAGATTCCTCGCTAATATAGATAGTCCGCAACTCGCATTGGGCGTTCTATACGCTCGAAAGCCGAGTAACCCAAAGCCGGAGTGGCGGAATGGCAGACGCGATGGATTCAAAATCCATTGGGGTAACACCCGTGTGGGTTCGACTCCCACCTTCGGTACCACAAATACCTAGTTCAACTTAGGTATTTGGGTTAGTCCTCTTAGTACAGCCACTTCGGTAGCAGTTCGCTATTTCCCGAACGTCAACGCATCCACCGAAAGCAGCGCAGGGCGCTCGCAGGTCGTTGTTAAGTCGATTCGCATCCCAGTATCTGAACTTCGACCAAACGCGTCCAATATTTCCAACACATTCGACGCCATTACACCATTCGCCCGATGCGGATCTCCTGCAGAAATACTTGCTGCCATATCGGCAACACCAAGACCGCGAGAGTTTTCCGAGAACGGCCGTGAATACGGAACGTCTTTCCACTCCTCAGTATCCCGAGTAAGGATCTGCACCCGATCGCCAAAATTGTTCGGATTTGGAACCGACAACGATCCTTCACTACCATAGATCTCAATGAACGGAAGTCGTGCCCCCCAAACATCGAAGCTCGTCATGACCGTAGCAACTGCTCCGTTGGCAAAATCGACGGTCCCACTAACATGCGTCGGGATCTCGACGTCGATTTTCGTTCCGGTCTTCGGCTCACTGGTAATAGTCCGCTGCGGATACGTGATACGAGTAGATCCTGAAACCGATTTAGCAGGCCCCATCAAATTCACAAGAGCCGTCATATAGTACGGTCCCATATCGAGCATCGGACCACCGCCAATTTTATAATAAAAATCTGGAGCGGGATGCCACCGCTCGTGACCTGGCGTCGTGAAAAACGCTGACGCCCCAATTGGCTGACCAATCGCACCTTTATCGATCATTTCTCGGCAGGTCTGAATACCAGCTCCTAAAAATGTATCCGGCGCACAGCCGACCCGAACACCCGCCTCATCCGCAAGCCTCAGTATCTCGACCGAATCGTCGAACGAAACACTCAAAGGTTTCTCACCGTAAACGTGTTTACCAGCTGCAATCCCGGCCTTCATCACGTCGAAGTGAAACTGAGGCTGCGTGAGATTGATCACAATATCTATCGAATAATCAGCAAGCATCTCTTCGGTCGAAACCGCCTTGATCGACGGAAATTTTTCTACGACGGCCTGTGAAGCTACTGTATTCAGATCAGCACATGAAACCACTTCGACAGCATCAAACTGAGCCAAGTTTTGGAAATAAATCCCGCTGATCACCCCGCACCCAATCACACCAACGCGTTGTCGTTTCATCGTGCGGCCCACAACATTCCCCTTCGCATGATCTCGCGCGCTTCAGGCACATCGAAATCGCCAAAAACATGTCCAAGCGATCCGTAGAAAATTCGTCCACTGCCCCAAGTTCGCTTCCAATACACTGGCATCTCGACATCCTTGATCCAATACTGTCCCACCTGATCCCCTGCGAAAGTTGTCGTCGCAAGCACTTCATTTGAAGGGTCTATGTGCATGTAGTACTGTTCAGAGTGCATCTTGAAATCAGACATCCCCTGCGTGATAGGATCATCGTGATTCGTGATGTTAACTTCATAATCGATCACTCCACCTGGGTGTGCGACCCACTGACCTCCGACCATGAACTGGTATGAAGGTTCAAACCTAAACGAATCTGCCATACAGCCGTGCCAACCGGCAATTCCAACGCCAGAGTGCCCAGCGCCCATCAGCGCCTCAAGCTGATCCTTCGTTATCTCACCCTGCGTCCATATCGGTACGATAAGGTCGAGCGTATCCATCAAATCAGCGTCAAGATAGGCGTCGAGGGACGTCTCGCGCCGTACGTTGAATCCAGCATCTTCGAGCAGCGGAGTGAACACATCTGCACTCTTTTCGGGCGTGTGCCCCGGCCATCCGCCGACGACCATCAAGGCTTGTTTCATTTAGCTAATTCTTTTTAGGTTTTTTAGATAGCGAACCATTATCTCGTGAATAGCTCTGGATTATAGGCAGCCGTGAGCAGCTTTGAGCGCAGACTAGCGTATCGAGACCGGCCGGACCGGGACGAGCTTATGTAACCGATATGTCGGCTATCACCATGTATTTTCATACTTCAAAGCGGATCAAACAACCGACGAATAGTCGCCGGGGATCACCTGTAGACAGTCCACTCAAATCCATACCAAAGACCATCAATACCTATATGCAAAAGTTTGCATGTGCGGTTGATTGCACTTAGTGTTCTTTCTCGGTCGTGATCGTCTCAGATTTCGATCAATCCCCACATTCTGTGATTAAACTCGCTGGAGCATTGATTGTCGACTGAAATTAGCATTGCGCTTCTCGGAACCGGCCTCGGGCTAGGTCTGCGCCACGGCATTGACTGGGATCACATCGCTGCGATCTCCGATGTCACCAGCTCCCAAATTAACCACAGACGTAGCCTATTAATGGGCACGCTCTATGCACTCGGGCACGCAGCTGTTGTCATCGTCCTAGGGCTGCTTGCAATATGGTTTGGCACGCTCTTACCTGAGAGGGTCGACGGTTATATGGAATCAGTAGTCGGAGTAACTCTCCTGCTGCTAGGTATATGGCTCATCTGGTCGATGTCCCGTAACAATGGCCGCCTTGTGATGCGAAGTCGCTGGATGATCATCTTCGATATCTGGAAATCCGCCTACCGTAAGATCAATCCAAAGAACTCGACAGACAACAAAAAAACAACCGATACCGCTCCGCGCGAATACGGCTCGAGTGCATCGGTGTCGATAGGTATCGTACACGGCATCGGAGCAGAAACCGGTAGTCAAGCGTTACTCCTTGCCGCCGCTGCGGGGGCTACCTCTGCTCTGACCGGGAGCTTTCTATTGATCGCGTTTGTCGTCGGTCTCGTCGTCTCAAACACCCTGATCGCTATCGCCACAACCGCTGGCCTTCTTAGGACCGATCGGCATCACAAGTTCCACACTGCCCTTGGTATTGTCATCGCTGTATTCAGTCTCGTTCTAGGATCAATGTTCATCCTCGGTACCGCCGACAGTCTCCCTGCCTTCTTCGTCTAGACCTCCCTGATCCTGCCCGATAATCGACCTATTTGAACCGTGCTCGACTCAAAATCTGGCGTAAACTGCCGCACGAAATCTACTTTCAATCAGAAGCCAATATAGGCGTAGGATCTTAGTTAATGTCGAAACAATACAAAGCCGCAATTGTTGGTTGCGGATCCATCGGGCAAGCACATATGCAGGGCTACGAACGACTCGCCAACGTCGATGTCGTAGCCGTAGCCGACCCGCTTGAAGCGGCTCGCAACATGTATATGACCGAATACGGAATTCCTCAGGGCTACGCCACAGTCGCCGAAATGCTCGAGAAAGCACAGCCCGACATCGTGAGCGTTTGTGTGTGGCATCTGCTCCACGACACCGTCACGGCGGAAGTTGCTTCCGGCCATTCCGTAAAAGGAATCATCTGCGAAAAACCAATGGCAATCGGCATGGGCAGCGCCGACGCTATGGTCGATGTTTGTGAAGCTAACGGCGTGAAACTCGCCATTTCTCACCAGCGACGATTCACTCCCGGTTGGGAGAAGGCGAAAGAGCTCGTTGAAGACGGTGCAATTGGAATTCCACTTCGAGCCGACCTTCGAGTCAAAGAGGG
>JAPKFF010000136.1:0-4176 GCA_028821715.1 Dehalococcoidia bacterium
GTAAAGGCGGGTGTGTACTCGTCTTCGCCCTCAAGAGCTGCTGAAACGTCGTTGACACGGGTTGTTCGTCGCTTTTGGACCAACGGTTTTCCTTTCGGGCATTTTGTGCCCGTACCTAGACTCATCAAATATCCGGACAGATATTTAACTTCAGGTCATTCGTACTACTGCCTATCGCGCGGCATTCCCTACTAATCTCGCAGGGTTCACCACTAGTTGATAATCGTGGTAATCACTCAAGTTTTAGATACAACCAAAACAATTTGCGATACCGGACGAGCAAGTTTGGGGGTCCCCCAAACTTAGCCGCGTTCATTTACCAATCCAACCGACCTTTTATTATACGCCTTTTGGTATGTGTTCTAAAAGGGGGGTAGGTCGAAATTGGTTACGAATTACGTCGTTTTACATCCCGATATCTGTCGGGAAATGGCCTTCTTATCGTTGCGATAGATATGGTTTCTGAGGAATAAATTCGACTTAATCCCAGTTGATGACGAACTTACCGGGCGCTCCTGACGAGAACTCTTCGTAGGCCTGTGCAGCTTCCTCGATGTTCGATCGAGAAGTGATGACTGAACCCAAGGGGACGTTTCTCTCGGCCGTGAATCGAGCTGCTTCCGCAAGACCGAATGTAGAGAATGTCCATGAGCCCATGAGTGTGAGATGTCGGTGGATGATATGCGGAGTCGGCTGATAAGTTACTTCCCCGCCTTCACCGACCAAGCAAGTTCGACCGAATATACGCGTTGATTCAACTGCTGCTACTCGAGTAACTGCAAGTCCGGCTGCTTCTAGGCTAGCGTCTGCACCATCGCCGCGAGTCAGTTCTTTGATTTGCTCTGGCGCGTCGTCGTTAGATGCGTCGACAGTCGCCCAAGCACCGGAATCGGCAGCCATTTTGAGTCGTTCAGTTGAAACATCTACCGCGATAATTCTCGCGCCCATTTCGGCTCCGAACATGGTGGCAGCAAGCCCAACCGGACCCTGACCAAATACGGCAAGTACATCGCGTCCTGATACTTCGAGCTTCTTTAAAGCTTGAAACGCCGTGCTCGCACCGCATGCCAAGTATGCCCCAACTTCGTAATCGACTTCGTCGGGGAGTGTTACGCATGTCGATTCGTGGGCGACCATGTAATCGCCGTGTCCGCCATGCATCGAACCACCGTAGTAAATCTTTTTTTCAGTTACTTCGCACAATTGTTGCCAACCGGTTAGGCAGTATTCGCACTGGCGGCAACCTTCGTAGTGATGCTGGATGATTCGGTCACCGACTTTGAGTCCTTTCACATTTGGCCCAAGTGCAACTACTTCGCCACAGGGTTCGTGCCCGGGTCGTATTAATTGTCCTTCGTGTTCGTTCGGCGAAGCGGTGCGGTATCGGGAGAAGTCGGATCCACACAATCCTGAAGATCGTAGCTTGACTAGGACTTGCTCGGATCCGGGTTCAACGTCTGGAAAATCGATAACCTCTGCCACGCTGTTTCCGTGAAATGCAACTCCACGCATGTTCGATTCTCCTTGCTTAGGTGCCGAGATTCAGCATCTGTTTTTGAAAGTTGGAGCAATGTATATCAGCGAAACAGGGGAAATTGGCTTTGCAGTCGGCTCAAAGCGGAAGTAAGCTTGCCCCGCCTGACTAATAAGACATGACGGCGGCGATGCCGCGATTGGGATCTGCAAATATGGTGGACACGTTCAGTTACGAAACTCTTTATTCGGAAAAATCGGTTGATACGCCGCTGAATCCGGGGTTACATGCAAAGTACGATTTTGCCGTTGCATACCCGGCTCCAGAGACACTTCCGCTCGATGGATTGATTCAGTCACTTCAGTCGGCAGTCGATTCTGACAGCACGAAAGTGCTCGCCGAACTGGCGTACTACCCTCATCAGTTGGGTGCGCTTGAACTTCGTGAGTACACCGCTAAGAAGCTCTCCACGGACCGTGGATTTACCGTAAACCCAGATGAAATTGCTCTTACCAACGGTTCAAGTGAGGCTCTGGCTCTGGTTATTCAGGCTCTCACGAATCCTGGTGACGTAGTCCTTGCCGAAGAGTTCGTGTACATGGGAACTGCCGCCCAGCTTCGACGCTTCGGTGCTGACATTCGTGGTATGGCTATGGACGCGGGCGGGATTATTCCTGAAGCTCTCGATAAGCAGATTACTGCGTTGACCGCTGCCGGTGACAAGCCCAAGTACGTATATGTAATCCCTGAACACCAGAATCCCATGGGTTCAACTCTGTCGGCCGAGCGACGCAAGGAAATTCTTGAGATTTGTCACAAGCATGGCCTGCCGATTTTGGAAGACGACTGCTACGTAGATCTTCGATTCAAAGGTGACGTTCAGCCTGCGTTCAGGGCTCTTGATGACTCAGGAATCGTCGTATACGTTGCTTCCTACTCGAAATTGCTTGCGCCAGGACTTCGACTTGGCTACTTCACTGCTTCGCCTGAACTGATGCGACGTGCGTTGAGCTTCAAGCTCGGAAGTGGTCCTAACCAATTCGCTGCGATAGCAATTGAGGGTTACCTACGAAATAACCTCGACTCTCACAAAGACAATTTCAACCCGATACTTCAGGCGAAGTGCGACTCGATGACTGTTGCGCTTGAGGAGCATTTTGGTTCTTCAGGAGCGACGTGGTCTGCGCCTGAGGGTGGTTGCTACGTTTGGCTCACGATGCCAGAGGGTTCCGATATCGCAAGCATTCGTGATGAAGTGTTCCAGCAGGGCGTTGGATACGTTGCCGGTGTTAATTTCGAAGCGGACGGTACAGGGCGAATCGGTCACAACTCTGCACGGCTTTGTTTCGCATTCGAATCGGTTGAAAAGAACGCCGAAGGAATCGCTTTACTGGCTCAGCTGTTCAAGCAGCACGGAGCGATGTAATTATTCTTGTATTGCACGGAATTGTAATTCGATTGTTAACCAAGAAAAGACCGACTTTAGCGAGCCGGTCTTTTTTGTTGCCTACGTGATTCGGCGAATATGGCAGGAGTATTACAGACCGTTAACCGAATTTCGTTGCTGAATCTGCGGTTCGGAGATAAATTCAATTAAGACTCATTTTTGATTGGAACAAAAGGAACGCCTTTCATGGCATCTGCTGAACTGAACTTGATCGCACTGAAGATGGTTGCTCGCAAGAAGGGCATTCTCGCTGCTGATGAAAGCACTGGGACAATGACCAAACGACTCGATAGCATTAATGTCGAGTCGACATCGGAATCACGTCGACAGTGGCGTCAGCTCTTGTTCCAGACTCCCGACATCAGCGATTACATCTCAGGCGTAATCATGTACGACGAGACGCTTCGTCAGTCTGATGATTCAGGGAAAACGCTTGTGGAGCTACTTGCTGACAAAGATATTCTCTCTGGCATCAAGGTCGATAACTCGACTCACGATCTGGCAGGCGCTCCGGGCGAATTCATCACCGAAGGTCTTGATGGCCTTCGTGGCCGACTCGCTGAGTACTACAAGCTCGGTGCTCGATTTACTAAGTGGCGTGCACTGATCACTATTGGCGAAGGTCGACCTTCTGACTATGCCATCAATACGAATATGCACGCTTTGGCACGCTATTCGGCGTTGTGTCAGGAACAAGGACTTGTTCCAATTGTTGAGCCTGAAATTCTCATGGACGGAACTCACAGCATCGACGATTGCCGATCAGCTACAACTCGTTCGTTGATTAAGGTATTTGAAGAGCTCGACGCACAGAACGTCGATCTTGAAGGCATCGTTCTCAAGCCAAACATGGTTATTTCTGGTTCTGACGCCCCTAACCGAGCGTCGGCGGCCGAAGTTGCTCGACAGACCATTGATTGCTTCCTCGAAACTGTTCCTGCGAACGTTCCGGGTATCGCATTCCTCTCGGGTGGACAGGGCGACGAAGAGTCGGTTGTGAACCTCGATGAGATCAGCAAGATTGCTAACACCAAAGAGCTACCTTGGGAACTGACCTACTCATACGGTCGTGGCCTCCAGGCTGCCCCGCTTGCTGCGTGGTTGGGCAAAGCCGAGAACATTCCTGCTGCTCAGGCTGCGTTCCAGAAGCGTGGACTCGACTCGAGCGCTGCTCGTGAAGGCGTTTACGCTTCATAATCGGGTTCGAAGTGATGTGATAGTTGGTGTTGGCAGGCAGGAGCAGCAGCTGAGGTTA
>JAPKFF010000137.1:0-4150 GCA_028821715.1 Dehalococcoidia bacterium
CTACGAGACGCGAGCAGACGGGAGCATCACGTTTTCCAATCCGACCCGTGAACTGTCTATTGAAGAGCTTGTTCTGGCAGTTGAGTGGGCGCCAGACAGCAGCGGTGTAGCGACTTTCACAATGGGTGAATCAGGTGCGTCGATCAATGTGTATGAGTTCGCTGCTCAAACCTGGAACACGTTGGCAACTCCCGAAATCAGCCTGGCGCAGCTAGAGTCGCTGCCCAAGATATTGAGCTGGGCGCGATGAAGGTTATGCCGCCAACGTAGGTGCTTCAGTCCCGTGCTACGGTCGTCTCAAACTTCAAATAGGCGGAAGTGCCATTCTGGGGGCTCCAACTCTCAATCCGAGGGCTCAGCCCCCAGGTTTCATGTCGCCATACTATCGGTGCCGCCCAGTACTCCAGTTGGAGTCTTCGATTGAGTTCGGTCAAGATATCTGTTCGAACTTTTCCCTCAGGCGTGACAAGAAGTTCGGCCAGAATACGGTCCCCTTCTTCAGGGTTGTGATAGCCAAGCAGGCCCTGTTCCGAACTGGTCAGATAACGGTTGATAGCGTTCAGGATACCGCCGGGACTGTTCACATGCCCGCCGTGGAAAACCGGGGCAGGTGCCAGGTCGTCGAACAGCTGGGGTCGTGCAGCGAAACGGCCTTTCACGGGACCGTATGTCGACGCCACGATTTCGGCATTTATCCCGAGCTCCCTCCAGCTGCGAATAATCATCGCGTTCATCTCGGGGATCTCCGGCAAGTCATATACGGGTATGGAGATCAGTGAGACCTTTTCTCCCGTGTACCCAGCTTCAACCAGCAGCTCCATTGCGCGCTCGGGATCGAACTCGTAGGGCGCAAGCTCTGCGGTAAATCCTTCAGAGGACGGGACGAACATCACCGATCCAAAAGCGCGCGTGGCCGCTTCTGCCGGGTACGACTCCTTGATCATCCCCGGAACGTCCATGCCCAGGGTGAGAGCCTGCCGGAATTCCAATTTCGACGTTAAATACGAATCGTCGTAGCTTTCGAAAAACCGCAGAGCTGTCTCGATAACATTCTTTGGCCCACCGATGTTGAAGCCCACCTGCTTCAACGGCTCAACTTGATCAAGTCTGACCGGAGTCATGTCCACCGTCTCTGAGAGGAGCATCGCTAAGCGGACGCCGGGGTCGGGTGCTCGAACGAGCCTCAGTCGGGCATATCCGGGTATTTTCCGCTCATTCCAGTAGGTTTCATTTGCTTCAAACTCAATCGATTCGCCCTTTACTCGAGCCGAGAATCGCCAGGCACCAGATCCTACAGGGTTCTCTGCGAAACCTGCCTCTCCCACTCGGTCGAAGTAGCTAGATGGAAGCAGGGGTACAGCTTCCTGCACAGGTCCGAGCCTGGTGATGAAACCGGCGTCTGGCCTTATGAGATTTACCGTGACCTGGAGATCAGCAGATGTTGAGACGCTGGCGACCACATCGTCCAGCGAACCGCAAACTGCGCATGCGGCGGCGGCCCTGCGATAGTGGTCGAGGCTGAATTTAATATCCTCCGCAACCACGTCGGTGCCGTCATGCCATCTGAGATTGGGCCGCAGGTTCAGAAAGTAACTTTTGCCGTCAGAGCTGGCGCTCCAGCTTTCAAGTACGCCGGTTTCGACATCCTGCCTGCCTTCGTTGTCAGCCCCCACCAACTGATCGTAAAGATGACCGTAATAACGGTAGCCTGCCTGCAGGTCAGTCGACGGGTCCAGCACCTCCGCACCGAACGTAGCCAGGGCTACATTCAGCGTCTTTCCGTTGTGCCTGGTTTTGGCATCTCCCCCGTCATCATCCGAAGTAAGTGCGATCACGATCACACCGATGATGCCAGCGATAAGCACCGCCACAATGCCGACTCGAACACGCCGGTCACCGAACATTGTTTTCAAGATATTCCTGATACGAACATACGCATGAGTCGGATGCGGATTGATCCGATGGAGAACGTTTCTTACCACTCACCGTGATCTGCGATGCCTACGCCTCTTTTACCGCGCGAATTGAGAATGACAGTGGAAGGCGAGCCCGATCAGTGGGCAGTTCCCACCATTCTGCGTCATCCGGTTTTTCGAGCGCAGGCACGCCTTGCCACCCGATGTACGGGAACTCGCGAACATACTCAATCCGCAGCCCCGCATCAATAAGCGCAGTCGTTATCTCTCCAATTCCGTGATTCCACATGAAGTGGCTGGAGTTCGAAATCGTGCTGGTGCCCGCGTAACTCGTGGCCTCGTCGAAACTCTCTGGCTCCTCTGTTTCGAAGTAGTTTCTCGTGATGCTCAGCAACTTGTCATCACGCCCGAGGTCGAGACTCAGCATCACCGGGTGTGAGTCGTTGATGTAGAAGGTTCCACCTGGCTTCAAAAAGTCACTCATGACCTTTGCCCAGCCCTTGATATCGGGCAGCCAGCAGAGAGCGCCACCACCGGTATACACGATGTCGAAAGTCTCATCGAGCACTGATCGCGATTCGTAAAGTTCAGCGAGATAAAATCGCCCCGGCGTGTCCGTGTCACTAAAGAGTTTTTTCGCAGCGGTTATAGCTTCCGCAGAGAAATCTATCCCGGTCACCGTGGCGCCCAGCCGCGCCCACGACAGTGCATCGGTACCGAACTGACACATCAGGTGAAGCAACGATTTGCCTTCGACATTGCCCATTTCGGAGATTTGAGATTCGATTCCACCGGATATGTATTTCGGATCATCCAGAAATCCAGCGACGTTGTAACCCCACGCTTTCAGGTGTCCGGGTACCCGATCGTTCCAGTTTTTGCGATTCGCCTCGCGAAATACATCAAGTGCCATTGGTTTTCGGATCCTCAAAAATTCGTCGCTACAGTGATTGACTTTACACAGAACATTTTTTGACCGCCCGGATGTAGAGCCACAACACCACAGCAAAGGTAGGCGCTCAATTGAGTCAATCTCTAGTCGCTGCGCCGATATGCTGCTAGGGAGCTCGAGAGGTACGGGGCACTACACCGAACGCTAGAACCTGAAATCTCTGACAGTACAGTTCATGCAGCCCGTTGGATTGGTGCGCCCAACCCAAAGTGATCGGCGAGATACCGGGTGATTCATCTACGTAGGTTACGTTCCACGAACGTGCGCCACGATGGGCGCACGTTCTCATGTTTAGTTTCAGTTTGGTGACGGGCCGGGGACTTGAACCCCGAACCTAGTGATTAAGAGTCACTTGCTCTGCCAATTGAGCTAGCCCGTCCCTGAGTTCACTTAACAATTCAATCGGAGCGTAACCACACTGTCAACGCCAAATCGACTAAGTTACGCGATCAGTCAAACTCGATTACCACCAGTATTTCGTTCGAATCGCAGAAGAATCGTTCAATATTCCGCTTCGGACATAATCGCTCAGTTGCTTTCCGATCGCGGGGAACTTGCCAAAACGGTCCACTCCAAGCCTTGAAACGAAACCTAGAGCGCCGATTCGTTTCGCTCACCAGTGCGCACCCTAATAACTTCCGAAATCACCGATACGAATATTTTCCCGTCACCGATAGCCCCTTCTTCGGAGCTGTTAGCCGCTCCGAGAATTGCTTCGATAATTTTGTCTTTATCGCCATCCTTAACAACTATTGTTATGAGCGCCTTTGGAAGCGACGTTCGTGTGGCAGTTGTCGCTCCCCTCCCCGTGAACACTTCAACGCCCTGCTGCTGACCACGTCCGTTCACGTTTTGAACGTTGAACCCACGACAACCGACAGCGTCTAACGCATCAATGATGATGTTAATGCGATCGGGCCGCATGATGGCTTCTATTCTGATCACGTAATTGTCCTTAATGGTTACCGCGTTACTGTGCGGCGAATAATAGCGTGTTTACCGCCCTCGGGTTTTTTTGCACAACGTTAGTCGGTTAGTCAGCTCCGTCTGCGACGTATCCACGTTCACCGTGCAGTGTGATGTCTAGACCGAGATCTTCTTGCTCGCTTATGACCCTGAGTCCAAGCGCTGGAATCATGTCGAGGATTTTCAAAATAATGAAGGTCATAATCCCTGAATAAACGGCAACAGCAATAACCGCTCTAAAGTTCGCTCAGAGCAGACCTGTTTCTCCGTCGATCAACCCAACGTTCTGCATAATGCCGTTATCGTCGATTTGTTG
>JAPKFF010000034.1:0-18575 GCA_028821715.1 Dehalococcoidia bacterium
CTGTCCTAACTTGGACCGGTGGAATCTCGGAAGTGAAGAAGATCGCTACTCTTGCTTCGGTTCATCAGATGCCGATCGCACCTCACGACTGTGTCGGCCCGGTGAATATGCTCGCCTGTGCTCATATCGCAATGGCGACTCCAAACGTGATGATTATGGAGTACAACCGTGCGATGCATCTCGGCTGGTATCGAGATTTCATCGAACCAGATTTCGTTATCGAAGATGGATACCTTATGGCTCCAATCGAACCGGGTCTAGGTACGCATCTGAAGAAGTCGGTCAAAGAACGACCGGACGTAACAATTCGAACGAGCAACGAAAAACAGGAACCGTGGTTGATGTCGCCGAAACGATACACATATCCGCCTCCTGAGCTACAAAAAGAGTTCGTTAACAGCTCGGAACGCCGCAGGGCTGGTTCCGAAGCGGTTTACTACGACTAACATCGCCCGAATATTCACCGATCCTTCTGAATTACGAAACTAAAGACAATGCAAACAAATTCTGACAGTAAGCGAATTATCTTCATTGGAGCCGGTGCGGTCGGCTCGTACTTGGGTGGCTGGCTTTCGCATACTGGTCACGCAGTGACGCTCGTCGATTTGTGGGACGAGCAGGTGGAGACGATTCGTGAACACGGACTTCAGGTCGACGGCCCACATGACTCATTCGTAGCCCGTCCAACTATGTACCATCTGCACGAGAACGAACTGCTGGCTCGCGAAGAAAAGTTCGATATCGGATTCGTCGCCGTAAAGGCATACGACACTCTGTGGGCCGCTACTTTTATCGACAAATTTGTCAAGCCCCATGGCTACATCGTTTCATCTCAGAACACCTGGACCGATCCGGCGATTGCAGCCGCTGTTGGGGCTGATCGTGCAGTCGGTCTCGTAATGTCGAGCATATCTGTCGCCATGTGGGAAGCAGGAAAGGTCGAACGACCTGGAGACACACGACGACGAGATCATGGTCACATAGTTTTCCGGGCGGGCAATCACGATGGAAGCGATTCACCGAGATTGCATGAACTGATTGAGATGCTCAATCCGATCGATGGTGGAAAGATTACAACGAATTTGTGGGGTGAACGCTGGGCCAAGCTTGGACAGAACTCCATGGGTAATCCTGTAGCTGCGTCCAGCGGTATGGGAATGGCAGATCTAAATAAACACGCACGCGGTCGTGAACTACAAATTCGACTCGCTCAAGAAGTTGCAGCAGTCGGCCTGGCTCTTGGTCATGATGTCGAGAACTTTGGTGGCAAGAAGGCAAGCGAGTGGGCCGAAGCTTCCCGCGGCGATGTCTATGAATCCCTCGATGGCGAACTAGCCGAGAGATCGTCGGGAGCCAACTGGCGTCCTTCGATGGCGCAGGACGTAGTCAAAGGTCGTCCAACCGAGATTTACCAGATGAACGGATTCGTCTGTGAACAGGGCGCAACAGTCGGTATAGACACACCCGTCAACGCGGCGATGACTGACGTGATTCGGGAGATCGATGCCAACGAATTGGAATCCGGATTCGATAACGTCGAGAGAGTGCTGAAAGCAGCTGGTTACTAAATTCGATGGATCGGTTCGACAATAAGGGTTTAGACCTCTTTCAATTGTCGGGATTCCGTTAGAGTCGATGCATCACATTCGGTCTAGCGTTCGCGTACCAACAAAATCTCAGAAAACGTAACTAATTGCCCGGCATTCACGAAGATACTCTTATAGCGCTCGACCTGGAAACGACCGGAATCAGTTCCAAGACCGATCACATCATTGAGGTTGGGGCCGTGAAGTTCCGGGGCGATGAGCAAGTCGACACACTTAGCCTGTTGGTTAATCCTCAACGGAAGCTTTCGAACTTCATTATCAGCTTGACCGGTATTACACAGAGCGATGTCGACTCGGCACCCGATTGGGATGACGTGAAATCTGAAGTCGCTGACTTCATCGCCGGTGTTCCAATCATCGGTCATAACGTAGGTTTCGATGCATCGTTTCTGCGATCGCACGGTTTGAAACCACACGGTCTATACGACACGATGTCGATGTCTGAAATCGCGTTGCCAGCCGGACCTGAATACAGCTTGGGTCGATTATCTCGACGATTCGGGTTTATTCACGACAATCCTCATCGTGCGTTGTCAGACGCACTCGCAACACGGGATTTATTTCTGCATCTGCTTGGAATTATCGAACGATTTGACCGCGCTGTACTAGAACAGTTCAAGTTGCTCGGAGAAAAGGCGAATACACCGTTGGGTGCATTGGCGGCTCGAATTATCGCTGGTGATGACTCACCGTTTCTACCGATGAGCGATAGCTTGACTGGCATCGATCCAAAAGAACTCGGATTACGTCTTCGTTCCGCATCGAAAACTCCTTCCGTTGAGCCTCATAAATATGATCAAGATGAGAAAGCTGCACAAAAGGTTTCTGAAGCTGTCGACGACATATTCGGAGTCGGAGGTTCGTTAGAAAAATCACTACCGGGATTTGAATCAAGACCTGAGCAGGGCGAAATGGCAAAGGCGGTTTCGGTAGCCATTGATTCAGGCGAACATCTGATCGTCGAGGCTGGCACCGGTGTCGGGAAGTCGTTGGCGTACCTAGTTCCTTCATTGCTCACGGCGATCAGGTCGAGTAAAAAAATCGTCATCTCTACGAATACGATCAACTTGCAAGAACAGTTGATCGGTAAAGATGTTGCCATCACCTCTTCCGCATTGTGGGAGTACGGCGAAGCCGCCGACAAAATTCGAGCCACGCAGTTAAAAGGACGATCCAACTACGTGTGTTTCAAACGCTGGCAAAACGCAGTCCTTACCACTGACCCCAATGATCTCGAATCTAAGCTGCTGTCCAAACTGCTTGTATGGATGCGAGATACCGAGACTGGCGATCGGAGCGAGTTAGCTCTAGGGCGACTCACATCTCTATTCGGTCGTTTTTCAGCCCAAGGAGCGATCATGTGCCCATCTAACGAGGGGCCTTGTTTCTTGCGTAAAGCCAGAAATCAAGCGAATGCATCGAATGTCGTAATCATTAATCACGCACTTTTGATGTCAGATATAGCGATGGGTGGGGGACTACTCCCAGACCACGACGTACTGGTCATCGATGAGGCACATCACCTCGAGTCGGCGGCGACAAATTACCTTGGATTTTCGGTCAACCAAATTCAGCTTGAAAATGAACTCCGCCAGCTGACTGGTAATCGCGGTATATTGGCAAAACTTGCTTCGTCGATCTCCAAAGGCGTCGTGAACGCACTCGATGCCTCGACGAATATTGCAGCCCAAGCAACTCAAGCTGTAGAAGTAGCCGCTAACAATTCGTCAATAATGTTCGATATGGCAGCGAAAATTGCAGGCGAAGCGGGCTCTGGCTCCAAACAGCAGTCCGAGTTACGCCTTACCGATTCTATTCGTCGTCAGCCTTCTTGGAGTGACCTCGAAATAGCGTGGGAGAACGCAAACACCCGATTGCTAGAAGTTTCTGCGTATCTTGCTGAATTGTGTGAACAAGCGTCGGCGACTAAGGACAGTTCAGCAGAAGGTCTCATACTTGATGCCTACGCCGTGAAAGACACGATCGAATCGTCCGCTACAGCGCTGCGCGAGGCAATTCCAGAACCGAAAGATGACAGCGTATATTGGTTACGTGGTCAATCAGGGAATCGTGGGACCAATATCAACGGTGCCCCGCTGGACGTTTCGGGAAAATTGAATCAAGCGTTGTTCGAGGGAGATCGATCGGTGATTCTCACCGGAGCGACTATCGCTTACGAAAAGTCATTCGAGCGTTACCGTAATTCGATTGGTTTGGAGACTGGCAACGATCTCGTGTTGGGATCGCCATACGACTATAAAAAGAACACGCTAATTGCAGTTCCTGAAGACATGCCTTCTCCAGGCGAGCCTGGTTTCGCCGATGCGACCGCCGATGTGTTGAAAGACATTGCACGTTCCAGTGCTGGCAGAGTGCTCGTACTGTTCACTTCGATATCTGCCCTTGATAACGCCAAAAAAGCGATCACATCGGTGTTGGGAAGAGACGGCATTCGAGTCATCGCTCAGGGAGCGGACGGCTCGCCAGCCCGAATCATGCGAATGCTGGCGGAAGAAGGTCGAACTATCGCATTGGGAACAAGTAGCCTCTGGGAAGGTGTTGACCTTCAGGGAGCATCGTTAGACGCATTGGTTATGGTGAGATTGCCGTTCCCAGTGCCATCGGACCCGGTAGTGGCGGCTCGTAGCGAGCTATTCGAAGATGGGTTTAACGAATACAGCATTCCTGAAGCGGTACAGCGATTCCGACAGGGTTTTGGACGCCTTATCCGTTCTCGCACCGACCGTGGGGTATTCGTTATTCTCGACAATAGAATTGTGACCAAACAATACGGCGTGAAATTCCAACGAGCATTACCGCGATGTACTGTTCGTCGGGTTAGTACACAGCGCTTATTTCCTTTATTGGAGAGCTGGCGCGATGGGACATTTGAGTGACGATAACTGATAGCGCTTCGACTACCACCAGCTCTGTGATATTGCCCGTAGGCTACGTCGATGTTGCTGCGACCCTAGATGGTGGGCAAGCATTTCGGTGGTGGCCGGAAGAGTCGGGTGGATATCGAGGCGTTGTTGGACGTCGTACAGTGAATGTCAGCGAGATTGACGGTGGAGTGGTTGTCACACCTCGTGATGGCAAGGAAATCGAGGGCCTCGAGCACACGATGCTCGAATATCTTGGTCACGATCAAGATATCGAAGGCTTTCGTACCCGATTTGCCGATGATCCATGCCTAGGACCTGCTTTGCGCGGGTATTCAGGACTTCGAGTTCTTCGTCAGGATCCATGGGAAGCTTTATTTGGATTTATCACTTCAAGCACATCAAACATTCCGAGAATCAAGCTCAATGTTGGAACAGCCGCTGAACGACTTGGCTATCCAGTAGGGCCTGGAGTCAGAGATGTTACTTTCCCTGAACCTGAAGTCGTTGCTGAAGCTGGCGAACAATTCCTGCGTGACCTTGGATTCGGATTCCGAGCCAAATATATTTCACCGGCTGCAGAAGCCGTCGCCTCTGGTCAATTACGGTTAACCGATCTCAGAGAGGCATCATATTCGGATGCTCGAGAGGCACTTGTTGCCCTTCACGGAGTTGGGGAGAAAGTGGCCGACTGCGTGCTGGCGTTCTCGCTAGACAAGCCGGAATCGTTCATTGTAGATCGACACATTATGCGCGCAATGCACAAGTGGTACGACCTGCCTGAAAAGGCATCACTGAGTTACGCCGCCGATTGGGCTCGTGATTTCTTCGGAGAACACTCAGCGCTGGCGAATCAGTACATGTTCCACCGCGAGCGTCTTGCACGTCGTGCGTCGGAATGGGGCGGCACACACGTTGAACGTGCATTGCCTGAAGACGAGGTTTAGTTACTAGGTGAGGAAACCGGGGAGTCGACTTTTAGCGAGGGCGATTTCTTCTTGCTTGGAGCTGACTTTACCGTCGAGCTTTGCCCTGCGCACAATGTCGATTAGCTGACCGATTACTGGCCCTTGCGGGATACCGATATCCAAAAGATCATCACCGGTAATTTCCGGCTTGA
Organism: Dehalococcoidia bacterium; assembly: GCA_028821715.1. GTDB lineage: Bacteria > Chloroflexota > Dehalococcoidia > Lucifugimonadales > Lucifugimonadaceae > Lucifugimonas. The sequence continues at coordinate 5,610 of JAPKFF010000034.1, forward strand.
TGAATTGAATGTTCTCGACGTATTCAACCAGTTTGTCACGGCGAGGCAGTGGTGGTCCGGCAAGTATGTAGGCGTTAATCGAAGCTAGTGGAATTGATCGCAGTAATTCAGAAACTTCGCTTGGTGCGAGGTTTGGCTGATCCAATATTGCTGCATGCTTGGCGAGTTGGACGTTTCCAGTAATTGATTCATCCCAAGTTATGAGTCCGTTAAACCGGTTTACAACCTGTTTCGCCTCGTCTTCATTTAAGCCGAACGTAATAATAGCCAAAAGATCGGGTAGTTCTAGAGAAATTGATTCTGATTCAGATTGCTCAGACAAAACCTGAAGAGCTTTGGTTCCAATTCGGAGACTTGGACTAATTGCAGCGAGCAATCCGTTTTCCTCGGACATTTTCAACATTTCGACTCTATTAGGCTCCGATAGAATTTGTTCAAATTCGTTTCGAACCCGTGTACCGCTTAGTCGATCAATGTTCGATAGAGATTTAGATATAAGTTCGTTTGTGCGGGAATCGATATTGAACCCAAGACGAACGGCGTATCGCACAGCTCGGAAAATTCGAGTTGGGTCATCGACAAAACTATCGTCATGCAGCACTTTGATCCGCTTGCGCATGACATCGCCTAACCCGTTCTTGGGATCGACCAGCGTTCCCCAGTCTGTTCCCATTAGCGATATTGCCATCGCGTTTACCGTGAAGTCTCTTCGCTTTAGATCCTCATCGATCGACGAAACCGAAACATCAGGAAGTGCTGCTGACCCAGCATAGGTTTCAGATCGAGCAGTTACGATGTCAATCGATGACACATCGGAAAAAATTCCGCGTGTCCCGATTTTGAACGTCATGAACTGCGATTCATCGGGTGCACTTACGCCGATCCGTGCAGTAAGCTCCTGAGATAACGCTTTGGCGTCACCGACAACAGATAGATCAATATCGCCAGGCGTACGGCCGAGAATAAGATCACGAACGATTCCACCGACGACGTAAACGCCATCGATGCTGTCAAGGTCGCTCGATATATCACGACAGAGTTCGAATACGCGTCTGTATTCGGCGGAAGATTTTGATGTGAGAAGCTGGGAAAGGTTGGGCATTTACGCTGATTACTGGGCTTGAAATCAAATACTAAGCGTTAAACCTAAATCTTTGCCTGAACGATTTGATGTAGCGTTGCTAGACTTTGTCGGAATACGCGAGGGACTAGCGAAAGAATTGTTGTTAGTAATGTCAGAAAATACTTCGGTCAAGATTGATGTGTTCATCGACTACACCTGACCATGGGTTCGTCAGGCCGGCATTTGGCTGGCCAGGGTAAAAGACGAGATCGGGGATGACCTCGAAATCAACTGGCGTAGCTTTGCTTTAGAGCAAGTGAATTCCAAAGAAGGCGAAAACTGGAAAGCGTGGGAGCAGAGCGACGAATACGTGAGTCGAGGTCTCTGGCCACTTCGAGGTGGTATCGCAGCACGTAAGCAGGGCACTACTGCTCACAACAACTATATGGAAAAAATACTTCACGCTAAGCACGTTGAACGCCAAGACGTGCGTACTCGTGAATCAATCATAGCTATCGCTGTTACCGCCGACTTAGATATTGACCATTTCACGATGGTTCTCGACGATCACGAATCTCTCGCTCAAATTGGGATCGATCATGAAGAGGCGCTTACGCACGGAGTGTTTGGTACTCCGACGTTCGTGTTCGAAGATGGAACCGCTGCATTCTTAAAGATGTACACACCGCCAGAAGATGAATCGTTGAGTGCATTCAAAGACTTCATGGGCATCGCAAGTAGCCGCACATATTTTGGCGAACTCAAACGTCCGCAGCCGCCTTGGCCTCGTGGCGTTCAAGATTAAGACTGCACAACATTGCCGACAACACCGCTTGAAATAGAAGATCTCGATGCGATAGAAAATGCGCTGGGAGTCACGTTCATTAATCGTGATCTTCTCATGCTTGCGCTTACTCATCAGTCATACATAAACGAACATCCTGACGAACTTCCGATTTCTAATGAACGACTGGAATTTCTAGGCGACTCGATAGTAGGAATGGTTGTTGCCGATCGGTTGTACATGGGTGCTCCCGATCTACCGGAAGGTGATCTCACAGTTCGACGGTCGCAAGTCGTTCGCAAGGAAACGTTGGCCGCTGCTTCCAAATCTATTGGCTTGGGGCAGTGGCTGGTTATGGGTAAGGGCGAAGCGGCTGCAGGTGGGAACGACCGGAAGTCCAACCTAGCTGATTCGTTCGAAGCCGTGGCTGGAGCGGTTTTCGTAGATCAGGGATACGAACACGTTTATTCCTTCGTTAATCATTGGTTAGGTCCGTATGTAGACGACGTACTCCGTACCGAAACGCGAAAAGACCCGAAATCGGTGTTGCAGGAATATTTACAAGGGAACGGCGGCAAACCGCCTCGTTATCGTCTAGTCTCGGAATCGGGACTGCCAAGCGATATCGTATTTACGATGGAAGTCGTTATCGACGGCGAAGCAATAGCGTCAGGCACGGGATCTAGGAAGATTGATGCGGAACGAGAAGCCGCGGCTAAGGCACTAAACATACTCAAGTCGAAGTTAGACGAATAACGTTCGATTCGCAAAAAAACGCAGATGACTGAAAAGAGGAACCGACACTGTTCGGCGTATTTAAAAACAAAGAAAAGACTACTGAAAGTTCGGCCAAGACAGGATCAGCCTGGAGAGGTCGACTTGGCGGTATTTTCAGTCGTTCGAAAATAGATGATGACTTCTGGGATGAACTCGAAGAAGCACTCATTATTTCTGACGTCGGTGTGAACACGACGATGAGTCTGATCGATGATCTGCGAAATCAGTTCAAGAACGAATTTATCAAAGAACCAGATCAGGTTCGTGTTCGAATGCGCGATCTGATCACTGAAATGCTCACTGATTCAACGAACATTGATCCAATTCCTGCCGGCGAACCAGTGATATTGCTGGTGGTTGGCGTGAACGGTGCTGGTAAAACGACTTCGATCGCGAAAATCGTTGATGGGGCGAAGTCTGAAGGCAAGAACATAATGCTCGCCGCGGCTGACACATTTCGGGCTGGGGCAATCGAGCAAATCCAAATATGGGGCGAACGGCTCGGCGTACCGGTGATCTCACAATCAGCCGGAAGTGACCCCGGTGCTGTGGTATTCGACGCTATAAATGCCGCTAAGGCACGAAATATTGATCTGCTGATTATCGATACAGCTGGACGCCTTCACACTACGCACAACTTGATGGAAGAACTTCGCAAGGTTCACGGAATCGTAGAAAAAAACGGTTCAGGATTTACACAACGAATCATGCTGGTTATCGATGGTACCACCGGACAAAACGGAATGATTCAGGCTAAGTCGTTCACTGAATCTGTGAATTGCAATGGTGTATTTCTTACTAAGCTAGATGGAACAGCAAAGGGCGGAGTGGCGGTCGCTATCGCGGGAGAACTAGGATTGCCGATCTGGTTTATAGGAACCGGCGAGAAATCATCTGACATGTCTTTGTTTGATTCAGAAGCGTTCGCGGCAGCCTTGCTTCCCGAACCGACTAGCTAGCGAGGAACTGGCTTTGAAGTACTACTTCACCAACTAATGCTGCAAGCAATCGTAACTCTACTCACTGTCGAGATTATTGGGCTCACCGCGTTCCCTGTTGTTGCACGTGCATTTCCGATTTTGGCAGATCGCGGTTGGGCGATTTCGAAACCAATCGGAATGCTGATCATCGCCACAGCTGTGTGGCTGCTGTCGTACACCAAGCTGGTGCCTAACGATCCAGTGAGTTGGTGGGTGACCTTGGCAGTGCTCGCTCTAGTGAGCATCTGGTTCCTTTACTCAGACTTGGCGCAACTGAAACGAGCAGTTTTAAGACGCTGGCGAGTAATCGTCGCCATAGAAATTGTATTTATTCTGTTTTTCGTGATGTTCCTCTCGATGCGGGCATTCGACCCTGCAGCGTCGGGCACTGAAAAACCGATGGATCTCATGATGCTGACAGCCGTGACAACCGACGATTACGCTCCGCCCGAGGATCTATGGCTCGCCGGTGAACCAATCGTTTACTACTATTTCGGATATTGGATATACGGCGGCGTGAACGCCATGGCAGGGAGTTCGGCGGCAGTAGCGTTCAATGCCGGCATGGCTCTTGTGGCAGGGCTAAGCGCGGCCGTAGCCTTCTCGCTGGCCGTGACATTCGTTCGACGAGATGGCGGCGCACTAAAACCATCGATAATCGCCGGAGGCGTCTCAGCGACGTTGTTACTGCTTGTATCAAATCTATCTGGTTTATGGACACTCCTCGACATCACTAAGATCGCTCCTGTGTGGTTATTGAACTGGTACCACGGCAACGGATACGAGCGGATAGACAGAATCGCTATCTGGCGCCCTGATGATTTTTGGTGGTGGTGGAAGAGTTCACGAATCACCAATACATTTGATGACGCTGGGAATGGACTCGACTTTACGATCACAGAGTTCCCGTTTTTTAGTTTCTTGTTAGGAGACTTTCACCCGCATTTGATGTCGATTCCATTCGTACTCACAGGTCTCACAGTACTCACGGCATTATTCCTGGTGCATAAAACGATTTCATTCAAAATCCTTAGAAAAAACGTGAGCGCCGCAGTGATAACGGCATTGGTGATCGGATCGTCTGGTTTCATCAATTTCTGGGACCTTGGGCTACTATTGTTGTTGTCAATTGGGCTGGTTGTCGCAGGTTGGGTTTCGCAACGTAAATCAGGCATCAAATCGATTTTGGTAACTGCATTACCCATGATGTTTCTTTGGGTTATTGGAATATTGGTCTATTCGCCGTTCTACTTCGGCACAGCCGAGAGCCAAGTTCAATGGCCGCCACTCGCTCCTGTGAAATACGGATCGCGACCTATTCACTTCTTGTCGATATGGTCTCTACTTATACTTGTCGCAGCACCTACAGCGATCATTCTTGCCAGTCGCTACACAAACGTAGTCGTACAATTGTTGGTAGGTAAGAAAGCTGTCGCAGAACGGCGAAGTCATCTGTTTTGGCGACCAGCCTGGATTACGGCTGGGATGCTTACAGTTGTTCCGTGGCTGGTTTGGGCGGTAACCCATTTGGCGTTCAACGAATCGGCGAATCCGTCCGACATCGTGTCTAGACTTCCTGTAACCGCCGTCTTAGGAGTGGCTTCAGCGACTCTTATTGCCGTGCTGTTGACTCGTGCTAGGCGTGGTGCCGATGATGGCAGCCACTTCGTAACAATGCTCGGGGCGCTTACGCTGTATCTGTTTTTTGCAGCTGAACTGTTCTTCGTTCACGATTTATTCGGCAATCGAATGAACACGGTTTTCAAATTCTATTATCAAGCGTGGATCGTTCTATCGGTGGTAGGCGGGTATGGAACCTACGTGTGGTTGAAACACCACTCGCTAGTGACCGGGCGAAAGAAGCTTCTAAGTAGAACAGCGCTTGCTATTGTCGCCGTACTAGCACTCAGTTCGGTTTATTTCCCAGTAGCGGCTGCAGTTGCTAAAACAACATCATCAGGATTGGGCCCAAATATCGACAGTTTGAGCTATATGGAATCTAAAGATTCCGATGAATTGAATGTAATAAACGATTTACGGGAAATTGCTGGTTCTGACGACGTAATGGTCGAAGCTATCGGGGATAGTTATTCCGAATATGCTCGAATTTCGGGATCGTCTGGAGTTCCTACGGTTATCGGTTGGGTATTTCACGAAAGGCAATGGCACGGTACCGATGAACTGTTTGCTGATCGGGAAGAGGATGTCCGAACGATCTATACGACTATAAATACAGACGAACTTCAAGCATTGATTGACAAATATGGCATTACAATGGTGGTCTTAGGCCCTCGGGAAAGAGCAACCTACGGCAACATTGTGGCGGGAATGTTCGATAGGCTTGGTGACCGTATTATCGAGCACGGTCTTTACACCGTGTTCAGCATCGATTAACTACTTTTGACGACAGATATTCGACCAAGTGAATCTTCAGATAACGCCCAGTCCACCGACGGTCTTTGGGTCGATGGTCATTGGGTGACTGGTGACGCTGCTCGTCTCGTTCATAAACCCACAATTGCACCTGATCTAACTCAAGAACAGTCGAAGTCCCGAAACGGGTTTTCTATTCCTTTCCGAATTGAATTCTCTATCTACACGGGTCTCGTACTTGTTGCTCTCGCCATGAGGCTTTACGATCTCGGCGGTCGAGCTGTCCATCACGACGAGAGCCTTCACGGTTATTTCGCATACCAACTGTTCAACGGTGGTGGATACGACCACAATCCGCTAATGCACGGAATGTTTCTGTTCCACTCCATGGCAACATCATTCTTTCTTTTCGGTGACAGCGACTTCTCTCTTCGACTCCCTATGGCTTTATTCGGGACTGGACTAGTACTTGTTCCTTTGATTCTGAAGCCTCGAATCGGTCAATTTGGTGCTCTGACAGCCGGCTTCATGCTCGCCTTCTCGCCATCGATTCTTTACTACAGTCGTTTCGCTCGAAACGACATATTTATGGCTGTATTCACGTTGGCTTTGGTCGGCGTTATGTGGCGATATATCGACAAGCCTAAAAACCGTTGGCTGTACATCGGTGCAGCACTGGTCGCTGTGGGTTTCGCCACTAAAGAAACCCAATACATCGTTATTGCATTGCTCGGCGGGTTTTTAGTCACTCAAGTGTGGAAAGAAATTCGCGATTGGTTGTACGCACGTCGATCACTCGCTGAATTCAGTCCTGAAGCATCTTTCTTAGTATTGCTGGCCACTTTGACTTTACCGTTATTGGCCGCAGGGCTTGCCATATTTCAAGGTGTGTTCGGCGTGGTACTGGCTGCAGAAGATGGCACTCCGGGAGTGCCGACTGGAAGTCCTAACGGATCAGGTTGGTACGTGGCTATAGGTATTAGCGCAGTGTTCCTTGGAGCGGCGTTGGCGGCCGGTTGGTATTGGAACAGACGAGTGTTCCTAGGAGCGTTCGCTGTATTCGCCCTTGTATTTATCTTATTATTCGCGAATTTCGGTTCCAATCCTGCCGGAGTCGGTAGCGGAGCTTGGCAGTCGCTTGGGTATTGGCTTGCTCAACAAGACGTGGCTCGTGGTAATCAGCCTTGGTATTACTACTTCACCATTGGCACGATCTACGAGTTCATGCCCTTTGCAGTCGCAGCTGGTGCGGCCTTGTACTACGGGTTCAAATCGGGACTCCGTCCTTGGATTCTCATCGCTCTTATCGCCGGTGCGATGTTGGTTTTGGCAAACGACAGTTTGAGTTTCGAAAAGGGACTCATTAAACGCGCTGAACAGGATGTTCTCACCTACGTCGGTCAATTGGCCTTGCTTACGGTGTATGGATCTGCAATTGCGTTGACTCTTGTCATACGAACCACCAAGTTCAATAAATTCCTGTTCTTCTGGACTGTCGGCACGTTCATCGCCTACACGGAGGCTGGTGAGAAGATGCCGTGGTTGCTAGTGAACATCGCTTTGCCGGCAGTAATACTCGCAGCCAGCACGGTCAATGACATAGTCATGTCTATCGATTGGCGCAAGGCTTGGAGAAACCGGGCGGGACTTGCCATTGTCGGTGTGCCGTTGTTCTACATGATGCTTTGGAATATCGTGGGTCATGATCTCGGGGAAGGGTCACGCCAATTTGCGGCTGTTTGGGCTATTTTGGCTGTTCTTGGGCTGCTGCTTCTCGGACTTCAAGTTCTGGGTTCAAGAATTGGTCGGTCGCAAGCTCTTTGCATAGTTGGATTGTTGACCGTAGTAATTATGTTTGGTTTTACATTCCGTGCAGGTTGGATCGCCACCTTCGAGAACGGCGACATTCCGGTTGAAATGCTCGTGTACACGCAGACAGCACCTGACATACATAATCTCGTTAAAGAGATAGAACAGACCGCTGGTCTCACGGGAGATCGTTACGAGATAAAACTCGCAATCGATATTCGTGATGCCTACTCTTGGCCTTGGCAGTGGTATCTCAGGCGCTATACCGAGGTTTCCTACAGAGATCACACGGCGGATGAAATCAAGGTGGCTGACGATCGATTGATAGCTGTAATTAACGTAAACAATCAGACGACAGCGATAACTAAAATGCCAGATGGCTTTTCTGAAGGTCGAAGACTAGTTCATCGTTGGTGGTTCCCTGAACGGTATCGAGATGTAACTCCAAAGACGTTCTTTGACACGTTGTTGGATCGAAACCGCTGGACAGGATCGTTAGACTATTTCCTTTACAGGGAACTTTCGAACCCGTTGGGCACAATCGATTCCTACGTTTATTTCTCTGACGAAGTACCGTTAGTGCCCGCCAAGTAGATCGTTTCGTTGTTTGAGAGTTTAAGGACACCGGTAACGCCGTATGTTTTTTTGGAATAAAGCCTTCTGGCTGGGCGCAATCGGAAGCGCAGCATTCCTCGGCGTGTTCGTATGGTTATTTGTCGATTTCGATACGATCGGCTATGTTCTGGCTGAAGCCAATTACCTGTACGTAGCTCCGTCACTAGCTTTCTATTTCGTGGCCGTATGGTTCAGATCAGAGCGCTGGAAATTCCTACTTCGTCCACTTATTGGCGCACCCAAGAAAAGCATCTATTCGGTGGTTGTAGTCGGCTACATGGCGAACAATCTAATTCCGGTTCGAATCGGTGAAGTTGTTCGTTCGTATTACCTGAGCCTTCGTGAATCATGCTCTGCTCCAGCGGCATTCGGCACTGTCGCTGTCGAACGAGCCACCGACGTACTAGCGTTGCTATTTTTCCTGGCAGCGGCTGGGCTGATGGGCACAGTTGGTGTAGAACGGGCAGTTGGTGATATTTCTTCCGATGTGCCTGGCGGGGCAGCGATGCTCGCCGTGGTGGCCTTGCTGCCGTTCTTAGCGGTATTCAGCGCCGTATTGGTAATTTCTACTGCCAGCCGAACAACAGTTCTCCAGTGGATCGACCGTTTTATGTTCATGCTCGGCCGTGGTTTACGGGATCGTTTGCTAGGTATTGCCGATCGACTGATCGAAGGGCTTACGGTTGTTCGTTCACCCGCTGATCTGGCGAAGGTGTTTGCGTGGTCGCTTCCGGTTTGGGCTTCGGAAGCTACGATGTACTACCTGATCGCTATTGGTTTCGATCTCCGACCAATATTCGACAGCCAAGTCGAGTTTATCGTTGCGATACTTGTGTTCACAGCAGCAGCAAATCTCGCCGGTGTTTTGCCATCCACAGCTGGTAGTTGGGGTCCTTTCGACTTCTTCGGTGCTGCCGCATTGGTGGCACTCGGAATAGGGCAGGAAGTAGCCGCTGCTTACGCTCTGACAGTTCACGTGGTGCTTTGGGTGCCGCCGACAGTTGTCGGGGCTGTGTTGTTGGTCATGGACGGCAATTCGCTTTCCAGCCTAATGAAGGGCGCTAAAGAATCGGATCAACCGATTGCAGGAGATATTTCGTCCTAATGAAAATTGGAATTATCGGTGCCGGAGCGGCAGGACTTTCCGCAGCGTTTTATCTTTCTGCAAAAGGTCACAAAGCAGTCGTATACGAGTCAGCACCGTTTATCGGTGGGCAGGCTTCGACGATTCAGGTTGGCGGAAGTCCGTTAGAACGTGGCTATCACCACCTGTTCACCAACGACCAAGCGATTCTCGATTTGATGTCGGATCTTGGCGTGGTCGAGGCAATGAAGTGGTATCCGTCACGGGTGGGCACGTACACGTCTGGGAAGGTTTATAAGACCACCACTGCATTAGATCTTCTCCGATTTGGAGCGATTCCATTTTTCGATCGAATCAAGCTCGGATTATTTGCACTTAAGGTCGGTCGTATTAGCGAATGGCGCGACCTTGAAGACCAGACTGCCGACTACTGGCTGAGAGAACGGCTCGGCGGTAAGGCATATGAGAAAGTTTGGGCTCCGCTTCTCAAAGGCAAGTTCGGCGAGTTTTACGATCAGATCGGTATGCCGTGGTTTTGGTCAAAGATTCAGACCCGGTTCGCTTCCCGGCAAGGCATACGCGGTCGAGAGATGCTTGGTTACCCCGATGGAAGTTTCGACACTATCTTTGACAAGCTAACTGATGCTATTAAATCTCATGATGGCGAAATTCATATTTCAACGCCTGTTGAGAGAGTTGAAGTTGTCGACGGTGTTGCGAAAGCATTGATTGCTAAGTCGCCATCGGGAGAACAAATTCGGGAAGAGTTCGACACTATTCTGTCGACTGTTCCTTCATTCTCATTTCCTGATCTGGTCGATCTGCCAGAGGATTACAAAAAGCGCCTTACCGACGTTCACTATCTGGCAGCTGTAGTCGTAGTTCTTGAGATGGACCGACCTCTCACTCAGTACTACTGGATGAACATCGCTGATCCTGACGTGCCGTTCCTAGGTTTAATCGAACACACGAATATGTTGCCTAAAGAGTGGTACGACGGCAGAAATATTCTGTACTTGACCAACTATCTCGATAGGACCGACCCGTTGTTCAGCTTGTCGAAAGACGAACTACTCGATCTGTATTTGCCGCATTTGACCAAGTTTAATCCTGGATTCGAACGTTCGTGGATCAAAAAAGTTCATTACAACGCACTTAGCGCTGCGCAACCGATTATCGGTACCAACTACTCCAAAGTTATTGCCGATCATCGAACGCCGTTCAAGAAGCTTTATTTGGCGAACACGACTCAGATCTACCCAGAAGACCGTGGAACAAACTATTCGATCAAGATGGGTAGAGAACTCGCCGATATGATCGTCGAAGATGAACGACATGACTGGAAAAGATGGAAGTAAACTTACTCGATCTCAGCAGCACGAAGTAACAAGAACATACTGGAATATGAAACGATGGGACAACTCGAAGATCAAGTAGCGATCATCACTGGCGCTGGAACGGGAATCGGCCGAGAAGCCGCGTTGATGTTTTCCGATCAGGGAGCGAAACTGGTTCTGGCCGGACGTCGAATTGAACCGTTGAATGAAGTCGTGACGCTAATAGAAGCCAAAGGCGGGTGCGCCGTCGCCAAGTCAGTTGATTTGGAAGATGGCGATGCAGCGGCCGGTCTCGGTACTTGGACTATTGCCGAGTTTGGGCAGGTTGATGTTCTTGTGAACAATGCTGGACACAGTTCCCATGTGCGATCGATTCAGTACGTGGGTCCGGAAGAATGGGCGAGCGTATTCAAAGTGAACGTCGAAGGCGTTTACCGACTCACTCAGTCGGTTGTCGGTTCGATGATTGAAAACGGTGGCGGAACTGTAGTAACCACATCCTCTTACGCAGCACTCCATCCTGGATTGCTTGGTGGGGCGGCTTACAGCGCTGCAAAGTCGGCTTCATACAACATGATGCGCGGCATCAATGCTGAGCTAAATGCTAAAGGAATTCGGGCTTCAACGATTTTGCCGGCTGAGGTTGATACACCCATTCTCAATAAGCGACCTCACAATCCAGATGCCGACGCCCGTGCAACGATGATGATGCCGGAAGACGTTGCTGCAGCCATTTTGCTGTGTGCGACTTTACCTGGGCGAACAGTTATCGAAGAGATCGTGATGTCGCCGACTCAGCCTCGTGATCGATCTATAGATCTGGAAGTTGCAGCTAAAGCTGGATCGCCAGACGCATAGGGCGTTTTATTCGCCCGCACCATTACAGAAATAGTCGACCATCGGCGTGAATTAGAAATTTTTCCAGCCCTACTCCTAGTTGTCGGCTTGATCGTCGGGAATATTCCAATGGCGAAGAGTTAGCTTTGTACCGGTTTCGACTAGCTCAAGAATGACCTCTATAGGATAATCGAGGTCATTACCTTCGAAATCTGTCGTACTCCATGTCTGAAGAATCCGCTTGCCTGCTTCGATCTCTAGTGTGATCCCTTTGATCTACCCGGTATGAGCTGTAAAAAATCCAGCGATGCTCGCTCGTCGCGGTTGCTGATGAGTGAGTCATACCTGGGTGTTTTTCACCGTCAATCCAAGCGTCGAGTACAAAGCAGGGTTTCTGTTTAAATTGCAAACGCTTCATGGGAATCTGTGCGGATATTGGGCGAACTGATTGTATTAACTATCGATCGCGTACATCCGAGATCATATCTGGATCATTTCCTGTCCATGACTCTCGATACTGTACTCGGCGTTCGCCCCGATTACCAACAACCTCGAATACTGGCGACTCATGCCCACCCCAGTGGAAGTGTTGTCCGGGTTCGTCGGTGACTTCGATAGTGATGTCTGATCTATCGAACAAATCCTTTCGAAGCCGAGTACCTAGACCGGGACCTTCTGGAGCAAGCATGTATCCATCGATCACTTTGATGTTTGTTTCGAGAACCTTCTCGTACCAGCCGCCCTTACCGTAGAACGCTCGGCAGCTTTCCATAAGGAACACATTCGGTGCGTTCATTGAGATATGTGCGCAGGCAAATACGTTTACTGGGCCCGTCATATCATGGGGGGCTACAGGGCGCTGTTCAGCCTCGGCCATTGTGCAAATTTTCTTGGTTTCCGTAATCCCTCCTGTCCAAATCAAGTCGGGCATAACGACTTCGGCCGCTCCTGCCTTTAGGTATTCCCTAAATTGATATTTGCTGATAAGTCGCTCAGAAACACAAATAGGAGCTTCGAGTTCGTCAGCGAGTCGCAAGTGGCTTTCGACGTTGGTCGGTTGAATGAGTTCTTCCTGCCACATCATGTCGAGATGATCCATTGCCTTACCGATCTTGATAGCCGAGTTGAGGTTCCAGCGTCCGTGCCCATCATTGGCTACTTCGATCTGATCACCAACGGCGGCTCTGATGTCCTCGACCGGCTTCAACAGCAGCTTCATGTCTTCATTTGAAATGTGGGTACCGCGGTTGATATCAGCGAACTGATCGGTGAACGCCCACTTCATCGCTGTGATGCCGTCGTCGAGC
>JAPKFF010000035.1:0-18245 GCA_028821715.1 Dehalococcoidia bacterium
CAACTCCAACGGCGGACCGTACATCTCGAAGATCAACACCAGCAACGGAATGCTCAGTGGGATTTATCGAAAAAGGAATTGTGCTGATAACGAAACATTATTCAGCCCAGAAACAGAATCGTATTTCGGAGAAGTTGCCAATGTAGGATTCGGCGTGGCTGTGTGTGCTGGTCATTCGGTACCAACCGAATTCGTTGCAATCTCTAACGCTGGAGCAGCAATAGTCTTTCACCCATCGGTACCTGGCTTGTACGGAGACCGCAAGACCGACGACGCTTCATTGCAGAGTGGGTTCGACTGGTGGCGAACATCTTGCATCGATATTGACACTAAACGGGCTAAAGAACTAGGAATTTACATTGCTGTCTGCACGCAAGCCGGATCGACCGTAGATGAAGGCTTTCTGGGGTGGTCGGTATTGTTTGGTTCCGACGGCGAAATAATCGCCGAATTGCCAAACTGGCGACAGGGAAATCTCATCATCGAAATCTAACTGATAACACTAAGAATCGCTTCTCGCACTATCTCGTCAGGCACGTCGTCGCGCGTGGTGGCTTTGCCCGGTCCTTCTAGCAGCACCCATCGAATCGTTCCGCCACGAGATTTCTTATCGCTCTTTGTAGCGTCGATCAATTCGTCAACGTTGAGACCTGGAGCCTTTACGGGAAGATCGTAGCTCTCAAGCACTCTGCGTTGACGATCCACCAGCTCTGGGTCGATCATGCCAAGCTTCTCGGCGATTCTCGCAGCGACCATCATCCCTATGGCAACAGCCTCACCGTGCAAGTACGTTCCGTATCCAGAAACCTTCTCTATCGCATGCCCCACGGTGTGACCGTAATTCAGCAGTACTCGGTGATCGCCGGTTTCGAATTCGTCGGCCGAAACGATTTCACCCTTTATGGCAACACTTCGTCGAATAGCCGCTACAGGCTCTTCACCGTCGAGCGATTTCATCTGTGAAGCCAACCGCTCGAATGTGTCGAGAAGTTGTGCATCCAGAATAAATCCGTGCTTTACAGCCTCGGCCCAGCCAGCAGACATCTCGCGTGCAGGCAACGATCTCAGATGTGCCACATCCTGCAGCACTAACTTTGGTTGATGAAAAGCACCGATCAAATTCTTCCCGGTCGGAATATTCACGCCGGTCTTGCCGCCAATCGATGAATCGACCATCGCAGCGAGGCTTGTAGGCACATGAACTACAGCGACCCCTCGTAGCCACGTTGCAGCAACAAAGCCAACGAGATCACCAGTAACACCACCGCCCATCGCCACAATAATGTCGCCGCGTTCGACTCGTAGATCAGCTAGCCATTCGTAGACAACTTGAACTGTTTCGACATTCTTGTTCTTCTCACCGATTTCCAATGCGAGAAGATGGGTTTCATAACCGCCACGTTCGAGCGCTTCCTGGGCTTTACGAGTTGGATTCGGGAACATCATTGCATCAGCGACTAAGAACGCCCTGCCCTTAAGGCCCGTTTTGGCAAGTTCAAAACCCAGGTCATCGATAATATTTCGACCGACTACAACTCGGTAGCTTCCCTGAGTCGTATTTACGGTTGCAGCAAGGTTTTGGTCATGGTCAGTCATTTGAATCCGTCATCCCACTATTTCGCCAGGCTTCAGCAATCGCTTCAGCGACCTCGTCGTGAGATTTGGCCTCGGTGTCGACAATCACATTCGCAGTCGAATAGGCATCTTCACGTTCAAGCAGCATTTTACGAAGTTTTTCAATAGGTGCATCGTCGCCAAGTAATGGACGCAATGTGCGACCTCGCTGATTTGCTGACCTTACTAGTCTCTGATGAATTACCTCAGGGCTAGCGCTCAATCTAACAACCAAACCGGAAGACTTCATAGTCGCGCGATTTGTTTCTTTCACGGGAACACCGCCACCAGTCGAAACTATGCGACCGCCTCGTTCCGCTACCTCTTCGAGTATTTGAGATTCAAGATCACGAAAGTAGTCTTCACCGTTCTCTTTAAATATGAGAGGAATTGACTTGCGTGCTCGATCTTCGATTACGCCATCCATCTCGACAAACGGCCAGCCCAGTAACTCGGCGACGCGCCGACCAGATCGAGTCTTGCCGGTTCCCGAAAGACCAATCAGGTATATGTTCGGCTTGGCGCCGGTAGTTTCGCTCAATGCTTGTCTGTTCCGTAGCTTCTGAAAAATGAAGCCTAGCTGTTACCAAATTCTTGGTGAGATTCGACGTACCCCGCGTAGTTACGCTTGATCTCTTCGAGCGAATCGCCACCGAACTTCTCGAGCATCGCCTCGACCAGCGTGAGAGCCATCATTGCTTCACCCACCGGACACGCTCGGGCGACCTGACATATGTCGCTGCGGTTGTAAGCGGCGTCTACGAGTTCGCCTGTGTTGATATCTACTGATGGAAGTGGATTTGTCATAGTGGCGATGGGCTTGATCGCTACGTTCACAACGATCGGATTTCCGTTTGACATACCGCCTTCGATTCCACCAGCATGATTCGTAATCTGCTTGAATCGGCGCGGGTCAGACGAGTCAGGCTCAATCACATCTTGAACTTCACGGCCTGGCTTGCGAGTGTTTGAAAAACCTGTGCCGATTTCTACACCCTTCACGGCGTTGATGCTCATCATTGAATGAGCTAGCCGTGCATCCAGCTTGCGATCCCAGTGAACGTAGCTACCTAGACCGACAGGTGCTCCAAACGCGACAACTTCGAACACACCACCAATGGTCGTGCGTTCCTTCTTTGATTTATCGATTGCAGCTTTGAATCGGGCATCTGCATCGGCATCTGATGCGCGAACTTCCGAACCTTCAACAACGTCCCAGTCGACGTCCTCAGTCGCTACCGAACGTCCGTCTTGATCACCGGTTGTAACAGATCTCGAGTGAATTGAAATACCTATTTCTTCGAGAAGTCGTCGTGCAATAGAACCTGCGGCAACTCTTGCTGCGGTCTCTCGAGCTGACGCTCGTTCTAGCACGTTGCGAAGATCATGTTGCACGTATTTCAGCGCACCCGGGAAATCAGCGTGCCCGGGAACAATTTTTGTGTAGACCTTCTTGTCCACATCATCGCCGACTTCGGAAACCGACATAGCGTCTGCCCAGTTGGCGAAGTCTTTGTTTTCGATCCACATTGCGATCGGCGAGCCAAGAGATATTCCATGACGAACACCTGAACGAAGATCAGCGCGATCTTTCTCGATCTTCATGCGACCGCCTGAACCGTAGCCTTTTTGCCGACGAGACATCTGTTTTTCGATGTACTCCTCGGTTAGTTCAAGACCAGCGGGAATCCCCTCAACAATTACTGTCAGGCCTTGACCGTGTGATTCACCGGCCGTGAGGTATCGAAAAGTCGTCATTCGTAAAGATTCTCGTTCACTGTGAGGGTTGTCGGCAGATATATGTCATATCAAGCGGAGGGAGAAATCATACTTCAATCGCACTTCATGACCCCACTTGATATTTTGTATCTTCGATTATAGGCAGTTGCCAGAAGCTGCACCGAATTAACCGGATTTTAATGCCTTTTCAATCGCGCTAAACATCGTGTCGACTGGTGCAGTCTGACCAGTCGCCATCTCGAAACCTTCAATTCCCTGGAACACCAACATCGTCATGCCACCTGCCGGTTCCCCACCGGCTTCTTCGACCTCACGCAGGAACTTAGTTGTTGGCGGAGCGTAGACAACGTCATATCCCACGGCATCGGCTGAAATCATGTCGGCAGTAGCTGGCGTTGCCAGCTCTGCAGGACCACCAACCATCCCCAAAGAAGTAGCGTTTACGAGCAAATTCGCATATGGAACATAGTTAGTTAATTCGTCTCGACTGATACTGGTAGCGGTCGGCTTGAATCGACCTGCAGTGAAGTCGTTTGCGAGAGCTTGAGCCTTCTCGACTGTTCGATTCGCAATCGTTAGTCGATTTACCCCAGCTGTTTTCAATGCGTAAATAATCGCCCGGGCAGCTCCACCGGCTCCAAATACAACCGCATCTGCGCCCTTCGGGTCAAATCCGGCTTTTTCCTTGAGCGCCCGAAGAAATCCGGAACCGTCAGTATTGTGTCCAACGAGCTTGCCGTCGCGATTGAAAATCCAGTTCACTGCGCCAATCGCTTCAGCCGCTTCGGTTAGTTCATCCACCAAAGGAATCACATCTTGCTTGTACGGAAGCGTCACGCACGAAGCGATGAAACCACTTTCACGGAAAGTCGCTACCTTGGCTTCTAAATCCTCTGGTAGTACATCCCACGCCTCGAACGTCTCGTCGATTCCGAGTTCGTCAAGTCCAGCCTGCTGGAAGATGGGTGATTTAGTGTGTCCTATAGGATGACCCATGATGCCGATATTGCTGCTCATACTTCTCCAAGTCCACGTACGGACAAATCTAGTTCGACTGCATATAAGAGTTGAGGATAATTGCGGCCGATGCTGAGTCTATCTTGCCTCTAGCCGCTCCACGTGCTTTCGAAGGATACTTTCCGGTCTGTCTTAATAGCGAATGTGCCTCTAACGTTGTCATCCGTTCGTCCCACGCCATGACCGGCAAATCGGTCTCTTTGCGAAGTCGAGCACAAAAAGCATTAACTTTGCGAGCAGCGGGACCCTGTGAACCGTCTAAAGAAAGCGGAAGACCCACCACAATTCCACGAGCATTGCGTTCGATCGCAACTTTAGTAATGTTCGAAGCATCCTGATTTCCAGATGCCTTGATCGCTTCCAGCGGAGTCGCAATCGTGCCAGTAGGATCACTTATGGCGAGCCCAATACGAGCCTCACCATAATCGACTCCGAGTAATCTGCCATGATCTTTGATGACTAGTCCCCTACCCGACCGCTTAGCGATTCACGAATGATTCCCTCGGTAGCTGCAAGAGCCTTAGGTAGTTGCTCAGCATTCTTGCCACCTGCCTGAGCCACCGCCGGATTTCCACCACCACCACCACCCATAAAGCCCGCGATTGCCTTTGCGATATTGCCCGAGTGAATTCCAGCTTTTATCGTGTCATCGGTCGCCATAACTACGACTGTCGGCTTGCCTTCGATCACGCTGCCCAGTACTAACACACCTTTACCGATCTGATTCTTCAGATGTTCCCCGGTTTTTCGAAGCGCACCGAAGTTGGACGCTGGCACTTCGCTTACTTCAACGTGAATCGAAACGTCGCCTAATTCGATATCAAAGCTCATGGCGGAACTGTTTGAACTACCACCACTGACACTTGCTTGAAGAAGTTTTTCTTCAAGCTGTTCCACCTGCTTGCGAGCCTGTGCCAGATCGCTCGCCAATGAGTTGACTCGGTCTCCAGCATCAGCCGCAGGAACACGGAATTTCAGAGCGATCTCGTCGAGAGCACCGAATCGTTCAAATATCGCTTCTTCCGACGCAACACCGGTGATCGCTTCCATTCGGCGCATTCCCGATCCAATGCCAGCTTCAGACGTGATGACAAACGTGCCAATTCCACCAGTGTGATCCATGTGCGTTCCACCGCAAAGCTCGTAGCTCCACGGAGCATCGATCTTGATGGTGCGAACCTCGTTGTCATAGGTGTCGCCGAAGAACGCCAATGCGCCTTCTTCTACGGCCTCGCCATACGTTGTCCAATGAACCTCAACTTCTCGGTTAAGTCGAATTTTCTCGTTAACACGATCTTGGACCGCTTTTATCTGGTCGCGGGTTAGAGCCTTCATATTGGTGAAGTCGAATCGCAGTCGATCAGGGTCTACAACAGAACCAGCCTGCCTAACGTGACTGCCGACAATTTCACGCAGAGCGGCATGTACTAGGTGAGTAGCTGTGTGATTGCGCCGAATGCGTTCTCGACGCTCTCCGTCGACCGAGGCGGTAACGCTGGTACCTTTTCTCAACGAACCGGATGTTATTGTTCCAGAGTGAACATTCACGTGACCGTATGGAGCCTGTGTGTCGTTAATCGTTACTTCGACACCGTCGCCAGAAATTATGCCGGTGTCGCCGACTTGACCACCACGAGCAGCGTAGAACGGCGTCTCACCGAGAATTATCTCGACCTTGTCGCCTTCATTAGCCGAATCGACGGCTTCCCCGTTTTGAACTATAGCTGTGATCGTTGTTTCCGAGACAAGAGTCTCATAACCAGTAAACGGTGTGTCTTCGACGCCGAGATATTCGTATATCCGGGTCGACTCAGCGTTCCCGCCAAACCCGCCAGCTGCACGTCCTCGCTCGCGCTGGGCTTCCATTTCCGTCTCGAAGCCGGCTCGGTCGACTGTCAGATCTTCTTCTCCAGCGACTTCTTCGGTCACTTCGACTGGATAGCCGTATGTGTCGTACAGAACAAACGCCTCAGTCCCTGAAACGTTGGATCGCCAGCTATCGATAGCATCCACATCACCGGATTCGACCAGTCGTGCAAGTTCGGCCATAGCCAAACGAGTTCCCACTGACTTGCCGTCATCGCCCATATGCGAGTTCAGCTTTTTGCCATCTTTAAGTTGCGCGGCTGCATCAGGATGTTCGCTGCGGTAGTTGACCATTCCTGAAAGCACCAGAGCGCCGAACTCAAGCGTTCGGGAGAAGCTGTTCTCTTCCTGCTCAAGGACATCCTTGATGAACTCGTAGTTACCAACTAGCTCAGAATATACATGTCCCATGTGATCGGAAACAGTTTTTGAAATTGACGAAAGCATAGGCGTGTGCATGCCTAGCTCGCGTCCAAATAGCATTCCGCGTCGAATTAGACGGCGAAGAACGTAACCTCGACCCGAGTTGCCAGGAATAACTCCGTCACCAATCAGGAATGAAGCTGACCGTGCGTGCTCGGCAACAATCCGCATAGCTTTGTCGGTTTCTTTATCCTGCCCCCACTCTTTTCCAGACAGTTGCTCGACTTTGGCAATGATTGGCCTGAACGCATCGGTTTCATACACATTTGATTCGCCTTGAAGCACAGCAAGCATGCGCTCGAATCCCATGCCGGTGTCGATGTTCTTAGCCGGTAGCACCGTGTCGTTTCCGTCAAGATCACGGTAGAACTGAGTGAATACGAGGTTGTACAACTCTACGAAATCGTCGTGATAGTTCGGTCCCCACACACCTTTGCGAACAGGATCATCTACCGCTGGAACGTCATCGAGTGACCCTTGGTAGTAGTTGATCTCTGAGCTCGGGCCACATACGCCCTCGTCCCCCGCCGGTCCCCACCAGTTGTCTTCATTACCAAATCGGTAGATTCGATCGGCTGGAATTCCCAACTCTTTCCAGATGTTTTCTGCTTCGTCGTCAGTGGTATAGACGGTGTAGTACAGTCGTTTTGGATCAAGACCGAATCGGTTAGTAAGTAGATCGAGCGCCCATGCGCACGCCTCTTTTTTGAAGTAGTCACCGAAGCTGAAATTGCCCAGCATTTCAAACATCGTTAAATGCGTGTCGTCTCCAACTTCTTCGATATCGGTGGTTCGGAAGCACTTCTGTGAAGTCGTGACACGCGGGTGAGGTGCCTCTTTTTCTCCAGAAAAGTACGGCTTGAACTGTGCCATCCCCGAGTTTGTGAGAAGCAATGTCGGGTCAGCGGCAGGGATCAGCGATGACGAGGGCATTCGAAGGTGGTCATGTCCTTCGAAGTACGAAAGGAAAGCCTCTCGTAATTCACCTGCTGTCTTTGGAGGGCTGGAGGTCATAGTTCTCCGAACTGTGCGCGTAACTAGATCAGAACAATGTCGAACAACTGATTTTAGTTAGCGGTCGATTTGCGTGTCAAAGTTGATTTACGAGATGCGAATTTTGACGGCTACCAGTTAGCGTGATTGAGCTTGGAACTAAATGTAAACGACCGTCGTGTGCGGCAATGGCTCGATCAAGAGCTTTTAGCGCCACGATAGGCCAAATTCCATGGCTCAACAGAGCGGTGATTTATCAAATACCGCTTCGTACTCCAGCGAAGCCGAAACTCTGTATCAAATGGCGATGAAGCTATTATCCGACAGGAAGTTAATCGTGGTCTTGAACCGGGGTCCGCTAAATTTCGCTGAAGATCATTCAAGGAACCTCGTAGCTCGACGTGACCCATCTCAATTATCAGAGATGTTTGAATCGCTCTCTGACCTACCGATTTTCTGGGTCTCCGGCGTACCGGGTCGCAAAGCTGCTGAAAAGCAAGTAAACGACTTTGGCGTATTGCGAAAGGCCGTACTACCTAAAGATTGGAAGGTGATGTTTGTTTCTTCACCCCGGCGTGTTCACCACAAGTTATACAACGTAATTTGTAATCCCCTATTCGACGATCCGACCGCGACCATTCTCCAAATTCTCAGTGAATTTAACGAAGTCGCCCACAACAAGTAATCATCCACTACTCATTATCAACATTATCTACGAGCAACGTCCGTGCCTTGATGTCCATTGTTGCTGCATTAGACACCCGAGAGGCGGTAGCCATCGCTACTGCAGCAAGCAATTCTTCTCGACGTTCAGGCGTCATCAGTTCGCTGTCACGGCTGCCAGTAGTTGTGGCTTTGGTGCCTGGCGCTGCCGCAGGTTGACGTTGTGACGGTGCTGGTCGGAAAACAGGGCCAGATTCAGCAGTTCCCGGAGCACTCACATCACGAACTGTATCGGTGACGAGATCAGGTCGAAACGGAGGTTGGGCTTCTCCCCAGTAGACAGTCTGGTGCGGGAATGGGATTTCGATACCTTCTGCGTCGAGACGAATTTTGATGCGCTTTCGCATCTCACCCGTGATTTCCCACTGCTTCATCGGCTTGCAGTCTCCTAGCATTTTGAACGTTACCGCTGAATCGTCCAGTGAGTTCAGTCGAAGCACCTGAGGCGGGGTGATCAACATTAAGCCGAAGTAAGGATCGGCTGCAATATCGTCGCCGATTTCATTGAGGACTTGGATAACACGATCAACGTCTTCTTTATAGGCGACGCCAACATCGAGGTTCACTCTCGACCAGTACTTGGTCTTGTTGGATGCAACGGTAATTTCTCCGTTTGGAATAACGTGCACTTCCCCGTCGAGATCACGCAGAACCGTGCGCCTCAGGTTGATCGATTCGACCAACCCTGATATTCCAGCGATCGTCACCACGTCGCCGGTTCGATACTGGTTCTCAGCAATAATGAAAATCCCTGCGATCAAATCTCGCACCAAGTATTGGGCACCAAATCCAACCGCGATGCCTGCGATACCAAACCCTCCAAGTACAGGTCCGATCGGAACTGCAAGTTCGGTAAGAACCATGAACAGCGCAGAAACATAGATAAATGCGACAGCACCACCAACAAATACGCTGGACAGAGTTTCTGATCGTTTGAGAACTTCGTCATGATCTGCCGTCGAAGCCTGCCCTAGCATTACCGATGACAACAATCGAGGGATAGCCCGCCGGGCAACTCTTGTCGCGACCCAGCTCATGAACAGAATCAGAACAATTCGTAAGCCGTCGGTCGCTAACCAGTTTCCAGTCGATGATCCAGCGTTTTTTAGATATTCGATTGCCGGATCGATGTTATTGCCTAGAACGTGAAGGATTCCGAGAATCGCCGCTACACCAAACACGACCGCTACGAAGACATTTGAGATCCATGAATCTGCGGCCTGCACTGCCATCCCAACATCGGCAGTCGCTTCGTGTTGATCTAGTCCACGAATGGCTTGTTTCAATCCGCGTCGTAAAACGATCCGAACAACAAACCAACCAACAATGGCTGCTAACGCAATTAAAAAGGCCCATAGACCGCCACCAGCAAGCCATGCCATGAAGGTGCCATCGGCTGGGTGACCTAGAAAAACATCGAGGAAGGAGTCATCCATAGTTTGGTTCGTCGAGTAGTACTTTGAGCGAAAAGCCGCGAAGGGTCACGCTTATTGTTGAATCAGTGGCTACAGAAGATACAGCTATCGGTCTGATTCAAACTGAACAGCGGCTACTTCCCGCTACTTTCCCAGAGAGTTACGTATGGACCGCTCTTGCCAGATATCAGTCCGGCGAGGTCTTGTTGCGTGGTGTCTTTGATCGATTCACGTTCTTTTTCCATCAACGTGAAAACCTGATCATTGAGCTGTTTGAGGGAATACTGCGTCAGTCTGCTGCCAAATAAATCTTTGGTAGCCTCGTACTGTTGAGGTTTATCGAAAGCAAGCAATGACCCAGAGAAGAAAAGCACACCAACACTACCTCCTGGGTCATTTGATGCCTGGTCAATGTTGATACCGAGTTCGGCGATAATGTGCTTCAAAGAATTTGCACGAACGACCGCTTCGACTTGTTGTGGGATACCCATCAGTTCAAGGAATCCGACGTCATGCCGGCGGATCATCTTAGAAAAGTCTTCTTCGATCTTTGTATAAAAGTCTTCACCCAAGATGTTTGAAATCGAGAGCTTAAGCACCGCAGGGCCACCTGGACGATCTTTTCGGGCGTCGATAGCCATGAACTCACGCAGGTGAGGAAATATGCACAGGGTTATATCGGCGCTTTTACGGTCTGAATCAAACATGATTCGATTCTAGCCTTAGTGGAAACCTAATAGCTGTTTCACACGCTTGAAAATACCTAACTTCTCACCCCTACGAGCCTTATGCCAACTTTTCTCTGCAGAGGCCGCCCTACCAAGATTTGAGTTCCGCTGTTTCATGATATCTCGAATCTCGCGATCCTCGCTCTTATCAAGCCAGAATCCTGCATCGCTTGGGCATGCCTCGATTTCAAGATTGTAACCTCGGTATCGGAATCGCACCATCGCTTCGCCACAATGAGGACACCCGTGATCGACTTCATGCTTGCCGTACTGACGCTGACCTTTGACCATGTCATCGCTAGCAGCATTGTCTTCGAGTGATTCGATAGCAGCCGTTGTCAGCCAAACGCCGGCGCATGCCGGACATTGTGATGACTCTTCGCCCGAAGTTTTGGAATCTTCTAAGCTGGTCTTGTCTATAGGGCAGGTAAGTTGAGTCAAATTAAATGATCTTTCGAATGTATGAAGCGTTAGTTGATTGTACGAAGTTCGGAGCAAATCTGTTCTAATGAACTTGTCAAATCAAAAAAATTCACCTAATCAGATACTAGTCAGCCTCTAATTTTGCCTGAACGTCTGGTTCGTCCAACGAATACCGGAAGTCACAATGTGAGGCTCCCTGCATTATCGTCTGCGTACGTTTCAACTTAACTTCTGAATTAAAGCCGTTGCAAAACTCGAAATCACGCGTGCAGGAAAAAATGTCTCCAAGATCAGCGAAACCAAGTGATTTGTACATTTCAGCGTATTTGCAGCGAGTCACATCGAACGAATATCGAGTCAGACTACTCTCGATGATGTCGACTTCTAGTGCTCCATGTCGACGCCATGCGTCTTTGTTGGATGCATAATCTTCCAGTCCGTTAGCGCCTATTCCCTCAGCAAATTGGGCACCCTGCTCCCGTGCTAATTTCGTTATTGCAGCACGAGCTATGTCGTTGGTTCGTTCGACACCGATTTCTTCTTGGAAAGCCCGAAGCATTGGACCTAATATCATGGCCTCGATCTGACGGCGGTCGATAACGTCCATTTGGTTTGGATCAAACACCATATTGGATTCCTTAGGTTTGCTTAGTTGAATAGTTGACGATTATTGAAGCGAAATGCTCATGGCGACAGCTCCACCGCCAGCGTGACAAATAACAGCGAGCCCTTCTTTACCCTGGGAAGACTGAAGACCGTGCATTATAGTGACGAGGATCCTGGCTCCACTGGCTCCGATCGGATGTCCCAATGCTATTGCTCCGCCGCGCAAGTTAACGCGATCCCAGTCCCATTTCAGTGCCTGTCCATTTGCAAGTACCTGTGCCGCAAACGCTTCATTGACTTCAATCAGGTCGAATTCGTCTAGAGACTGCCTGGTTTTCGTTAAAAGGTTTTGAACTGCTATACGAGGTGCGTCAAACAGCATGCCGGGTTCATTCGCTGCGTGTGCATATCCTGTAATTCGTGCGACTGGCCCGTTAGACGATTCTCCCGCCATTTGTGCGTTCGTCACCACCACAGCCGCAGCTCCATCGCTGATCGAAGAAGCGTTCCCAGGCGTAACGGTCAAACCGGGTGGGAAAACGGTTGGAAGTGCTGAAAGCCCATTCATGTTTGTGCCGGCGCGTGGTCCTTCATCTTTGTTGAAAATGACAACGCTGCCGCGGCTGCCCGTAATTTCAACAGGTGTGATTTCATCGTTAAACGAACCCTCTGTACTCGCCGTTGAGGCGAGTCGGTGGCTCCGCTCTGAGAATTCATCTTGCTGCTCTCGCGTAACGCCGTACTTTTCGCTGATCGCCTCAGCTGATCCGCCCATGTGACGATTTTCGAACGGACACCAAAGCCCGTCGTGAATAATAGAGTCGATCAGGTTTGTGTCACCCAAACGCTGGCCCGTCCGGCTGTTGACGAGCAAGTGAGGAGCCGCACTCATGTTTTCCATGCCGCCAGCTACGACTGCTGAAGCCTCACCCAACTGAACAGACTGAGCCGCCAAAATCACAGCCTGCATGCCTGAAGCACAGGCTTTGTTGACCGTCAGCGCAGATACCGAATTCGGTATATCTGCGCTGATAGCAGCCTGACGGGCTGGAGTTTGACCTAAACCCGCGGAAAGCATATTTCCCATTACGGTGTATTCAATGTCGCCGCCAGTTAATCCCGATCGATCGACTGCTGCTCGAATGGCTATTGCGCCGAGTTCGGTCGCGGGGGTGCTAGCAAGTCCGCCTTGGAATTTTCCGAGAGGGGTTCTCGTTGCACCTGTAATAAACACATCGCTTTTGAGCGCGTTGACCATGAAGAGTCTTCCTGTTGACTAAACCGAGTAGGTGATTCGCCGAGTATAGATCGACTGAGATACTTTTGCCGTCTTAGGCAGAAACGACTCGAACCGTTAGACCGTCCGCCGTGAGTGCGATCTTTCCTTGCTTCAAGGCAAGTGCGTCATCGCCGTATATATCCCGTCGCCAGCCACTTAAAGCCCGTACATCGGGTTCTTCCTCAGTTGCGATACGATCGAGCTCTTTTCTGTTTGCAATCATCTGTCCAGCGACGCCGTTTTCGTCACTTCGCAATTTGAGCAATGCCTGTAAAAGAGCGACGAGTGTTTCATGCCCACGCAATGGCGGACCGCCCTTTTCTGGATCAGGACAGTCGTCGTCAGGAATTTCCATCCCAATTTGGACAGCGTCAAGTATCGCTTTACCATCACGCCCATGAGCGAAACGCTCATTAACTCCCCTGACTCGTTCGAGATCGGTGGGGGTTTGAGGGGCGTTTAACGCTATCTCGGCGAGTGCTTCATCTCGACAGACCCAACCCTTTGGAATATCACGGTTCTGTGCACTGACTTCTCGCCACTCAGTAATTTCTCTGAGTACTGCGAGTGCTCGGCGGGTTGGACGTCGAAGTCGAACCTTACGCCACAGATCTCGAGGATCGACATCGTACAAATCTTGATCACGAAGATGCCCCATCTCTTCATGAGCCCATGACGTGCGATTCGAGTCTGAGAGTTCTTCGACTAGCTTGTCGTAGACGTCGATGAGATAAGTCACATCGCCGATCGCATAGTCGATCTGGTTGTCGGTAAGCGGACGACGTGCCCAGTCGGTCATCTGCGATCGTTTGTCGATCGTGTCGCCGACAATTCGCTGTACGAGCGTGGCGTAAGCCGGTTGATCTCCGTAGCCGCTGACCATTGCAGCGATCTGCGTATCGAACACTGGTTCGACCATTGAACTACTGGCGTTGAACATGATCTGCATGTCCTGACTCGCGGAGTGAAACACTTTCAATACGGAAGTGTTCCGCATCAGCTCGTACATAGGTTCTAGATCGATCCCTTTAGCCAATGGATCGATAGCCACCGCTTCATCGCGTGTAGCTATCTGTATTAGGCAAAGAATTGGCCAGTAAGTTTTCTCACGGACAAACTCAGTATCGACGGTAACGAATTTAGATTTGGCGGCACGTGCGCAGAAATCTACGACATCGGCGGAGTTAGTAATAAGCACTTATTGTGATGTGAGCGTTGTGCGACCCTATTTGAGAGTCGTTTACCGAATCGGGGTAACTACTGGTTGTACTCGATACCACGATTGACCGCAGACCCTGCGAGACTCACTCAGCATACATGCGAGTCCATTAGATGGACGTACGTACTGTAGTCAGAGTGGTTGAAGTTACACGATGTATCCGCTGAACTGAATGTGAAAAGTACACAGCGCTGGCCTGTGATATTTTCGAAACGGAGTAGAATTTCACAAGATCAAAAGGCTTAACAGCATGTTTGGCGACAAATATTGGAGTCGACTAAATCTCCCTGTATCGATAGACAGTATTGAGTACACCATCAAACTTGAGGATCGCTGGATCCTCTTCATTTCAAAACTTGGTTATTAATTAGAGTATGAACGACGGGTATTTTTCCCTGACAATTTGTCAGGTAACCGGTCATCCGTGTTATTTACGGTGCATTTTATGCGTTCCGAATATCTGCTAGGCAACCACGATTGGTCTAGATCCATCTAAACTTGTGATGGATACAAATAGACATTTCTAAGACAGATACGAGAGAGATTCAAAGTGGACTCGAAAGCATATCGAGGTCGAAAACACCCGCCCTACTGTACCTGTTTCACCTGCGTCGCTGATCGTCTGACTCGAAATAGTGTATCCGGGCCTAAGGGATTACTTCTACGGATTCTGCGAATCTTCAGTATTAGTCGATAGCTCTTAGAGCTTTTCGAACCCGAAGAATCTGCCTAGAACCCAACCGATGGCGAGTCCGATCAGGACTGAAAACGGGATACCGAACAGAACGCTGACCATCGCTACATCTTTTGCGTTGGTTTCCGCATCATCGAACTGGACTAGTGAGATTACGAGAAACGCTATTCCCATAATAAATCCCAATGCTGCACCCATCAGTGCCGATTTACTAAATCTCAACTCTGTCGATCCTCTTCACTAGTACGCTGATCCATTATCCAGCGTTGTATGTTTCGTATTTGTTCTCGCACGGATTTCCGTTAGTTACGTGCATTCGATTATCACTAGGTTCAAGGATGATCGAAATAACGCTACGTTGCCAACCCGTGTTTGGCTCATCATTGGGATGCCGACATATCGACGTAGGGAAACCATCGTGGTCCGACAACAATAATTTAGCGTCGTCGATCGATACTTTTCCTTGATTCAGCCGAGCGTTTAGAAGTTCTTTACCGCGATCTCGTCGTTGGAATGACTGACCATAGATTTTGTCGGAGAAATCATCATTATTCGACACATACGATGGATGAACACAGTGATTCGTGTGGACCAATACACCATCTGAATCTGTCGTAATCGATTCGACAGATTCCGGCATAATCTCAAGATTCAGCGGGCCTTCATTCGTAATCATCGCAGCGTTGGCAGTGAGTGCTCTCGGAGCTGACTCCACCGCACTTATAGCTTCAGCAGTAGTCTTTGCTTCCAGGATCGCACGAACAAAAAAGTACCAAGGAAGCCCTTTTGGATCCGATGGTCCATTTAAAGCATTCATGCATATGCCGATCCCATACGAACTGAATCCCATATAAGCAACTAATCCTGGCTGCATCCATGATGTGAAGGCTGCCTTGCCGTGTCCCTTCCGAGTGATCACGGTCGACAGCGGAGCCATCGCTGGATCGTTGTCCCAGTTCTGACCTGCAAAGCCCTTGCCTGAACTAGAAGACTCCGCCGAAACCATGATCGACGTACAGCCCTCCGATTGGTAACCGAGCATGTTCCTTGCATTGAACACCATCAAGCGCTCGACAGATATACCTGAAGCGTTGGATGTACCTTCCATCTCTTTGAGAGAGTCAGGGAAGAACTCCGCAACACGGTCGAAACTACGCAGAGCTACTTGTTCAGCGCGTTCCCATGTAACTTGTTGAATTGCACCTTTGTTGAAGCGCTCGAGCACAAGATCCGAAAGTTCAACGATCTGGCTTCGGAAGTGCTCGCCAATCTGTTGTCCCATTTCGACCGGTGAGCCGCTAACGGTTAATTCAGGAAAACGTGCATTGGTTTGAGAATTCATAAATAATTAACTAGAGCTATATGGCTTCCGATTCATACTTGGTGACAACGAAAGCAATCAAAATAACACCGAGTTGTTTGCTAGACTCGCTGCCTCTTGAGATTTCATTAGCTAATTGTGAGGGTACGTATCGATGGGAACAGACCAAGCCAACGGCAAAATACTTCGTTCAGAGGAGTGGTTTGGAACCAGAGATCTTGAAGGCTTCCTGCATCGTGCCGGTCTAAAGAATCAAGGATGGTCTGAGAAATCATTCGCTGGACGCCCAGTGATCGGCATTGCCAACTCTTGGTCGGAAGCCACGCACTGCAATGCTCACCTACGTGATCTTGCTGAACACGTAAAACGTGGAGTTCTCGCCGCTGGTGGATTCCCGATCGAATTCCCAACTATTTCACTTGGCGAGTTCTTCCTTTCACCGACATCTATGTTTTGTAGGAATCTTATGTCGATGGACACCGAAGAGATGATCCGCGGCCTCCCTATTGATGGTGTTGTTCTGCTTTCGGGTTGTGACAAAACCACGCCTGCAATGCTGATGGGCGCTGCTTCAGCCGACCTGCCTGCAATCGTTCTTACCGGTGGACCTCAATTGAAGGGCAACTGGAAGGGCGAAGAACTTGGGTCTTGTACCGACTGTCGTCGTTACTGGGCTGAGCTACGCGCTGGAACAATAACTCAAGCCGAATACGATTCGATGGAATCGGCAATTTATCGTTCACCAGGCCACTGCATGGTCATGGGCACAGCTTCGACTATGGGTGCGATTGTTGAAACTCTCGGCATGTGCTTACCCGGGGGTGCTGTCGTTCCCGGTGCCGACTCCCGCCGAAAAGTTCTCGCCGAAGAATCCGGTCGAGCAGCAGTGGATCTTGTAAAGAAGGGCATTCGACCTTCCGACATCATGTCTCAAGATGCATTCGACAATGCAATTCGCATGCTTTTAGCAGCTGGTGGTTCGACAAATGCGATTATCCACCTAACTGCTATAGCCGGTCGTGCAGGCATAAAGCTTCCACTTGAACGGTTCAATGAGCTGTCCGAAACAACTCCGGTAATAGTCAATCTCAAGCCGGGCGGAAAGTATCTGATGGAAGACCTGTTCTATGCCGGCGGCGTAGAAGCGGTTCTCAAGAAGATGTCGAGTTTGCTGACGCTAGATTGCCTCACGGTCACTGGTGATACGCTCGGCGAGAACATTGCCGACGCTGAATGTCATAACGATGACGTCGTGCTATCTCTTGAAACCCCGCTTGCCAAAGAAGGTGGCTTGTCAGTCCTGAAAGGTTCGCTTGCTCCGGATGGCGCAGTGATCAAACACATCGCAGCTTCTCCTGAATTGTTGCAGCACACAGGTCGCGCTGTCGTATTTGAGAATCCACTCGATCTCAAGAACCGAATCGACGACCCTGATCTTGATGTAACTAAGGACGACATTCTCGTCATGAAGGGAGCAGGTCCTGTTGGTGGCTCAGGAATGCCAGAGGCTGGATTTCTACCACTGCCGAAGAAGCTTCTCGCTCAAGGCGTGCGCGATATGGTCCGAATATCCGATGCACGTATGAGCGGTACGGCGTTTGGAACGATCGTGCTTCACGTGTCACCAGAGTCCCACATTGGAGGCCCGCTAGCCCTCGTGCAATCGGGAGACATGATCACGTTAGATGTTGAAGCGAAGAAGCTTGATCTAAATGTTAACGAAGTTGAGCTTGCACGACGCCGAGCAGTATTACCGGAGCCTGTAGCAGATGGCGGGTTCACTCGTGGTTACGGAAAGATGTACTCACAGCACATTACCCAAGCTCAGGATGGCTGCGACTTCGACTTCTTGGTCGGCAAAACACCTGTTGAGACCCACGTCGAATCAGCAACTCACAACGCTGGATTCCACACTGGCTGATCGCGCGACTAAATAGTTAGTCAGGCGTTGGTGCATTGTCGGGAATAAGCCCTGCAGTACGTATGTCGCTCCATACCGCAGCAGGAATGTCTTGCTGCACCATGGCGATATTTTGCTCTAGCTCAGCGATCGTCTGGGCACCTGGTACCGCAGTAGCAACTGCCGGGTGAGCAAGAACGAACTGAAGTGCTGCGGCTTTTAAGTCGACTCCATGCGCAACACATATTTCAGTCAATTTACGTGCCGTAGAAACTAAATCATCT
>JAPKFF010000138.1:0-4005 GCA_028821715.1 Dehalococcoidia bacterium
ATAAGCGCCGGATCGTATATTCCCAGGTTGGATTGCATCTCGATTATTGCTGACTTAGTCGAGGCTGGCGACGATCTCTTTTTCGTTGTATCTGAGACCAAGTCGACGCAGTTCCTTCTTGAGTAGATCCTTACCTCGTCGCACATTGCTTTGTCGTTCCTGTTTGCGGAACCACTGTTTGACCTTCGTCTGTGCGCTGCCGGTGATGAGATATCCGAGATCGAGGTTTAGCCAATCAAGGCTTGGACCACGAGGGATTCTGGCTTTGCGTATTTCGACGACATCGCCGTTGTTCAGAGGTGTGT
This sequence comes from Dehalococcoidia bacterium, assembly GCA_028821715.1. Lineage (GTDB taxonomy): Bacteria > Chloroflexota > Dehalococcoidia > Lucifugimonadales > Lucifugimonadaceae > Lucifugimonas. The sequence continues at coordinate 306 of JAPKFF010000138.1, forward strand.
TGAGAGCCGTTAGCTTGCCGTTTACGACGGCACCAACTGTGTTGTGCCCAAGGTCGGTGTGAATGCGGTAGGCGAAGTCGATAGGCGTTGCGCCTGCGGGAAGGTCTTTGACGTCGCCGTTTGGTGTGTACACGAATACTTGGTCTTGCAGAATGTCAGTTCTAACCGTGGCAAGGTATTCATCGTCGCCAGATAGTTCGCGCTGCCAGTCGAGCAACTGGCGAAGCCATGACATCTTCGTTTCGAAGTTGTCGATTTTTGGTGCACCGTTTTCGCCGTCTTCGACTTCTTTGTACATCCAGTGAGAGGCGACGCCTTCTTCGGCCATTTCGTGCATTTCTTGAGTACGAATTTGCACTTCAATTGGGTAGTTACCGGGACCGCGCACGGAAGTGTGCAGCGATTGGTACATATTTTCTTTAGGGCTGGCGATATAGTCGTCGAACTGACCGGGCACTGGACGCCATTTCGAATGGACGATGCCGAGCGCTGCGTAGCAAGAACCCAAGTCGTCCGTGACGACTCGAATAGCGATCAGATCATAGATTTCGTCGAACTTACGACCCATGCGTTCGTAGCGTTGGAGCTTGTTGTAAGTGCTGTAAAGGTGCTTGACTCGTCCATCCACTCGGCATGTGATGTCGGCTTTGTCGAGCGGGCCTTTGATTGCCTTTACGGCTGCTTCGGTGTAAATCTCTCTCTCAGCGCGTTTACGGCTTACGAGTCGGGAGATTGTTTTGTACTTTCGAGGCATCAGATAGCGGAAGGCTTGATCTTCGAGCTGCCATTTGATGTCGTACATGCCAAGGCGGTGTGCCAGTGGCGAGTAGATGTCGAGGGTTTCTCGTGAAATTCGCTGTTGCTTCGGCACTGGAAGATGTCCGAGCGTTTGCATGTTGTGCAGGCGGTCGGAAAGTTTTATGAGCACGACTCGTACGTCTTCAGCCATCGCCACTAGCATCTTGCGTAGCGATGCTGATCGGGTAGCTTCGGGAGTTGCGATCTGCTTCATCATCGCACTATTTTCGGAGATCAAATCGAGGCGTTTTAGCTTGGTAACGCCATCGACTAGTTTTGCGACTTCAGTGCTGAATGCTTCTTCGAGTTGTTGGAAGCTGATACCGCAATCTTCTATTACGTCGTGGAGCAGGGCTGCTTGAATGGTGGTGGCGTCGAGTCGCATATCGGCGAGCCGGACGGCGGTTGCGATTGGGTGAACAATGAACGGTTCGCCAGATTCGCGTACTTGACCGTCATGAGCTTTGATTGCGTACTCAAGAGAGTGCTCTACAGCGGAGGCGCGATCGGCTGGCAGGTACTTGTTAACCGCATGCATTAGATCCTTGGCGGGTCCGATTTGTGGAGTGGTTGTCATAAATCGCAGGGTTGCCGATAGATTGGCAATTTAGTTAGTTCTCGCCGCTACGCTCGGGCGTGTCCGTTATTTCATTCTAATTGTTTGAAGAAATTAAGGGTGAGTAGAACATACGTGAAATACGAGCTTAGCTTGAGTAGAGTCGTGCTATTTCATCTCGTTCGAACACTGGAACAGGGCCACTTATTCCTCTTGAAGTACGAGTTATTCCGTTATCTGGGTTTGTGATATTCCCAATAACGTTTGCGGGTATGCCGTTGTTTTCAAGCGAATCAACGATTTGTTGGGAACCACCTGGGTCGCAAGTGATAATTAGAGCCCCCGAAGCGATTAGTCCCCACGGATCGAGATCGAGAGCGGCGCATATTGCCTTTGTCTCGGGGTAGATGAGTACTCGTTCGACGTCGATGTTAATGCCGGTTTTCGAGGCTCGTGCCATTTCGTCTAAAGCTCCGGCTAGACCGCCTTCAGTGGGGTCGTGCATGGCGGTTACATGTCCGGTTGATGTGGCTGTTCTGGCGGCTTTGACGACTGATATGCCGGGGGAGTCGAGGAATTTAGCGGCTTTGGAAATTTGCAGATTAGATAGTCCGGCCGAAAGAAGTTCGGATTTGCTTTCTCTGGCGATTATCGCCGTGCCTTCGATCGCTATGCCCGAGGTAAGGATTACGTCGTCGCCGATGCTGGCGGTAGATGTTTTTACTGTTTCGGAAGGAGATGCTTCGCCCAGCATGGTTCCCGCAATTATTGGTCGAGGTAGACCGATTGTGATTTCGGTGTGTCCACCTATCACCGTGATTCCTAGTTCAGTGGCAGCTTCTTGAAGTTGAGCGAATATGTCTATAGCGGTCGAAGCAGGTTCGTTTTCAGGCAGAAGCAGTGTTCCAAGGAACCATTTTGGAGTACCGCCCGACGCTGCTATGTCGTTGGCATTGACCTGAATTGCGTACCAGCCGATGCGATCGGTGGCGAACGTTATTGGGTCGGATTTGGCGATAAGAGTTTTGCTGCCAAATGAAACGAATGCGGCGTCTTCGCCGACTGCTGGACCGAGCAAGATTCTTGGGTCTGTAGGTGAGAGGTCACTGAGCAAGTTAGCGAGTAGGTCAGCAGGTAGCTTTCCTGCTTTGAGTCGCCTATTCGTTAGTTCATCGGTTATATCGGTCATAAGCAGTGTTTACGCTGTGCGTGTTACGGGGTTTCAGTTGGAAGCTGAGGAATTGGATCGCCGGTGAGGTACGGACCGATGATGTAGCCGAGAGTTGGGGCGGTTCCGTGGAGTTCGTTCCAATAAATATCGAACGCCTGATAATTTTCTTCGCAGACGACTTCGATTTCGCTCGTTCCGTCGTTAGTAACGAAATCTAGTCTGAATACCGTGGTGCACGGAGGGTTGTATGAGATTCCTGAGTTCTGATCGAAGAGAGCAATGACTCTCTCCATGTCTGCTGGAGTCATTTCTCTTCGGACTTCAAAATTCCCGGTGGAAAAATCTCTTCGCATCAAAGTGAGCTTGGTGGAATCGGCCAGGCTCGCCTGCTCAGTAATATTTATGAGAGGAGCGTTTGATGGCGTTCGCTCGTCGCATCGAACGACTACCGAGTCGTCTGCATTAGCATGGTATTCCCAAGTCCTAGACCCGTTGCTAATCAAATAGTAGAAGCCGTCGTACGGAGCTTCACTAGTGTCTGCAAATGTCCCTGGTTCTGGGCAGCCAAGAGCAGTTGATGGCCACTGTGCTGCGCCGACTGATTGGACGAACAGCGTCGAGAAATCAATGTCATATTCCGTAAAGAGGCGTCCCATTTCGTTCACGTAAGAATTTGGGGGAGGAGGCGTAGATGTTGCGATCGGTGTTGGGCTGGGAGTTGCAGTTGGTTTGGGGGTTGGTGTTGGTCCTGGAGTGTTAGTAGCTGTTGGAATTTGAGTGACAGTTGGTATAGCTGTAGCTGAAGTTTGGGCAGGTGCAGTTCGTTCTTCATCCGAATTATTTGATGAACAAGATACGATCATTGTTATCAATGTGATTGATGCGATAAGAGCTAACGTAGTTCTGAACGGGCTTGTCACTTAGGTTCTTTCATGTTTCTACCGGGCATTTTGTATGTGAATGCGTTGAACGAGCATTTCTATATAAATAATCTGCCTGTTCGACTACGAAATTAACTAACCATATGTCGGTTCTTACGTGAAATTGTAATTGTTAGTTTATTACACACGTCTTATCTCTGACTAACTCGCTTTGTGAAAATGTCAAGCCGTATATTCCGAACTATCTATACCATTAAATCCAATCTGCCAAAAATGTTACGTGTACGTACGAAT
>JAPKFF010000139.1:0-3957 GCA_028821715.1 Dehalococcoidia bacterium
GAACCCGAGAGTTGCCGTAGCCATCCGAAATGAACAGATCTCCCGATTCTGGGTGAATTGCAACGTGAGTAGGACGATTAAACGGATCGCCCTCCTGCCATGCAGCTGCTTTACCTTTCTCACCCAGTCGGTAGACGAGCTTACCTTCTTTTGTGCGTTTCTCAACCATGTGAGCGTCGTCGTCGGCGAGGTAAAGATTGTCGTCAGCATCGATCGTAATACCGTGAGGGCGTACGAACTCGCCCGCTCCCCATGTCTCAAGGAAGTTTCCGTTCTTGTCGAAAACAATGACCGGGTGGTCGCCCCGGTTGAACACATATACGTTGTCATTCGAGTCGACCGCCACAGATGTCGCTTCCTTGAAGAACATAGGGTGCGGAAGTTTTGCCCAGTACGGAACTGGCTCGTAAACCGTTGCTGAAGTAGCTGCGTTGACCATGATTATTCCTCGTTACTTGACCGAATTGATAAGAGATCGTGTGCGTGAGTCATTACAGAAGTTGATTTGCGTGCTCTCTAAACCCGTCTCCACTTGCGAAGACTCACTACTTCGCCCAATGGCTTTGTGTCTGTTCCTGAGTTTTCTGGACTTGAGAAATAGTTCGTCCACGCAACTTCTGCCGCATAAACAGAACCCTGCGAATCAGTCGATACACCGTGCGGTGCAGTAAACTGCCCAACGCCTTCACCCGGCAACGGACCACCGAGATGCTGCAAGAATTCTCCTTCAGCCGACAGAACAGCGATCATTGCGCCCAGATTCGACACTCCTTGCTGCACCGGAGGCGGAATCATCTCTCCAACGTACAAAGCCGTGTCTCCCCCCTTGCCTTGGGTTACTGACATCGGGTGATGAATGTGAATCTGCTCCACGAATTCGCCTTCAGTAGTGAATATCTGTAATCGAAAGTTCTCACGATCGGCGACAATAACTTTGTCGGTTCCGAGCATGCTGATGTTGTGCGGCAGGCTAAACTGGCCTGGATCAGTTCCCGATTCACCCCAAGACGTGATGTGCTTGCCGTCGGGATCAAATTTGTGAATTCGGGAGTTACCGTAGCCATCCGATACGAATAGTTCCCCGGTCACCGGATGAATGGCGATGTCGGTTGGACGATTGAACATTCCACCGCTCTGCCATTCACAGGGTTCGCCTTTCTTGCCGAGCGTGAAGATAACTTCTCCGTCATTGGTTCGCTTCTGCACGATGTGACCATCATCATCGACCAAATATAAGTTGTCGTCCGAGTCGATCTCAATGCCGTGCGGACGCACAAACTCGCCGTGGCCCATTCCTTTAACAAAATTGCCATCGGTGTCGAACACCGCAATCGGTTCAGTACCGCGGTTAAAGACGTAAACATTGTCTTTCGAGTCAACAGCGATAGAAGTAGCGTCCCCTCGGAACGTCACACCCATCGGAAGCTTCGCCCAGCCTGCGACTGGCTCGAATTTGGTATTTAAAGTAGCTGAAGTCATTTATCTATTTGCCGAATCGATTTTTACTTGAATTTAGAAAGATAGTTAGCGTCTAGTTAGATCGTGAGCTATCGAGCCAGTCTTTGAGTTGTGCGGGCAACCATTGAACCAGATTTATACCCTTTTCAACGTCTGAAGACATTAGCCGACCGCGTGCATGAACTGCTGCGACAACATACTCCATCGCCTCTAGTACCTCTGGGTGATCTGCATGCCCAGGGTGGCCAAGTGACTGCGCCAGATCCTGGGGACCAAAAGCGATCATATCGATACCTTCAACATCCAAAATGTCTTCGATAGTGTCGACTGCGTTCTTAGTCTCTATCTGAATAGCGACTGTCACTTCTCGGTTAAAGTCCGCCATGTACTCAGCGGGTGTTCTAACGGTCATCCCATAATCACGACCACGGGAAGTGCCAAACGAACGTTCGCCTTCGGGTCCAAATCGTGAAGCCATTGCGATTCGTTGAGCCTGCTCGGCATTGTCGACGTGTGGGCACAGAATACCCATCAAACCACGATCAAATGCCCGCAGTATGGTGTCATTTTCAGTGTTAGGAATTCGAGCTGTGCAGGTCATTCCGTGCATATCGGCGACCCGGCACATCATCTCTGCCGATTCCCAGTTAAAAACCCCGTGCTCCATATCAAGATGAAGGCCATCGAAACCCGCGTAGCCCGCCCATTCGGCGATAGTCGGCTCAGGGAAGGTCAGCGTTAAGCTGTGTGAAACTGTGCCATTATTGATTGCGGCACGAACATTACTTTGTCTCAAAACAATCTCCACTAACGGCAAGTCACAAGTCCCACAAAACCCAAAGCACACGCACAGGTGCTACCGTGACTGACGCCTATTCGAACTAGCGCCCCTTTCAGATTTGGAACGCGGGCGGAGTATACAGTCAGCTTGGACAATTTAGAGATCGTTACCCTCACCGAACTGTGCGAGTTACCGCCTGTTTCCACTCACAGATTCTTCAGCTGCTCTTGTGCGCCGGGCGGGCGCGGCGCATCCGACATCGACAAAGGCAACACCGACTAATGACGGTTCCATTCTTTGGGCATATTTACCGCGGTTATCCAATAGCATTCGTTGTCTTCCTATCGACCGGACTTTCAGTCGGAATGGGACAGTACGCATTCGGCGAATTCGCCGGACCTCTAAAAGAGCAGTTTGGCTGGTCGCAAACCCAATTAAATCTCTCACTGGCATTTTCGTTCATCTCCGGACTCCTTGCACCGTTCATAGGAAACTTGAGCGACCGCATCGGTATACGTCCCGTAATGTTCGCCTCGCTACTGTTGATAGCTTCAGGTTTCCTACTTCGACCATTAATCTCCGAACTTTGGCACTGGTACCTGTTCAGCGGGCTCGTCTACGCCGGCTTCCCCGGTGCAACGATCATGCCCGCCGGCAAGATGGTCGGTCTCTGGTTCCCTAAAACTCGTGGGCGAGTGATGGGAGCGGTTGTCGCTGGTAATAACTTTGGTGGGGTAACCATGCCGCCCCTAGCAGCAGGGATCATCGGAGTGCTCAGTTGGCAGATGGCGTACGTGACATTCGGTGTCATCATGGTCGTCCTTGGACTCGTAGCGTTGTTCATCATCATGGAAGATGAGAACAAAATCGAAGATGAGATGAAACGAACAGGCCGTGGAGATCAGGCTCACGTGGCCCGATATGCCGCACGCGCCGGAATAACAGTGAAGCAGGCGCTGGCGAACCGTAACTTCTGGCTAATCATGATAGGGCTTGTCGCAGCGACATTCACTTATCAGGGAGTTTTAACTCAACTTCGTCAGCACTTTGAAGAAAGCGGATTTGCTCCAGGCCTAGCCACGACAGCGGTCAGCATCATAGCGGGTATGGGCATTGGATCGAAGCTGGCGTTCGGTCGAGCCAGCGAAAAGATCACCGCTCGAATCGCCACGATAATTTCGGTATCTCTTCAAGCCGTAGGTGTGTTCATGATTGCCCAAGCGAACACCGACGCCATCATGTGGGTCGGGATCGTAGTATTCGGAACTGGATTTGGAGGACTCGGTGCACTGATCGTCCTCGTCGTTCAAGAGGCGTTCGGCATGAAGGAATTCGGCGGAATCATGGGTCTGATGCAGGTCGGAATGATCGCGTCGGGTACGGGAGCACCACTTATCGCCGGGGCGATTCACGACTCAACCGACTCATTCAATAACTCGTTCTTGATCGTAGTAGCGATCTTTATCGTCGGAATCGTCGCTCTGTCATTAGCAAGACCCGTCAAGCATCCGGAGCAAGAAACTATCTAGTCTTCAATAGCAACCAGCACCTGACAGGACGCCAAATAACGATTTAGTCGACGAATGCCAGAACGGTTACCAGAGCCGTAAATAGAACTATTGGGGAAATTCAGCGACAAATACAGGTCTGATCACAGATCTAACTTGTGTCTCGATGTTGGAATATGTCATTTTCACTTGAGTTACCCCACTGAATTG
>JAPKFF010000036.1:0-17831 GCA_028821715.1 Dehalococcoidia bacterium
AATGAGGCTTCGGAATCGTTTAGATAGTCATTGATCGTCGATCGATTCCACCCGCTTCTGGATGTTGATCCCCAGAGGACCGACTCCAATTCAGAACCATTATTGAGATTCGGTCGATTCGCCATATTCAAAAATCCTTTAGAAAACCCGAACTTTACACGTTCATCTCGCAGCTGCAAAACCTCTATTTGGTGGTTCAAATCCGCCTGTCGCCTCCATCTCAACTCAAACTGAAGGAGCTCCGGAGAAATCCGGGGCTTCTTCGCGTAAGGCAGCCAGATGCTGTCCCAGAGGCCTATAAACCAGCTAGTAGAGACCGCCGATAGTCACCACGGTACTAATACGAATCAGTAGGTGGGTATCAGGGTCCTGAGTCCAGTCACCGCAACCCGATCTGAATCAGTATTACGTCTGTTTCTGTTGGTCACTGCGGAATCGTCCGAAATGTCGGAAAGTTTTGACGTACCGGATAACGCGGTCAGAACATACAACATTTTTGGTTTGCTACCCGCTGATCTGCGGCAAGTGTTCAATTAGGAACAACACGAGTCCGATCGCCAGTAGGGCGAGGGCGATCATGTTTAACATCCTTAGTAAAATGAATTTCGGCAGGTGCTTTAATAGGTATGCAACACCCAGTAAACCCCACATTCCTGTATCGATCAGAGCTCCGTCATTGTTGAAAGAAATTAGAGCGAGAATCCAGAAGATTAATGCTCCAGCGAACCCGTAAATCGATGGTGTGTAGAAAAACGGCATGTGCTATCTCAGCTTTCGTCTAGTTGTGCATTTCTATTATTTGTATATACGTTAGCTACCAATTGGTGATCGCTCCGTCGTTACGACGCAGTCGCGGTGGCCAGCCGTGCGGATCGACCGCTGCACTTTCCGCTGCGTCGATGTCGAATTCAACACCGAGTCCAGGAGTGTCTGGACTCCACGAATAGCCGTCGGCCCATTCGATCTGCTGTGGAAACAAGTCGGTAGCGTAGGAACTAGGGCGCCGTGGCATTTCTTGCACACCAACGTTGCTTGAAGCCATACAAAGCGCAACACAGGCTGCCGCTGAAACAGGTCCTAGAGGATTGTGAGGGACGATGTCGATGTAGTGCGTTTCCGCCCAGTGTGTAATCTTGAGGGCTTCTGTAAGCCCCCCGACGATGCAGAGATCAATGCGAGCGTAGTCGATCAGATCTTCCTCAATAACTTCTCTGAATGGCCATTTTGAAGACCATTGTTCACCCGCTGCGATCGGCAAATTAATTTGCCGACGTAGGTTGCGGTAGCTTCCTTGATTTTCAGATCGGATAGGGTCTTCGATGAAGAACGGCTTGAACTGCTCCATCTCTTTGCACATCTGAACAACGTGAGCTGTATCGAGCCTTGTATGAACGTCAAACGTCATTTGTATATCTGGACCAACGGCTTCGCGTAGCTGTCCCATCTGGTCGATCGCCATCTTCATCGACTCAACTGGTTCCAATGTGGATATACCAGGTGCTTCGAATCCAGCAGCTCCTGTTGCGGGCTGACCCCAACGTACAAATTTCCAGCCAGCCTCAACAGCGGCTAGCGAATTCGCAACTAGCTCCTCGGTGGTCTTGCCCTGTGTGTGTGGATAGCTCACAACTTTATTACGAACTGGTCCGCCCATGAGCTTGTATGTCGGCATGTTTACCGATTTGCCCTTGATGTCCCATAGCGCTATATCGATTGCTGAAATCGCACATGTATAAACCTTGTCGGCAGGGAAAAACCCCGATCTGAACATTTCCTGCCAGAGTCGCTCAGTCTCCCATGGATCGGAACCGACGACGAGTTCGGAAAGATGCTCGATGGCGGATACGATTGCTCGACCCCAGTTGCGTATGCCGACCTCACCCAGTCCGTGATGACCAGCATCGGTGTCGACTCGAACGATCAAGTATGCGCGGCCGCCTTCGTCCTGAACAGAGAAACTGCGAATTTGTGTGACTTTCATAGTTGAGGGATCTCCAAAATGAGTAATTTTCGGGCTACCAGTTAGTTTTCGCACCGTCAGGTTGTCTAAGTTGTAATCCCATTCCAGTTGGTTTTACATAAGCGCCCTCAGCTGCCTCAACATCGAAGTCGACACCAAGACCGGGGACGTCTGGACACCATGAGTAGCCATCTTCCCATTCGATCTGTCGAGGGAATAGCTTGATGTCTGTTGTACCGGGTTGGCGTGGCATTTCTTGCGCTCCGACATTGCTAGAAGCCATACAGAGAGATACACACGCCGCTGCCGAAACAGGGCCGAGCGGATTGTGAGGAACGATGTCTATGTAGTGAGTTTCTGCCCAATGTGTGATTTTCAACGCCTCGGTAATTCCACCGACGATGCAGAGGTCGATTCTGGCGTAGTCAATGAGATCTTCTTCGATCACTTGCCTGAACGGCCATTTGGAACCCCACTGTTCACCAGCGGCGATCGGTAGGTTGATCTGGCGTCGAAGGTTACGATAGGCGCCTGGGTTTTCAGATCGGACGGGATCTTCGATGAAGAATGGTTTGTACTCCTCAAGATCTCTGGACATCTGGACCGACATTGCTGGCTGCAGGCGTGTGTGAACGTCGAGGCAGAGTTGAGTCTCCCAACCGACAGCGTCTCTCACAGCAGAGAACGACTCTACCGTCTTTCGCATCGATGCAAGCGGGTCGAACACGCCGAATCCGTTTGCGTCGAACGGAGAAGTCTCCAATTGGTGCCATCGTAAGAACTTCCAGCCGTCATCCTGCAGGCTTTTGGCGCTGTCGACGACATCCGGGATTTCCATTCCCTGTACATGGGCGTAAGAAACGACCTTGTCTCGTATGGGACCACCAAGAAGTTTGTAGACGGGCTTGTCGACGGATTTACCCTTTATGTCCCATAGCGCAATATCTATTGCCGAGATCGCACATGAATAGACAGTGTCGGCCGGGAAGAAGCCCGAGCGGAACATTTCCTGCCATAGGCGTTCCGTCTCCCACGGATCGGCGCCAACCACGAGTTCGGAAAGATGGTCGATCGCGTGACCGATCGCAACTCCCCATCCGCGCATTCCAATTTCACCCAGACCATAATGACCAGCATCGGTGTCGACTTTAACTATGAAATATCCTCGACCTGATTCGCCCTCGACCGAATAGCTTGTGATTTTCGTTACTTTCATGGCATCGGCTACTGTTTGTCTCGTGGATGATCTGGCGTTGACACAGATCGGGTTAGTGCGTTTGGTAGCAGTATAACTTGCTGCACTAAGCGGTAAAGTAGCTTCCACCGTTTGGAGAAATCGTTTGCCCCGTCATGTAGTTCTGTTCGTCGCTTGCGAGCATCACTGCGATAGACGAAACGTCTTCTACTTGGCCAGGGCGTTTTAGCACTGTAAGCGCAACTACGCCTGCACCGCCGCCTGAAGCAAGTTCTTCTCGTGTGAGATCGGTTTCGATGATTCCAGGCGAGATCGAGTTGACCATGATGTTGTGCTCTGCTCCCCATCGTGCAATCACCTGAGTGAGCGAGATGAGACCCGCTTTTGAAGCAGCATAGTGAGCAGTGGTCGGTCCGCCATACAATCCACTTACGGATGCGATGTTGATGATGCGTCCACCACCAGAGTCGACCATGTCTGGCAGAACTTCCTGAGAAACCAAGAACGGTCCCTTTAGGTTCACAGCCATGATCTCGTCCCAGTCTTCTTCGGTGACCGAGTCGATCGGACCCTGCTTGTTGATGCCGGCATTGTTGACTAGAACGTCGATGTGACCCTCGGTATCGATGATGTGGTTAACCCACGCTTTGATCGATTCTCGATTCGTCACTTCGACTGGATTCATGTAGGCAGTTGTACCTAATTCAGCCAGTTGCTTACAGGTATCTTTAGCGTACTTTTCGTTCGAAACGTAGCTAATTGCAACTGCTTTAGCGCCTTCTTTTGCGAAAGCCAAAGCTATCGCCTTACCTAACCCACGACCACCGCCGGTTATCAAACACACTTTGCCTTTTAATCGATCTGTCACTTACTTACTTTCTACTTCACTAGCTTCACTTCAACATCACAAATTTTGAGCCAGAACTACTTCCAGCTAACTTCACCCGATTCAATGTCCTTGATCCAGAGTCCTGCACCCTCACGGCGAGGGAACGGGAATCCGGGCTTTCGTCCGAAATCGACAGCCTGCATGGCTTTAAGCTTCTCTTCAGAAACTTCGATGCCAAGTCCAGGCTTGTTGCCCATGACGATCCAGCCATCTTCGACGTGGTTATCCCAACTCTCGAATGCGCCTTCACGACCCGGATCTACCACTTCCATCATATTGTGATTCGGCAGCGCCGCTGCAAGTGGAGCCATAAAGTTGGCAGAGCAGTTCATCATTGTTACAGGTATTTCGTAGGCGTAGCACATGTTTGCTACCTGACGAGCACCAGTGATGCCGGAGTGACCAACGCCTACGTTTGCAACGTCGATAGCCTGTTGCGAAATGAGCGGGTACATTTGCCCAATGTCGTTGAGATTTTCTCCCGATGCGACGGCCGCCGACACGTTTCGAGAAACCTGACGCAGTCCGTCGAAATCCCAACGCCGCGCTGGTTCTTCAGCCCAGAAAATATCGAAGTGTTTTTCGATCTGGTTGATGTACCGTATTGCCTGTTTTGGCGACCAGTATTCGTTGGAGTCGATCATTAGGTACGGACGATCTTTCACCTTGCGGAAGGCATCTCTCATGATGCCGATTCGCCGTAGGTCGTCGTCCATATTGAGTCCGACCTTGATCTTGCCGCCATCGACGCCGCGATCAGCCATTCTCGTGTAGAAGGCGTGTAATTCTTCATCAGATAAGTTGTATCCAATGTCCGATGCGTACGCTTTAGCTCGTCCTTCGCGAGCACCAAGTGTTTGCCACAAAGGTTCATCGGCTATCTTCGCTTTGAGATCCCACAATGCGACATCGATAGCAGCGATTGCACCGGTTATTGCGCCTTCATTGTTTCCTTTGTGCACCCAATCGACCATGTCTTTCCAAAGACCAACAACCCCTCGTGGGTCTTTGCCTTCGATTACGTGGAAGAGGCTTGCGATGGCGTCGTTGCCTGCAGGAGCCATTCCGCTGACGCCTTCATCGGTATCGATCCAGAGGATCGCCATATTCATGAGGTCATCCCCAGAGGGGTAGTTAGAATCTCCAATACCTCGGTCGAGCTGTTGGGTGAATTTGTCTAATCGATATCCGGTAATTTTCATTTTGTTGTTACTTGGTATTTATTTCAATTGGAAGATTTACGTTGTTGGTGTGGGAATCGGGTTATTGGGTCTTCGAACCATGAGCCGGAACAAAGTGCTCTCCGTTTACGCCTGTCGCAGCAGCAGCCGATTCTTCCTTGGATGGCGGGTTGTCCCATAGGCCAGATCCTGGCCGTCGACCGAATGGCGAAGGTCCTGCGGATGCGCTGACCTTTTCGACTTTCTTCTGGGCAAGTGCTTCGGGATCGAAGCTCACACCAGTTCCGGGCTGGTCACCACATATGGCCCAGCCATCGACGATCTTGATGTCGGATGTCATTACGCCATCATCTGGTTCAGCGTTTTGCGCCTCGAGTGTTAAGAAATTAGGAATGCAAGGTGCAAGCTGTGCGTTCATGTTTCCAGGTGAACCACCTAGAGTAATCGGCAACTCAAAACCGTACGCGGCGTCGGCAAGTTGCAGGGCGCAGGTGATGCCGGTCATGCCGTGGCTAACCTGAACGACGTCGGCAGATCGATTGTGGAAGTAAGGCAAGAAGTCTCCGAGAGAGTCGAGATTCTCGCCTGCACAGACCGGGGCCTTGATTTGGTCAGATATTCGTCGTAGACCTAAGAAATCCCAACGGCGTGCTGGCTCTTCGACCCAAGCAATGTCGAACTGCTCTTCCATTTCGCGAACTTTACGAATCGCCATCTTGGGATTCCAGACTTCGTTAGCGTCGATGTACAGGAGTGGTTTATCGGTTGCCCGCTCGAGACCCTTTTTCATTCGACCAATTCGGCGAAGATCGGCATCCTGGTCGAGCCCAACTTTGAGCTTGCCGCCCTTGAACCCCCAATCGGCTGCCATCATGCCGTACCAGTCTTCGATACCGTCATCGGAAAGGGGAGAGTCTAGGCCCGATGCGTATGCGTGCACTTTCGGGTTGGAGCCGCCGAGGGTTATCCATAGTGGTTCGTCGTTGGCTTTCGCTTTGATGTCCCAAAGAGCGACATCAAGAACCGAGATTGCATCGTTTATAACACCATCGTGACCGGCTTTGAACGCTCGGTCGACCATGCGTTTCCAGAGGCCGGTTACACGACGTGGGTCTTCGCCCATCAACATGCCTTCGACCATAGATTTGATCTGTGGACCTGCACCACCACCACCAAATGAAACGCCAGTGATGCCTTCATCGGTAAACAGTTCAAGGACGTTAGACGCCCCACGGATACGACCTGAAGGCGAGTTCGCATCGCCCATGCGCCTATTAAGGGGGAATTCATACAGAGTAATTGCGTATCCGGTGATCTTCATCGTTTTTCCATTCAGTAAAAGCTAGTCAGCAGTTTTGTTGACCTAACCAGCCGCCCGAGTGTAGGCATAGTGAACTGAACGGTCAACGGCTCGCCACGTGAGAAGTTGAGTCGAAGTGCACTTTGCAAACAAATGCGTTGCATAATCACTCAAAATCCGTACTAAGTGCAATCTGCCTGCAATCATCAGTAATGGGTAACGTTATTGGACTGACAATAGTCGTTTCGAGAGATGAAATACCGATTCTCGGAGCACATGCCAATTTCCGGAGTCCGAAATGCGTCGTCCATCACTGATAGCTCTAATCGCTATCACCGTATTGTTTGCAGGAGCAGCACTGCCTGCTCGAGCCGCCGATCCCATTGGTGAAAATGGGGCCGTGGTCATCCTCATCGATGAAGGTGCATCGCCAATTCAGCGTGATCTGGATGCGGTCGAGACTGCTGCGCTCACGATTGCTAGCGGTACGGCTGCCGGAACGATAGCTGCGGCTTCGTACGGTGTTGAGCCCAACGAGATCGTATCTGCGAAATCGGGCCCGGCTGGCACACGACTCGTCGATGATGTGGTTACCGACATTCGTTCGATGGATATCGGACCTGCAAGATCCGATCAGTTCGCCGCTCTAACCGATGCATTCTCTTTCCTCTCGCGTATCGACGCTGTTGAGGGCTCACGAGTCGTATTTCTGACTTCAGGTCGGATACTTGGTGAATCAGAAAACACCCGAGAACGACTTGTCAACGTCGCCGATCTGTTCTCTGCCGAAGGCTGGGTGATCGACGTAATGACTCTTCCTTCTACCGAACCAGTACTTCGAGATTTGATGAGTGGACTCTCGACAGGTTCTGACGGTGTGTTCTATGACACTGGGACTGCTGAGGGTGTTGCCGCACTATTTGAAAACTATTCAGCGCTTTCGCTTGAAAATGCGATGGACGTCGAGATGCACGACAACTCGGCAGCTATCGTTACACTCGACATTGCGCCTCATACAACCGAGTTCACTACGGTGTTCGTCCGACAGCATGACATGGTCGAAGTTGCGGTGTTCTCTCCAAACGGTACGCGGGCTGCGACCGAAATGGAGAATGTGGATATTCGTGAGACTCCTTCTGCGGTGATCGTACGAATACAGTCGCCAGTGCCCGGTAATTGGAGTCTTCAGGGATCGGGACCTGCCTCGAAACTTGTTGCAAGTGTCGATATACGAAATCCACTTGAGCTTCGTTTGATCGAACAGCCACCACTTCCGGTTGGCGAGCCTGCTGTGATTGAAGCAGCGGCTTTCAATGGTGAATCTGCCCAACTTCTGTATGGTGCAGAAATGACTGCAACCATCAACAAGGCGAGCGGTATAACCGAAGTCGTTGCACTGAACGATGCGGGTGAGAATGGCGACAAATTCGCCACCGACGGAATTTACTCTGTTCAGTTGAGCGCCCCGAAGTCGCAAGGCATTAACCATGTCGTACTTCAACTGACGTGGGTTGACTACGTGGCGTCGCTGCGTAGCGATACAGCGTTCCGAAGCGAATCCTTCCCTACATTGAGCCTGACTGCTGTCAACAACGTTGAAACAACAGTAGGTAAGTACGCTACGGTCGCCAGAGTTCAAGTGCGAGTTGGCGACTATCCGTATCTAACTAGCCCATCCGACATTAAAGCAGTTCTAAAAGGTGCTGCAGGTTCATTTGACGCAATTATCTTGACTGTTGACGAGCCAGAACCAAGTGTAGCCTGGGAGTTCGATATCTCAGCGATTATCCCTGAGACGGGTGAATATGAAGTTGAAGTGGTACTCGACAGCATCTTCGAGGGTCGACCATATACACGTGTTACTCCGCGGGTAACTTCATCTGCACTGATCATTGAGGAGCCTGTGTTAATTCTTGGTTTCCCGGTTTGGCTCTTCGGTGCTCTCGGATCATTGTTGATTGTTGTCGCTGGCTTCACGATCTGGGTATCACGGAAGACATCGCCGTTTGGCTACATCATGGATGATGCCGATCGAGTTGTTGTCGATTTCTCACGATTGAACCGCAGCTTGATTCAAGGATTGTTCTCAAGGAATAGCGTTAATGCTGGTGACGTGAGCGATTTGCCATTTGTAGGCGGTACGTTCAAGTTCAGCGGCGACAACGTCAAGCTAATTCACAAGCGTGCGGTTGGCGATCCCTCAATGCGGGTGAATAGTCGACCAGTTGGACCTGAGGTTGATCTGGGCGAGAACGTTTGGCTGGGCGTCGGAGGGCGTTTATTGACGTTCCAGATTGAGACCGGCAGGGCAGTTGACGAAGTGTTGACAGATGCTACTGATTCGGTGACTGGGATAGGCGATGTTGCACCGGTGGGTTCACCAGGCGACTAGGCTTTCAAGCAAATAATTAGTGATATAAAAAAAGGGGCTACTCATTGCGAGCAGCCCCTTTTTTATATTTGACGATTGGTAGTTGAGAACTACTTCTCGTTGATTACGACTCTCTCGATCATATCGCCCGGTTCTGGGTCGCTCATCGGGTCTCGCTCTCGAATGGCCTTCACAACATCCATGCCGGTGATGATCTTGCCGAACACCGTGTGCCGTCCGTTGAGGTGAGGAGTTGGCGCCAACGTGATGAAGAACTGGCTGCCGTTTGTGCCAGGTCCTGCATTCGCCATCGAGAAAATTCCCTCTGAATCGTGGTGCAGGTTTTTGTTGAACTCGTCACCGAAGCGGTAACCGGGACCGCCTGTGCCGGTTCCTGTAGGGTCGCCGCCCTGAACCATGAATCCGGGGATTACACGATGGAAAGTGGTGCCATTGTAGAAGTCGGCGCGGGCGAGGTTGATGAAGTTTTCAACAGTGAGCGGTGCGTCATTTGCGTACAGCATGAGCTCAAATTCGCCTCGTTCAGTTTTGAATGTGGCTGTGTATGACTTTGAGTTGTCGAGTTCACCTGATGGTGGAGCTAGATCTGCCATGATTTCTCCTGATGATAGCTTGCTGAATTGGCAAGTATTCGATGTTTAGCTTTCAGTAATAGTGATCGATTTGATCAGATCGCCCGGTAGTTGTGCTGTGCCGGGATCTCGAACTTCGAGGTTCAATACGTTCTCGAGACCTTCGATAACTTCTCCAAATACGGAGTGCTTGCCATCAAGGTGAGGGGTTGGACCGAACGTGATGAAGAATTGGCTTCCGTTGGTGTTCGGTCCTGCATTCGCCATGGAAAGAACTCCAGGCTTATCGTGTCGTCGGGTAGCATCGAATTCATCACGGAATTGATAGCCAGGACCGCCGGATCCAGTGCCTGTAGGGTCTCCACCCTGGGCCATGAATTCTGGGATTACCCGGTGGAACATCAAGCCATCATAGAAGCCGATAGTTGTGAGGTTGATGAAGTTTTCTACGGTTCGAGGAGCTTCATCATCGAAGAGCAGAATTTTGAACTCACCGGCATTAGTCACGAACGTAGCGTGGTAAGTCTTTGATGTATCGAGTGCTCCCACGGGTGATCGAGCTTCGTCACCGGCCGAGAGCATCACTGCTGTAGCGTCCATCTGTCCGCCTGTCGCTACTGGTGCAGACGGGACTTCGGTAGCTGTAGGTTCGGGTTCGTCATCACCGCACGCTACTAATACGAGCGATGAGATCATAAGCAGTGCAATTAGTAATAGCAGCCGTTTCATTCTGTCTGTTCTCCACGAAGTTGATTGATGCAATCGCCTGATAGCAAATTGCATCGTGCCTGAAATTCACAAGCCAAAAAGTATATCCAAGATCGTTGCCTAGAACGATCATGGCGAGCGCTTATTGCTAAAACACTCAGCGTAATTCGAAGGTTTTGGGTTTATCTCGGCAGATTATGACTCATATAATCTTCTTCCATGTCAGCAACTGCAAACAAACCTTCAAACCCAACCGAACAGCTATCCGGCGCTCGCCTGTTAGAGCTTTATCAGACCATGGTGCTAAGTCGTTACCTCGACGAACGGGTCTGGCTACTCAATCGACAAGGGAAAGCGGCGATCGCTGCTTCCGCCCAAGGCCATGAAGCGACTCAGGTTGCTTGCATCGAGGCGACCGACTCCTCGAAAGATCATTATTTGATCTACTATCGCCAGTTCGCCGCGATGATGGCGCTTGGTACAACGCCGGAAGAGATGCTTCGAGGATTCTTAGCCAAAGAAGACGAACCGATGAGCGCTGCTCGCCAGTTCCCACTTCACGGAGCGCATCCTCGCGTTGACTTGTTCAACTTCTCCAACGTTATCGCCACACAGCTCCCGCAGGCCGCCGGGGTTGCACTTGCCGATAAATTGAAGGGCTCTGATGCAGTGACTCTGGTGTTTTTCGGCGATGGCGCTTCCTCGCAGGGTGATACGCACGAGGCGATGAACTTCGCAGGTGTTCACAAATTGCCGATAATTTTCTTTTGCGAGAACAACCGC
Organism: Dehalococcoidia bacterium; assembly: GCA_028821715.1. Lineage (GTDB taxonomy): Bacteria > Chloroflexota > Dehalococcoidia > Lucifugimonadales > Lucifugimonadaceae > Lucifugimonas. The sequence goes on from JAPKFF010000036.1 coordinate 10,981, forward strand.
TACGCTATTTCAGTTCCCATCGAAAAACAGATGGGCGTCGAGGGCGTTGCCAGTAGGGCGATTGGATATGGATTCCCCGGAGTGCAGGTCGACGGCACTGACGTTATTGCGGTTCATGAAGCGACGAAGGCAGCTGTAGAACGTGCGAGAGTTGGAGACGGCCCGACGCTGATCGAGGCATCGGTAGAACGCCTTCTCGCTCACACAACCGATGACGACCACACTCGCTATCGTTCGGCTGAAGACATCGCGCAGATGGCGAATAGAGATCCAATCAAAATTTTGTCTGAACTACTTAAAAGACGTGACTTACTTACCGATAATGCAGACACAGAAATTCACGATGATGCTAAGAAACGGGTGAACGTTGCCACCGATATTGTGGACGCTGAACCGTACCCGAGCGTCGATACGATGTTTGATCACGTGGTCGACTCCGTCGGAGGTAATTTTTAGTGAGTGAGCAGACAGTAATTGAGGCAGTTCGAGCGACCTTGCAGTCGGAGATGCGCCGCGACGATTCAGTGATTGTCCTCGGTGAGGACGTTGGTAGTCGAGGCGGAGTGTTTCTGGCGACGGACGGTCTTATTGATGAATTCGGTGAGAACCGAGTGATCGATATGCCACTGGCGGAATCGTCAATATGCGGAGTTGCGCTCGGAGCGGCCGTCAATGGTTTGCGGCCGATCGCAGAAATTCAGTTTGCCGACTTTGTTTGGCCAGCTATAAATCAACTGGTTGGTGAAGCTTCTAAAGTGCGCTACGGCACAAACGGCATGAAGACTGCGCCTATGACTGTACGCATACCTTACGGAGGCGGTGTCAGAGGCGGCTTGTACCACTCCCAGAGCATAGAAGTACTCTTTTCGCACACCCCGGGTCTCTCTGTTGTGGCTCCAGCTACGCCATACGATGCGAAAGGTTTGCTCGCAACCGCAATTCGTACGGATGATCCTGTGGTCGTGCTCGAGCACAAGCGAACATATCGTTTGGTGAAGGGTGAAGTGCCGGATGAGGATTACACGATCCCAATTGGCAAAGCGGAGGTCAAACGACCTGGTAAAGATATGACGATCGTTACGTACGGACTGATGCTGCACTACGGTCTTCAGGCTGCAGAAATGGCAGCTGCGAACGGTATAGATGTCGAAATTCTCGATTTGCGTACGTTGCGACCTCTCGATGCCGACGCCATTGCGGAATCGGCTTCCCGAACGGGTAAGGTATTGATAGTTCAGGAAGACACGCCTGCTGTGAGTATTTCGTCTGAAGTTGCCGCAATTATCGGTGAGCGATGTTTCTTCGATCTTGACGGTCCGATTACTCGACTTGGACCACCTGAACTTCCGCCGATGCCATTCTCTCCGATTCAAGAGTCAGCATTCATGCCTTCACCGGAGAAAATATTGGCCGCTATTACGAAGCTCTCGGAGATTTAGAGATGGCTTTCAACATTGAATTGCCACATGTTGGCGAATCGGTCACCGAGGCGGTGATTGGCAAATGGTTAAAAACGCCCGGCGATACGATCGAAAAATACGATCCGCTGGTCGAGGTGATTACCGACAAAGTCGCTATGGACGTTCCGTCGCCGGTGACAGGTACTCTCACTAAAATTTTCGCTGAAGAGGGTGAAACCGTTCTGATGGGCGCGGTTATTGCTGAAATGGATACTGCTGAGGAGATAGTTGCGGCTCCGGTTATTGAACCGGGCACAGCGAGTTCGCCATCAGCAAGCCGAATTGGAACGTTGGTTCAGGGCGCTAACGTTGGACCTACCGGTGGAGCCTTTCTCGATACCAGCCTTTCGACTCCTGACCCCACTTCCGCTTCTGCCGAGCCAGGTGATGGCATTTCTTCAGGTTCGAGCAACAGTTCTACTCGGCAAAAAGGTTTTTCACCTGTTGTGACGCGTTTGGCGGCTGAGCACGAGGTTGATTTGAATTCGTTGATCGGCACCGGTCTTGGCGGACGAGTGTCGAAGAAAGACGTTCTTGCAGCAGTCGAACATCGTAGAGGTAGCGCTTCCACAGCTTCCCCACAGGGTGCTGTCGTCGAGAGCGGAGATGAAATTATCGAACCCACGCCAATACGACGGATGATTGCCGATCACATGGTTAAAGCGATTTCCGAGATTCCTCATGCGTGGTCGGCGATAGAAGTCGACGTGACGGGTATGGTCGAGTGGCGTTCCGCCAACAAGGAGCGATTCGAGAGTGAGAACGGCGTTCGGCTCACCTATCTGCCTATCGCGCTATATGTCGTCGCTGGCGTGTTGCGAGCTAATCCACGGCTCAATTCGAGCTGGATCGATGGCAAGATCGTGTTGAAAAAAGCTATTAATGTTGGGGTTGCAGTTGCGGCAGGAGATGGACTCATCGTTCCTGTTGTTCACAATACTGCTGACGGTACTGTTACCGAGCTCGCTGGAAAGCTTGACGGAATCATTAAGCGCGCTCGATCAGGAAAAATGACGATCAAAGATGTGCGAGGTGGCACTTTTACGTTGAACAATACGGGCGCACTGGGATCGGTTTGGGGCGGAGCAATTATTAATCATCCCCAAGCGGCAATTCTCACGACTGAAGCTATCGTGAAGCGTCCTATAGTCGTTTCGAGCAATGGCAACGATGAGATTGTAGTTCGTTCGATGATGAACATATGCTTATCGTTCGATCACCGGATTATCGATGGTGCTGAAGCTTCCGAATTTCTTCAATCCGTGAAATCGGAAATTGAAGCGATTAACCTGGAATCCGATCTCAAATGAACTCCGACATCGTAGTGAATGGCATCGAACTGCGCTCTACATGGCTCGGTGAAATAGACTATGGAACGGCGTTAGATATTCAACGTTCATTGCTCGATAATCGCAAAGCGGGGTCGATTCCCGATTCAGTGCTTTTCCTTGAGCACAGTCATGTCGTAACTCTTGGACGTCGAGCCGACGATACTCATCTGGTAACTGAGCGTTCAAAGTTGTTGGCCGCGGGAGTCGAGATATTCGAGACCGATCGTGGCGGTGAAGCGACCTATCACGGTCCTGGTCAGTTGGTCGGCTATCCGATCATCGATGTACGTGTGGCAAAGCTGGGCCCAATTACTTACGTGCGAATGCTCGAAAAATCGATCATAGAGGCTTTTGCTGAGTACGGCATTAATGCTCATTTGGTTGATGGTGAGACCGGTGTTTGGGTTGATGGAGTACCTGGTGAAAAGCGAAACCGTAAACAAAACCCTCAGGGGCGGAAGATAGCAGCAATCGGGGTTCGTATTTCTGGTGGAGTGACGATGCACGGATTTGCATTGAACGTATCGACCGATCTCTCGTATTTCCACCACATAATTCCGTGCGGAATGCCTGATTTGCCGTTTACATCGATCGAGCTTGAATTGGGCGAATTAGCCAATACACGAGAGTGCGCGGAGAAAGTTGCAGAGAGACTGGCGGCGAATCTGGAACGCGAACTGTCCTGGGGCGATCATGAAGAACTGCTCAACTAGCGTTATCGTGCAATCGTGACTGGCTCTGAACTTATCACCATTGGCAGCAGTAATAGTTTCGTATCCAGCCATTTAGAGCCGAGTCTGCAGGAGTTCCAAGATGTCTGGCTCATTGTCAATAATTAGAATTTTCGAAGTCATATGTTTGAACCGAAATCAGCCCTACTAAACGCTCTTGGAAAGAGTGTTAAGTTTTCGTATGAATCTAGACTAGATTTCAGTTGGGTTTTCAGAGTTAGTGTGAACCCCACGGTTACCTACGTGTACACATATGCTTGAATGGTCGTTTATTGACCCTATCGGCGGATCAGAGGAATTTGTAAGCCAATCCCAAATCGTCAGTACGACGTATCCTAATCCGTTACCTATTAGCCGAGATCACAGACAGACTGCCTCGACGGGCATATTGGAGACCATTCTGAGCGGTATTTCACAATTAAATTTATTGATCGAAAGAGCGTCTTCCCGCGCTCGTTTTATCGCATGGTTTTTTGTCGGGATAGCAGTATTGTTTTTTGTCGCTTGCGCATCACCACCTGTAGCAGAGTTTAGTGCGACTTCGGATTCAGGAAATGCTCCATTCGATGTCACTTTCCTACTGGGCGAATTAGCCGACGCAGATAGCTATAGCTGGGACTTTGGTGACGGTTCGGGTAGTACCGATATTGAACCCACTCATTCGTTTGAGTTTACTGGTGATTTTATCGTTACATTGACTGCCACACGAGGTGACGTTGTCGACACTGCACAGTCGACTATTTCAGTAGATGCTGGCGAAGCTGGATGGGTGGTGGTTGAAGAAAGTAAGTCGGTAGTTTCTTCGTTCAACTCGATTCAGTTTTCAGCAGACGCTTTCGACATTCTAGGCAATCCGATCGGGAACCCTGATTTCGCCTGGAGCGTCGACGAGTCGATCGGTGATATTGATAGAAACGGTCAGTTCACTGCTGCAACTGATTTGGGGTCATTTGAAGACGCCATTTCAATAGAATTTGAACGTCTCGGAGTTGTAGTGTCAGCAAGCGCCGACATAGAAATTGTAGAAGGACCTCTGAATGCATTTTCGATGGTTCCGAGCGTGATAGATCTTCAGGTTGGTCGATCTGAATTCATCGCCGTTCAGGCTGTCGACGAAGCAGGTCATGTGCTTGATTCGGCCCTTGTATTGTTCACAGCCTTACGGGAAGGCGACACGATTGATTCAACCGGATTGTTCAAGGCGAGTACGCTGGCTTCCGAAGAGGACATCGAGCTGGTCAGTATCGAAGTTGAGCTTGACGGTGAGCTGATCGAAGCGACAATCTCGGGCACCATTCATCCGGCGATCCTTGACGAACTTCACGTGTCTAGCCTTCCGACTAGCTTGGCGATTGGTGAAACGTATCAACTATCAGTAATTGCTACTGATCGGTTCGGCAATGAGCTGGAAACTGAAGGGCTCAACTGGAGCGTTTCTGATCCAAATATCGGATCTATTTCTATTGACGGCTTGTTCACCGCTGGAACGAGTGCTGGGGTACACACTGACTCGGGTATTACAGCAAGAGCAGAGATCAACGGTATTGAGGCTGTCAGCATTGCTCCTGTAACAATTGCCACTGGAATTGCGATGTCCATTCATTTAGTACCTGACACCGATTCAGTTCCAATCGCAGCTGGTTCGCCGTTCGTGGTGATTGCTACTGACGAACACGGAAACATTTTGGAGATCGCCGAAGAAGAATTCGAATATGAGTATTCTTTGGCAGGGCGAGGCAATGAAGTCGCGGTGTTCATTGCCGGATACGAAATCGGTGATTTTGAAAACGCTATTACCGTAACTCTTCCGGCTGGTGTTGGCGGAAACGATGAGGCGATAGTTGCTCAATCGGACATCACCGTGAGGCGGCGTTCGTCGAACATCATCGCTGTCGAGACGGTGGACCAAGATGGCGGTGGAATTTTCCTCATCGACCTCGAAACGGCTCAGTTAGGATCGGCTGATACGAGTTTCTCCAACAATGGGTTCGTCGAACTTGCACCGAGTTGGTGGCCGGACGGATCAAAGCTGGTTTATGTGTCAGATCCGACGGGTCAGCTACAGGCGTATTCGTTAGATCTGTCCACTCGTGAGATTGTGCAGCTAACCGATGTCGTTGGTGGTGTCTCGATGCCGAATATTTCTCCAGATGGAAATTCGATCGTATTCGTCAGCCTTGAAGGCGAGCTATGGGAGATTTTCACAGCTGATATACCAGCGGACGTGAGTACGAATCCAATCACCTTGGAAATGTCGACGCTGATCTCCGACGATGACACAGCGCAGCACATCATGCCGTTCTGGTCTCCAGACGGTACGCAGGTACTGGCTTCTCGAAACACCGCTGAAGGGCTAGTACGAGTGATGATGTTCGATCCATCATTGCAAGAACCTTCCCAAGTAATGGGACCTTTCGGAAGCGTTGGTTTTGGTTGGAATTCAGATGGAACCGGCATTCATATTGGGTTGATTGCGCCGGGAGGAGGGCTAGATATTGGCACTCTTAATTTGGAAACTTCCGACCCGGAGTTCATCGATGCGAACCTAGAATTCTTGGTCGCTGCTTGGGCGCCAGACGGAACGGAAGTAATGGGTATCGACTCACTGCTCGGAGCAGGTTGGATTGTGGACTCTGACAGTACTGGACTACGCCGAGTTGTCGATTCTGAACAGGTTCCTTCCCGGATGTCATGGCGACCAACTGAATATGGCGATCCGGTCGCAGTGCCTGTTTATGAGGGCGACCCCGAGATGCTCGTATTTGGAGATGAGCCACGAGCACCAATCGGTGCTTTGGACATTTCGCTGACTTACAACGCTGTTATCTCAACAGATAAAGGCGACATAGAGCTTGAGTTATACGACGATTTAACGCCGATGACAGTAGAAAACTTTGTGAATCTTTCTCGGCTCGGATTCTACGATGGGCTTGAATTTCATCGTGTATCAGCTGATTTCGTGTCCCAAGCAGGTGATCCTGATAATGGCGACGACGATGGCCCCGGTTACACATTCAACGACGAATTCACTAGGGAATTGTCTCACGATTCGGCTGGTGTGCTGTCAATGGCAAACGCTGGATCGAATACGAACGGTAGCCAGTTCTTTGTCACCCACGACGCATTCAACTGGCTTGATGCTTACGAAGATGGAGTAGCGAAAAATTGTGCAGATGACTCGGTTTCATGTCACACGATTTTCGGACGGGTCATATCTGGATTAGAGATTGTCACTAGCATGACGGAGCGCGATCCTAATACTTCCACCGCGCCCGGCGTAAAAATCTTGAGTATTCTAATCGTCGAGAGTTAAATGTCATTAGGGTTCA
>JAPKFF010000140.1:0-3944 GCA_028821715.1 Dehalococcoidia bacterium
CCTGCGGAGTTCGGATGATGAATCCAATCTTCAACAAGAATGGCTCGACAACGTCTTCAAGGGTCTGTTGATCTTCGTTAATCGTCGCCGCAAGTGCCTGAATTCCTGCAGGACCACCCTGATAGTTCTTCGACAATGTCATCAGGTATAGACGGTCCAGGCGATCCAAACCAAGTACGTCGACCCCCTCAATTTCCATCGCTTCGGCAGCCACTGAATCGGTAATCGTTCCCGAATTACGTACTTCAGCAAAGTCGCGAACCCTGCGAAGCAACCTGTTTGAAATCCTCGGCGTGCCACGTGACCGTCTAGCGATCTCATGCGCTCCACTATCACTCATATCCACTTCGAGAATCCCAGCAGACCTTGTAACAACCCGAGCAAGCTCTTCAGTCGAATAAAAATCAAGGTGATACGCCAATCCGAAACGCTCGCGTAATGGTGCGCTAAGCATTCCAGCACGAGTAGTCGAACCGATCAAAGTGAAGGGCTGCAACGGCAGATTAATGCTTTTAGCGAAAGCACCTGCACCAGTCATGAAGTCGACGCGAAAATCCTCCATAGCGGAGTACAAGTACTCTTCGACGGCGTGCGATAATCGGTGGATTTCATCGATGAATAAAACATCACCTGTTTTCAAATTTGAAAGTAAGCCAACTACGTCGGCAGGTCGTTCGAGCGCCGGACCCGACGTATGAATCAACTGCGAATCAAGTTCGCGAGCGATGATCTGAGAAATCGTAGTTTTGCCCAAACCTGGAGGACCGTGAAATAGAGCGTGATCCAGAGTGTCGCCACGCTTCTTAGCTGCCATAACAGCAATCGAAATACTGTCGACAACGGCCCGCTGACCTACGTATTCCTGAAATCGTTGAGGGCGAAGATCTTTCGACGCGGTCTGAGCGATGAGTTCCTCGTTCGACGCCGTATCCTGAGCGCGTTCTTCTAATCCTTGATCTCCGGCAAGTTTATCGGCATCGTTCGACGGACTGCTCGCCTGAACAATCCGCTCGCGACCGCTTTCTTCTGACCCAGAAGCCAATCATCTACTCCGTTTCAAAATCCGTCCAAAGTGTTGCGCTACACAAGAACCTAGTCTTGAGTCGAAACCTGCGCCTTGAAAACCTCGCGCATCAAATCCTGCAAATCATCGACCGTTTCCGGTGACCGGCGAATCACATCGTCGACCTTATCCTGTGCCTTGGTTGGACGATAGCCAAGAGTTACCAACGCTTCAATAGCTTCCGACCGTGCATCCGAAGCGGGAACAACCGCTGTTTCCTGACCCTGTTCTGATATTCCAGCGTCCTGCAACAACGCAGTCGCTGCAACTTTCCCTCGAAGAGTAGCCACAATCTTTTGTGCAGCCCGAGTACCGATGCCCGGCAATCGTTGAAGTGACGCCAAATCCTCTGTTTCAATTGCCGAAGCGATAGTCGAAACGGGGAACACCAACGCTGCCGCAGCCTTAGCAGGCCCGATGCCTTCGACCTGAATTAGCTGTTCGAAGAACTGCTTCTCGCTAGGATGCCTGAACCCGACAAGCATCGGCTTCGGCTGTCTATCCGTAACGTGATAGTAGATCTCAAGCTCAATGTCAGAGCCCACGTTGATTCCTTCGTTCGCAAGCGACTGATAAACATAGGTCGGCAGGCTAACTTCATAGCCAACCCCGCCAGCGATAACCACGGCTCGACCGGGTTCACGGGTCAGGCTTCGAATTTTTCCGGTGATGTAACTAATCATTGTGCGTCGAGTTTACTTGGCTGCTTCGATTGCGGCGACTGCCGTACTCCCACTCATGATCGCATGAGCAATAGCGATCGAAAATGCATCGGCAACGTGTTCGTTTTTGGCAGCATCAGGATCGCCAAGATGAGCGGCAATCGCTAACTTCATTTGGTCTTTATCGGCTCGACCAGAACCAGTCACAAGATTCTTGGCACGGGTCGGTTGATAATTGAACACCGTCAATCCCGCTTCACCAGCAGCCATCACTGCAACTCCTCGGGCCTGACCCAGCAACAACGCAGTTTTGGCAAAGCGAGCGTGTAGGTCTTCTATCGCAACGACTTCAGGTTCGAACTCCTGAATCACTTCACGGATAACTTTGTAGATAGAAAATAATCGCTTTTCCATCGGTTCGCTCGACTTTGTACGAACAACACCGCCTTCAACAGCCTTGAAGTTACTTCCATCTGTGTCGATCAAGCCATACCCGGTGTTAATTAGACCAGGATCAATGCCAAGTATTCGCAAAGAATATTCCGTTCGGTTCGCACTGTTACCACACTTAGGGTACGGTACAAATCAAGTGCAAATTCAGATGCAAAGTCTACCCTTATCCCCTTCTCATCTATAAGTAGAGATGGCACATCATAAAGGCTCGAAATCTATCGCATCCGTGTAGCGTTACCTTTCAGATTTAGATTCACGCGATAATTCCATCCCGAGCAACAACGCTCCCAAACAATACTCAGGAATACTCAAACATGCAGCCGTTCTACAACGAACAGCAAACAATGATGGCTACCACGGTTCGACAGTTCGCCGCCGAAAATCTCTCACCAAGGGCAGATGAAGTCGATGAAAAAGAAGAGTTTCCTATCGATCAATTCCGCGGTTTAGCTAAACTCGGCTTAACCGGTATGACGGTCCCTGAAGAATTTGGTGGCTCGGGTGGTGAGTACAAAGATTTCATGGTGGTACTCGAAGAAGTAGGGGCAGCCTGTGGTTCAACCAGCACAGTTCTGATTACTCACGTTTCACTTGGATCCCAGACGATCTACCACGGTGGATCTGATGAGCAACGTCAACGCTGGCTGCCATCACTCGCATCCGGCGAAAAGATCGCAGCGTTCGCACTAACCGAAGCTGGAACAGGTTCCGATGCGCTGGCTTTAGAAACATCACTCGTTAGAGCCAAAAATGCCGAAGGTAAGGACGAATACGTCCTAAACGGATCAAAGTTGTTCTGCACGAACGGCGCGGTTGCCGATGTTTTCTCGGTCTTCACCAATCATGACAAAGATGCCGGTCACAAAGGCGTAACAGCAGTTGTCGTCGAAAAGGGAACGCCCGGTTTCACGATCAATCCGCAGCATGGCAAGATGGGCATGAAGGGATGCGCAACTGCCGAATTAGTGTTTGACAATTGCCGTATTCCGATCGAAAACCGACTCGGCGAGGAGGGCGCAGGATACAAGCTCGCTCTAAAAATCCTCGACTCAAGCAGAATCATGATCGCCGCTCAGTGCTTGGGACTCGCAAAAGGCGCTCTCGACGCTGCTCTCTCATATTCGAAGCAACGAAACACGTTCGGCAAGCCGATCGATACTAGACAGGCGATTCAGTTCATGATGGCTGATATGGCGGTCGAACTCGACGCCGCCCGACTGCTCACCTATCGAGCAGCCGCCCTATACGATGAAGGACTGCCTCACGGAAAAGAATCAGCAATGGCGAAGCTCTACGCATCTGAAGCCGCCGGACGCATCGCAAGCAGAGCCCTTCAAATCCACGGTGGAGTCGGCTACTTCAAACCATCGGTAGTCGAACGAATTTACCGCGATCAGCGCGTAACCGAAATCTACGAAGGCACGTCAGAAATACAGCGACTGGTCATATCCAGAGCAATAATCGGCGAGCTGTAGCCAATTTCTGATTCACAGTTTCCAGAAACCTAATCTAGCGTTGGTTTTTACTCTTCTAATAGGCGAATTCCTGGCGGCCATTCGAGACACCATCGGATACAAAATCCCGTTGGCTTCCGATCACTTCGGTCACATGAACGTCGAAAGTGCGATTCGCATCGATAAGGCACTCGATAAATACACCCTCGCTCGATACGAAGACATGATTTCTTGGTAGTTTGTCGACCGATGGCATGATTCATGACTGCTGTCGACACCCCGGTTTGCACAGGCGAAGACATCTGTGCCAAA
>JAPKFF010000141.1:0-3931 GCA_028821715.1 Dehalococcoidia bacterium
TTGGGGAACCTACAGAGACGTTTACTGATTGGCACAAAATTGGATACGTGCCACAAAGAACTCAGGCGACAGAGTCTAGATTCCCTGCATCCGTTAGAGAAATTGTCAACTTCGGCTCCTACACCGGATTCGATCCGCTCTCTATATTCAAGCGAAACAAATCGAATCGAGTAGACGAAGCCATGGAGTTGGCAGGCATCGCACATCTTGCGTCCCGGCGCGTCTCTGACCTCTCTGTTGGGCAGCAGCAGCGCATGTTGATAGCCCGTTCGCTAGTGCGTCGGCCTGATCTGCTCGTGATGGACGAACCAGTCGCCGGTGTCGATGCTGCCGGTGAAGAGCAGTTCCACACGATGGTCAGGCGTTTGAACAGAGAGCTCGGAATCACGATCGTGATGGTCTCGCACGACATCGGAGCTGTCATGCGTGAGGCGACCACGTGTGCCTGTATTAACAGAGACATCGTCTTTCACGGACCAGTGCACCAACTTGATGCGCAGGCACTGTCGGGTCTATATGGCTTCCCAGTGGACGTACTGATGCACGATGAAGAACACACACACAGGTAGCCATTTGTCAGAGATTTTTCAGTACGAATTTATGAACCGAGCGATACTCGCTTCAGTATTGGTCGGAGCAACGGCTCCTGCGTTCGGTGTTTTCCTTGTGCTAAGACGACTGTCGCTTATCGCCGACACTCTCTCGCACGTCGCACTCGCCGGGGTTGCGATTGCGCTGCTCACAAAGACGTTCGTACCTGTGGTCGCATTGATCGCAACGACGACTGCAGCAGTATCAATCGAAGAGTTGCGAATGCGACGCTTACTGCCTGGCGACGCTGCACTTGCTGTATTTCTCTATGGTGCGCTTGCCCTCGCAGTGGTTCTAATAAGTATCGCAGATGGTTTCAATAGCACTCTGTTTTCGTACTTGTTCGGGAGCGTACTCACCGTCACACAGACCGATCTTTGGTGGATGGCCTCACTAGCGGTCGTGATCACCGTGTTCATGCTGATTTTCAGCTCAGAATTGGCGCAAATTACGTTCGATCCAGATCTTGCCCGAATTAACGGCGTGCGGGTTCATTTACTAAATCTCGGTCTGGCCGTGCTCACTGGCGCTACGATAACGGTGTCCATGCGAGTGGTTGGTGTGCTTCTTGTAGGGGCTCTCATCGTAATTCCTGTTCTTGTAAGCCTTAGAATCACAAAAGGCCTGACACGAACTGTTGTCGCATCTTCACTGGTCGGCATATTCGTGGCAGTAGTCGGAATGATAATCGCCTACTACGCAGATATTGCACCAGGTGGAACAGTAGTTCTCACTGCAATTACCTTGTTGATTACCGTCGAACTAGCTGCATTTGTATCTCATTCGTTTGGACGGCACAGTCGGCAGCTGGAAATTGCCAATCATTCGCACTCACACGAATCGCATGCACATGGTACTGCTGACGCCGCCGATGCTGATCGGAGCGCTCATCGCTAGTGATGAGTCTGTTAGTCAAGCGTCTCTTTGGCGTTAGTATCGGTGGTTGTAGGTTTTGCCAGCATAAAGCTTCCTATCGCAACGACTAGAAGCCCAATCGTAATAACGAACATCAGGTCGTACTTACCCTTCGAGTCGAAAATCATTCCTGCAAATATGGGACCAAAGAAAATCGGTATGGCGATCGACATTCGAGTCAGGCCCATGATGCTGCCGAATTGTTTGAGTCCAAACATATCGAATATGACCAGCGGGGTTAGCGCACCCACGCCGCCCATGCCTAGCCCAAACACGACAATTGCACCCCATGTGATCGCAGAACCGCCTGATATGAGTAGAACCGAAAGCCCTATCCCCTGAAGAATCATGATGACTATGAACGACACTCGAGCGGTGATCGATTCGCTGAGTCGACCGAATATCAACTTGCTTGAAGCTGCAAATATCGCCAAAACTATCATCATCGTCGCAGTAACTGCCCGTGAGAATCCGACTTGCTCAAGGTGGGGCACCATTTGACTCACAACTCCAGTTCGAATGAACTGTTGAAGAGTCATTCCGATCACCAAAAACCAGAACGTTGAAGTCCGTACTGCCGCCGACACAGTCATACCGCTATTCAAGCCGGCAGTTCCATCGTCATCTGAATATTTAGGAGCCCACCGCTTACCTCGTTCTTTGGTCACATCGTCAGAATCGTCACGAATGACCAATAACACAAGCATTGCCATGCCAATCAAAGCGATACCCATAAGCGCCCAAGTCCACCTCCAACCGACAAATCCGATCAGACCGGCGATGATTGGAACAGCGAGTCCACTGCCGATGTTGTTGCCTGAGGTCACGATCCCCATCATCCGACCACGGGCCTTAGGGAACCAGGTGAGAACGAGCCGGCCTGCTGGCATCATCGTCGCACCGGGCGTACCAGCGAACATGATTCCGCTGAAGAGATAGAACTGCCAAAGCTCGGTCATTACTGATCGTAGAAGGAACGCGCTGGCAACCAGAACAATCGATACAGCCATCGTCCACTTTGTTCCGAATCGATCCATCAGATTGCCTACGACTGGCGATAGGAAACTGGTCAAAACCCCAATACTTAGCGATACGTTGATTTGGGTTCTGGTCCATCCGAACTCTTCTTCAAGGGGTTCGATGAAAAAACCGAAGGCGAACTGTACGGTTCCTAACACCGCGCCGATCGACAGTGCTGATACTCCAATGATGTACCAACCCCGATAAATTCTGCCGAGTCCAGATACACCTTGAGATTCAGGTGATTTATCGACTGAGGTGTCTGGGATTTGGCTGCTCCATCTGCGGCTCTTTTTTTGGATTCTTAGACTGCCAGAGATTACCGGCGGTCGGGATACTACATTTAACCCGAAGATGATGTGAGTGGATCAATGGATTGAGCAGGCCGATTCAGGATTCCGCTTGGTTTGGCGGCTCTTGGCTAATAGCCGATGTCAGTGGAATGGGTTCTGTAAGAACTCAACATCGGGGAGAATACCGTCATTCATCATTTACTGAGAAGGTTTGATCATGTCCATCCCGCGATTGCTGTCTCAGTCAACTTTCAAGAGAATATATCGGTCCTCATTCGGATAGCTGACTTTCTACTGCCATAACCGTCCTCACCTAATTAGCCACTCGAACCCATACTGATATGGGTGTAGCAGTAACGGAGCCACTGGTGAAAGAACGTGTTCCGATGCATTCGCCATCGGTTGACAGGGTTTGCTGGGTCGAAATTTTCTACAAGTGAGACCGACGTATCGTCAGCATCTCTGGTAACTTCGTAAGCCAGTCGACTAGAACTGTACTCTGGGTGCCCTTGGTGCATCAAAACCCTTCGATCGGTTGTCTCAAAGATCGAATAACCCGATTCGAGTCCGTGCGCTAGAAGATTTATTTTTCCTCGGTCTCTTGCTTGGAGAAGTTCATCATCTGACATGCCAGCCATACGACTTTGTGGTGAAAGGAATGCGTCGTCCATAGCACCCATAATGTAGTGCTCTTGGTCGAGATTGTTTAGTTCGAACACACCAAATAGTTTTTGTTCGAAATCAATCTTGCTAATGCCCTCCAAGTACGCCAGAGCGAACGCTCCCCAACAGATACCGAGAGTGCTTGGTGTGTTTTCTCGGGCATGCTTTGCGATTTCGGAGAACTCGTTCCAATAGGCGACATCTTCGAATTTGAGATGTTCAACCGGAGCACCAGTAATGATTAATCCATCCAAAGGAGAATCTTTGGTCGCTTCCGCATAACTCACGTAGTGATCGTCGAGATGACCCCGTTCCCAAGTTTTGTACTGGTGAGATTCCAGCCGTATCCATACAGGTTCTATCTGTAGTACTGATAATCCAAGTGGCAACAGTAAGTTGATTTCGTATTGCTCTCCCAACGGCATGATGTTCATGATACCGATTCCGCC
>JAPKFF010000037.1:0-17712 GCA_028821715.1 Dehalococcoidia bacterium
TTTCGAGTGAACGCTTGATCGGGATGGGCCAAGAGATCAGCGTGACGATAGTTCTAGCAGGAATCGATATTGAGCAAAATAGTGAAGGCATGTTTACTCCGATCATTCCAATACGACGTGAATTGGCGATCCCTCCGGTGGTGTCGGTGTTCGACACGCCAGCACCTTGTCGTACACGGGGTCCGGTTCTTCTACCAACTGGCTAATTTGTGATGGTCGTTGCGACACACAATGACTACATATAGCGGACCCGGTCCTAAGACCGGTTGGCGTAACGTCGCACCAAGCGCCTCGGTGCGACGTTCACTTTTAAGAGAGAAGAGTTTCAGTCGGGGACTAGGAATTTAGTCGGCGATTGCGGGCGAAGTTGCAGTCGAAGTCGGCGGAATGAACATGTAACCAATGCCTCGAACCGTCTTGATAAGCCCCTTGGCAGAAGCCGTTCTATTCAACTTCTTGCGCAACCGGAATATGGCGACATCGACTGCGTTGTCGGCAGGTCGGGCATTCTTCGACCAGCAACTGCTTATGAGAACTGCGGGTGAAACAGGCTTGTCGGGCGATGAAGCTAATGCGTGCATTAGTAAGAATTCGGTTGGAGATAGGGAAATTAACATGCCGTTCATCTCTATTCTTTCCGACTCTGGATTCAGCGCGAAGCCTTCCATGCGAATTGGCTGAGTGGCAGAAGAGGAATAGTCAGCCTTCGCTGTGGCAGGTTTTTCTACGACTCGGAACGGCTGAGTTTGACCTGCTGCACTGTCTGGCCCAGATGCCAACGCACCATATGAACTGAAACTCACAATCAATTCAAGTTGTTCAATTTCTTTGAGCGTGGGAAGTTTGTCTGATTTGCTCAACACATAAATCACGCCGACTGTATCTAATCCACGACTGATCGGTGCGACGATCCCCTGTAAGAAACCAGCATTCTCTGCCCAGATCGGTAACCTTTCAACTCGTTCATCGGTATTTGAAATTACGATGACGGATCCCTGTCGCGCTGCTAACGCTCCTGGATCATCATCATCGATTCTTACAAACTGGTCTCTGATGTGTGAAAGCTGGCCCTCATAGCTCCAATTCGAAGGAGCAAGAACTTCATGAACATCACGTAGATTGAAGACGATTGCGGCCGGGTACTCGGTCGCCATTCGGGCCGCTACCGTAAGACGTGCGTTTGCACTAAGTGCGTCGTTTGCTCGGAGAGTGCGAATTCCGCTTAGAATTCTGCTGGAACTAGCCTCGTTTGCCAATTTGTCTTCAGCTTTAGCGAGTTCGTTGCTGATAATCCGTATTCGATTCGACAAACGCAAGTGAAAACCAATCGCACCGGCCGTTAGCGTTGCGCCAATTAGCATCAATTCAAGCGCACCTACGGTAAACAATCCAATGGAAATCACGACCAACAAAGCTACGGCTGAAGCCACTGAATACTTGATCCGATTGTCGCTATAAACGTCCCTCCACTCTTGGAAAGAAGAGTGCGGTGGCGAGGCGGAATCGTTGATCAGCGGGCTGATGTTGGTTGTGCTCATAATAGCCACACTATCGAAAAATCAGACCTAACAACCTGTTTGCGACTGAACCGAGTTTGATCGAATTGAAAGCTAAATCGAAGTTTATTGTCAGAAATGCTCAATCAAGAAGTACACTAGAAGTAAGAAATTCAGAAATACTTACTGAAACCACTCCTACCATCAGAAGGGCACCAGAACACTGGGCACTCTAGGCCGACTGAAAAGTCTGATCGGCGGCGGCAACAAGAACGACGATTCGGCATCAACTGAATCGAATTCACGAACTAACAAGCGTACAGCCGCGAACCGCACTCCAAACTCCGAAGAATCTACCGACTCCCGATCTGGCGAATCCCAAGCGGGATCACGCAGGGAATCAGAACGCTCTCGCAAATCGAATCGACGCTCACGGGACCGTTCGGAACGGCGAGAGGATACACGGCGTAGCGAAACACGTAACGATGACAAAGGTCCTGAACTGGCCGATTCACGACACAGCAGTCGACGTAACCGAGATGATCGCGACAACAGTCGAGACGGAAGACGCCCTAGTAATCGTGCTAGACGTAATGGTCAACCCGATGCACATTTATCCGAACAGCGTGATGAGCAGCGTTCAGGCGCTCAACGCCGTGGACGAAACGTAGATTCACGACCAGTCATCGATGGGCGAGGAAGTCGGGACGCTGACGCCGCGTTCTCGAACAAAGACGGTCGTGGTGACGATCGTAAGCGCGATGACAGATCGGAACGAGAAGATTTCCGTGATCGACGTTACGATCGACCAGCGCGCCAACCGAGAAGCGAATCGCCAAATACATCTGCTGCAGAACGTACCCCACGCCGACCTAGGAACGAAGGTCGCTACGCAAAACCTGAATACAGCGAAACTCGTGAAGAGGCTAAAGCACCCGCAGCGCCAATATCAGATCGTACGCCGGTCCGTGGTAAGCCAGTCCGACGACGTGATCAAGAACGTCAACCAGACAAGGAAATCCTGACTCAGATTCGTACCGATCTTGTCGGCATAGAAGATTGGGGTGGACTCAAACTCGAAAAGACCATTGTCAATTCGATTTCCAACATGGGTTACGAATCTCCTTCAGATATTCAAGAAGCGTCCATTCCTTGGCAGCTTGAAGGGCGTGACGTGGTTGCGCAAGCGGTCACTGGATCAGGTAAAACAGCTGCATTCGGAATTCCGATGTGTAACCAGATCGATCCTGACTCGCGGGACGTACAAGGTCTCGTGCTTGTTCCAACTCGGGAACTTGCCCAGCAAGTGCAACGAGAACTGGCGCTTATCGGTCGTGACCGTGGAATCAGCGTTGTTGCTGTTTACGGCGGTGAGCCGATCGCCAAGCAGATTCGAGCGCTAGAGAAGAGCGCTACGATCGTCGTCGGTACGCCGGGTCGACTCAAAGACTTGATGAACCGTCGGATTATCGATTTGGGTTATATACGGTACGCGGTGCTCGACGAAGCCGACGAAATGCTCGATATCGGATTCGCCGACGACATGGAGTTCATCCTCAAGCGAACGCCGAGTACGCGCCAAACCGCGCTGTTCTCAGCGACGATACCCGGATTCATCCGTGGACTCATCCGCCGATACCTCGACGACCCTCGCTGGATTCAGCTGGTCAATGATTCAAAGGGCATAGAAACGGTCGATGAAGTCGATCAGATCTTCTATGACGTTGCATCGCAAGACAAGGCTGATGGGATCTTAGAAATTCTCGATGACTTAACGCAAGGGTCTCAGGTCCTGATTTTCAGAAAGATGCAGGTTGGAGTAGACCGTCTTGCTAAGGGACTCGCTGGCGAAGGTTTCGCAATCAAGGGTATTCACGGTGGGATGTCGCAATCAGAGCGTAACCGTGTGATGAACGCATTCCGAGACGGAAGTCTGAGAATGTTGGTTGCGACCAACCTCGCAGCACGTGGACTCGACATTCCGACGATCTCTCATGTCATCAATTACGACATGCCTGAGAATATCGAAGAGTACGTTCACCGAATCGGTCGCACGGCTCGAATGGGTAAACGTGGCACGGCAGTCAGCTTCATCGGTGAATGGGACTTCGAACTGCATGAGCAGATCGTCGCCAAGATCGGTGAAGATAAGATGATTCGTCGCAAGTTCTCGTTTTACTAGGTGCGGCGTTAGTCGCGCTTGTCATCGGATGACTAGAATCGCGTCGTAGTTTCCCACCCTATAACTCCATCCTACTTTGGGAGGGAGGACCGAATGTTCAGGCTGTACGCTACATCCAACGCCCGCTAAATCCCGACTTTTCCGCCTCGTATGTTTGTACCTTCGCCGGTGATTAATTGGGCTATATCTTGTGAGTAAATCACTTCGGTGTCGTCTTCCGGTTGGTAGTCGAGATACTTCCTCGCAGTCTCTAGCGACCAGAAGCGTCGAGTATTGTCGCTACAGCCGTACGCAACAACGAACGGCACGCCGTATTCATTTTCGATATTCGGCGCTTCGACCGCTCTGGTGAATAACTGCGTTATGTCCCGAGGACTGATGTAAGCGCCCAAATTCCGCTTGAACTCCTCAAGACCGCCCCGAGTTTGTTCCGACATCGGATCGGCCGATAAATATTGAGCAGCTTGAATGGGACGGGTGAAGCCGATTCGTAGCATCACGGTTTCGAGCTTTCGACCAAAAATGCCACATGCGTACGGATATGACAACAGCTCATACGCAGCCTTCGCCCAGCCGTAGAAATTATCGGAAATCGGAAAATCTGTTGGACGAACCATGTCCATCTTGCGATCGTGTATCAGCGAATGCTCGTACCAGTCGGCAGCGTGATTCGAACTTGCCACAGCAATTCGTCGTACGCCAGCATCGTATGCAGAACGATAGATATTGTTAGCCATCTGAACATTTTCATGCTCGTTATCGAATCGATCAATCGGTGCTTTTTCGGATTCGGATCCGCGGACAGTGTGTGGTTTGAATGCTAAGTGAATCACAGCGTCGACACCTTTGAACAGATGCGAGTATTTCGATCGATCGCTGTCGATGAAATCGGCTATATGTACTCCCGCGACTTTATTGCCAGTGCGGTCGGTGTCCGAAACGTCGGCAAGAATCAAATCGAAATGGTTTCGCATCGTTGGTAACATCAGAGAAGCGATGTATCCGCTCGCACCTGTAACTAGCACCTTTAGTTTCGCCATATTGAAAAATTCCTAGAAATGATTTGCAGTGGGATTTCAGTTGTAAGTCGATAAATAAAGTTCGCAATTGCGGTCGATTCGAACAAGCGAACGAAGATATTTGCGGAGTCTCTCGTCATGTTTGGTCACTGTCAACGACATTCGACCGCTCCGTCACTTCAAATGATCTGTAAAATCTGGGTATGACTACAAAAAGCTGGCTCAAAGGTAATCTTCACACCCACACGACCAACAGTGACGGCGACGAATCGCCGGAACACGTTGCGGAGTGGTATCACGAGCAGGGCTACGACTGGCTGTGTTTATCGGATCACAATCATCTAACGATTCTTGAAGGTTCCGACGCCGAGAAAGCTAATTGGCCGTTAATTGTAACCGGTGAAGAAGTCACCTCTCGGAATTCTGATGGACCCGTTCATGTAAATGGATACGGAGTGACTGAGGTTGTTGAGGCGTCTGACTCAACCGATATCGTCACTGCTATGCGAGAGAACGTTGAACGGATAATCGCAGCTGGCGGTATGGCGTCGATCAATCACCCTAACTTTCGCTGGGCGTTCGATGACGGCGCAATGATGCAGGTTGAGGGCTACAAGTTCATGGAAGTGTTCAACGGGCACCCTGAAGCCCATAACGCCGGTGGTGGAGGCAAGGCAAGCACCGATGGCATTTGGGATCGACTTCTGAGTCATGGTCGACGAGTGTGGGGAATCGCCGTTGACGATTCGCATCACTACACCGGCGAGTTCAGTGCCAACCGCTCGAATCCCGGTAGGGGATGGGTACAGGTCAAGGCAGCCAAGCTGGCACAGCAAGATATCTACGAAGCGATGTCGAATGGCGAGTTCTACGCATCGACCGGAGTGACTATTGGAGACATGGTTGCGGGTTTTCGGCAGATCAAGCTCGATATCGATCCTGAAACGACCCAGAATGACGGTATTCAGGCAAAGTACACGACTCTGTTCACTGGGATGAACGGTCGGTTGCTTTACGAATCGACGAGTCTTTCTCCCTCGTACTCACCAACCCGACTCGATGGCTACGTGCGAGCGACCGTTTATTCGTCGCGGGGCACTCGAGCATGGTCTCAACCAGTGTTCATTGGCGAGTAGATCGTTCGATATGCTGATGAAAATCTGCACTAGCTGTGAATTACGGGCAAAGTCAGGTCAAATAATTGTCCACTCAAGAATTTTCTGGCAATGCTAGTTGGGGGTCACGATTGACCATAAAGTACGAAGGCACGATCCACGCTCCGCAGTTTCCGGAAGGGCTTGAATGGTGCAACACCAAAGCCCCGTTAACGTTGGAAGACCTACGTGGTCGACTTGTCATTCTGCATTTCTGGACCTACTGCTGAATTAACTGCATGCATGTACTTCCGCAGTTGCGGAAGCTGGAAGAAAAGTACTCAGATATTCTCACTGTCGTCGGTGTTCACTCGGCGAAATTCAACGCAGAAAAATCGTCGGAGAATGTTCGTGAAGCAGTGCGTCGTTATGGAATTGGTCATCCAGTCGTGAACGATGCTGACTTCGAGATTTGGAAATCGTTTGCAGCTCGAGCCTGGCCGACTCTGATGTTTCTGGATCCGACAGGCAAAGTAATTGGTCGACACGAAGGCGAATTCCCCGTCGATGCTCTCGATCAGGTGCTGGCTGGAATGATCGAAGAACACGAGCCGTTGGGCAATTTTGTACGTGGAAAACGAGACCTTCTTCCTGAGACTCGACCCGAAACGCAACTGTCGTTCCCCGGCAAAATTACCGCTGACGCCGAACGTGAGATTTTGATTATTTCCGACTCTAACCACCGCCGTCTTGTCATCAGCGATCTCGACGGTAAGGTTGAGGCCGTCATTGGCAATGGCGAATCTCCGCTGGCAGATATTGAACATCCTGGCGTCTTTTCCGAACGCACTCTAGATCAGCCATTATTCGATAATCCACAGGGTGTCGTTATTGATGGTGAAACTCTGTATGTTGCCGATGCTGGTACCCACACAATCGTGAGGATTGGTCTTGTTAGGGGAACGGCTGAAACTATTGCAGGCACCGGCGCACAATCCATGTATCGGCATCAGGGTGGGGATGCTCGAGCCATGCCACTCAATTCGCCATACGACCTTTCTCTTCACGAAGGAGTGCTGTACGTGGCGATGGCGGGATTCCACCAGCTTTGGTCGTTGGACTTAGCTGAAAACACCGTGAACCCATTCGCAGGGGATGGCGCCGAAGACATACACGACGATCTCAAATCAAACGCTAGGCTCGCTCAGCCGTACGGAATCGAAGTTTCGAACAACGCAGTCTTTTTCATCGATAGTGAAACTAGCGCTCTCAGGGTTTCAGCAATCGCAGATGAGGGTCGGGTGGTAACTCTGGTGGGCAAAGGCCTGTTTGAATTTGGTGATATAGATGGAGCCGGCAAGGACGCCCTGTTTCAGCACCCTCAAGGACTCGCTGTCAGCAAAGATGTCATCTACATTGCCGATTCATATAACAACAAAATTAAGTCGGTAGCTATTGGGTCATTGCAGGTAAACACCGTTGCTGGTTCGGGGAAAGCTGGCGATATGGACGGGTTCAGCACCATCGCCCAGTTTAGTGAGCCTGCTGGGGTGGCGGTTTCAGGAAACTGTGTCTACATCGCCGATACCAATAACCACAAAATTAAGGTGATGGAGTTAGACACCAAAGAGGTTTATATGTTGAAATTGACCGGTCTTTAGCGTCCCGCCGAGTCACCCTTCTGTTTGGTGTGTCACCAACAGATCAAAGCGCATCGAATTCACATAATTCAACCTGGCACGAGTACATAGAAAATCATAAGAACATGCCCAATCGACTGGCCAACGAAACAAGCCCTTACTTGCTCCAACACAAGGACAATCCGGTCGATTGGTATCCGTGGGGCGAAGAGGCATTGGCTGCGGCAAGATTGCTCGATAAACCGATATTGCTTTCTATCGGGTACTCGTCGTGTCATTGGTGCCACGTGATGGCGCACGAGTCTTTCGAAGACGAGTCGATAGCGGCAGTGATGAATGCTGGGTTCATCAACATCAAGGTAGACCGAGAAGAGCTACCCGACGTCGATTCGATCTACATGACCGCAGTCCAAGCGATGACCGGATCAGGCGGATGGCCTCTGACCGTATTTATTAGCCCAGATGGTCAGCCATTTTTTGGTGGAACGTACTTCCCGCCGGAAGATCGACCCAACATGGCAGGATTCCCACGTGTGCTTGCGGCGATCTCGGATGCCTACGCGAACAAACGTCAGGAAATACTCGACAACTCAAAACAGGTCGTTGACACTATTCGGGAGCAAGCAACGCCGAAGAAAATCGAAGGATCAGTTGATGAATCGCTGATATTCGGAAGTTTTACGCAACTGGTCGGTAACGCCGATCTGGAGCATGGTGGGTCGCGAGGTGCTCCCAAGTTTCCGCAACCGATGATCTACGAACTATTGCTTCGGTACTGGAAGCGAACCGATAGCTCTCAATTGCTCGACATAGTGACTCTGACTTTGGAAAAAATGGCGCATGGTGGCATCTACGATCAGATAGGCGGTGGTTTCGCTCGCTACTCGGTAGATGATCGCTGGCTGGTACCTCATTTCGAGAAAATGTTGTACGACAACGCCCAACTCGTATCGCTGTATATCCACGCGTATCAAGCCACGAAAAAACCTCTGTTCAAGCGGGTCATTGAGGAAACGCTCGAATATGTGACCAAAGAGATGACTCACGCCACCGGAGGTTTCTACTCAGCCTCTGACGCCGATTCTGAGGGAGTCGAAGGTAAATTCTTTGTATGGACCTCGGACGAGATCGATTCCGTACTCGATTATTCTGATGCAGAGTTAGCTAAGGCTTACTGGGGCATATCGGAGGAAGGAAACTTCGAAGGATCGAACATCCTGAATCTGTCAATGTCACAACCGGACTTCATATCCCGAACTGCTCAAAAACCTGCAGACGTTATCGCCGATATCGAACGGGTTCGCGGAATTCTTTATCAGGAGCGGTTGAAACGAATAGCACCGGGAATCGACGACAAAATTCTTGTCTCGTGGAACGCCTTGATGCTCAAGGCGTTTGCAGAAGCAGGTGCTGTATTTGAAAACGATGAGTGGATTGGCACAGCGGAAAAGAACGCTCGCCTACTGTTAGACCAATTGCGTGACGATAATGGTCTATTGCTTCACACATGGAAGGCGACTAGCGACTCGGAGGGCGACGCACGGATTCTTGGATACCTCGACGATCACTCTTATTTGGTCGACGCTCTTCTGACGCTGTACGAGGCGACGTTCGACTTCTCGTATGTGCGCGAGGCACAGGCCATTGCCGATCAGATGATCAAACGTTTCTGGGACAAAGACTGGGGTGTGTTCTATGACACATCACTCGAACACTCGAAGTTATTGGTTCGTCCACGTGATGTCCTGGATAACGCCGTGCCGTCGGGTGGAGCGATTGCAGCGATTGCATTGCAACGTCTTAGCGTATTCACCGGCAGCACCGAGTACTCCGAGAAAGCCGAAACGTCGATGAAGACGTTGATTCCGCACATGGAGCAAGCGCCGTCAGCAGTTACGTCCTGGCTTGCTGCCGTCGATTTCCTACACACGAACTCGCAAGAAGTGGTGCTTATCGGCGACGAATCGGATTCCGTTATTTCAGAAATGAAACGTGAACTTCGAAAAGCGTTTGAACCGAATCGCGTATTGGCGGGTGCTGCTGCGGGATCTAGTGAATTCGGTGGTTCTCCATTGCTGGAGGGGCGAAGTCAGGTGAACGGCAAGGCAACAGCATACGTGTGCGAAAACTACGCCTGCAAACTACCGGTTACAAGTCCAGCGGAGATGCGTGAACAGCTAGGACTTATTTGAGTCAGCAGAATCGGTCGAGCGAGGTGATTCGGAGTTGTTGGCCTCTTGCTCTTCCTCTGCTTGTTTGGAAGCGCGGGCATCTGACCTTCGATCGATTCGTTCGCGAACAACGGCCAATCCGACCCCTGCTACAGTTCCGGCCACGCCCATTATCGCGAGCAGTGGACCGGCGGTCATTCTACACATCTGGTTCTAGCGTCCGATCTATCTCAAAAAAAAAGCGACAGTACAAATAGAAAGTGTACTGCCGCATGATTTCTAACGGAACAAAATAGCTGGGATAAAAGGGTCGAATCTATTCGTTCTCCACCTCGTTACTCAGCTTCTGCGTACTTCTCTAGAACTTCGTCGGAGAAGTCGCCGTTCGAGTAAACCTTAGATACATCATCGAGTTCTTCAAGCGAATCCAAAAGTCTTAGCGTCTGAATTGCGCCCTTGTCATCGAGTGGAACCAATGAGGTCGGAACGAGGGCAACATCGCCGCTTTCGACTGTGATCCCAGCGAGCGATTCAACACTGGTCTTCACCTGTGCGAACTCTTCGTATGGCGCGGTTACCTGAACCAGATTGCCATCGACTTCAACATCTTCCGCTCCGGCATCAACAATTTCCAGAGCTATGTCGTCAGGGTCACCGTCGGTTACTTCGACAGTGATGAGTCCCTTGTTTTCGAAATTCCATGAAACAGCGCCAGCTCCGGCCAGATTTCCACCGGCTCTGGTGATTTTGGCTCGAACTTCGGCAGCGGTGCGGTTCTTGTTGTCGGTTAGTGTCTGTACGATAATGCCAGCGCCACCGGGTCCGTACGCTTCGTAGCTTATTTCTTCGAGTATGACCGTGTCATCACCGACACCGGATCCGCGGGCGATCGCTCGGTCGATGTTGTCTTTTGGCATGTTCAGCGACTTTGCGTTATCTACTGCAAGTCGAAGCCGAAAGTTCATCTCAGGATTGGGGTCACCGGCGCGAGCTGCGACCATGATTTCTCGAGCAAGCTTTGTGAAAAGTTGGCCGCGCTTAGCGTCGGCGGCACCTTTTTTATGCTTGATCGTGCTCCATTTAGAGTGACCTGACATTCAGATATTTCCTATTGGACTCTACGTGACGATTGGTACTGGTTCCGATTGAACCAAACGAATTGAGCACACAGTTTATCGAAGAAAATGGTGTTAGAGAATGCCGTCGGGCGGATCTATCTTCATCGTTCCTGCATTTTTGTCGACATCAACGATTACACCTTCAAGAACAGGAACGAGAATTTCATCACCCTTCTTTTTCTGCAGGGTTGGCTTGCCAGTTATGATCAAAACGTCGTTACTGCCCGTTTCGAGGATTTCAGTCAAGGTTCCTAAATGCTGACCGCCGACGGTCATTACGTCGGAACCGAGAATCTCGTAGTGGTAGTAGACGCCGGGAGGGTTCTCTGGAAGGTCTTCAGCTGGAACTGAGAGTTCGAGATCTCGAAAGAAACTGGCCTTTTCTATCGAGTTGATCGTCTCAAAACGAAGCTTCGCTGAATTGCCAGATTTACCGGTTTCCGCTATCACATATTCTTTGCCGTCAGCAATGACAGTGTCGCCAACAACGAACCGATCGGGAATGCCTGAGTAGATCTCAACAAGAAGTGCCCCCTTGATGCCGGTGGGGCGGCGGACTCGACCAACTACAACTAATTCGTTCAGCTCTTCGCCCGGTGTGTCGGGTTGACTGGTTGAATCGGTCATGGGAGGTTTAGAGGGTGTACACGTGCTAGTCGATTTCGAGGCTGACACGGGTGTCGGCTTTTACCGCTGCAACTCGCAAGAGCGAGCGCATCGACTGGGCAACTCGACCGTCACGACCGATTACTTTGCCCTTGTCCTGATCGTCTACTGACAGGTGAAGTAAGGTGCGTTCCCCATCGACCTCTTCGGTTACGGATACTGCATCCGGATTCGAGGCAAGCGCACGTGCGATGTACTCGATCATCTCTCGCATCGAGTCGATCGGCGACAAGTTGTCGCCGTCGGACTGTTGAGCTTGGACGTCGTCGTCACGCTCAGGCATTAGGAGTTACTGCCTTAGGTAGGATACCTGCGGTTCGCAGAAGCGAGGTAACTGATTCGGATGGCTGTGCACCCTTACCAATCCACTCGTTGACCTTCTCTTCGTTGAGCTTGATCTCAGGTGGGTTTGGGAACGGATCGTATGTACCGATCTGTTCGATGAAAGCACCATCGCGAGCTGCACGCTGATCAGCGACAACTACTCGGTAGAACGGGTGCTTCTTAGCACCAACGCGTTTAAGACGTATTCGAACCATTCGTGAACTCACTCCGTGCCGTAATTAAGGAGACGGCGGAAAAGATATTTGTGAGACTCCAACCCATTGCGAGAGTTCAAACATAATCGACCTAAAATTGTATTGCCCATTACGTTGCAGGTCAAAGGGGCTTGAAGCCGGAATTTGAACTACTTTTGGCTTTCAACTACTAATAATGATCGTTTATCGACGAGACGGCTATGCATCTTCGGGTATCTGATGCAACGTTCCGAGATCTGACGGCAAGTCGGTACCGGTCGTGAAATCGGGCGCTGGAACTGGGTTGCGGATACCGCTGACTATTGGAAATGCGCCTACCGATATACGGTAAAGGGTCAAAGCGTCGGCAGAATACTAGGTCCGTTATCGGATTCGTACGCTAAGTGGCACAGGTAGCCAACATCCACTGCCGAATAGATTGATGATTTACCGTGCGCACCACGTTCGGGAACGTGTGAAATTTTGACCGATGGACTAACAGACTTGCTCATTATTGTTCCTTTAGGAAGCCTTCTTACCTATTTGAAATAGATACTCAAAATGCTACCCCACATAGTTGAGTAACATCGAAACCTACCTACTTTTGATGACCCGTCTGATACCCAATAGGGGAGGTTCAGCAGTAACCTGATGTACATCTATCTCGATCAATGACAACGGCTCCCAAACGATCTTCTTTGACTAATTCTGAACAACAAATATCAGTCTTGTTCTTCGCCGTTCTGCGTGAGCGAGCCGGAACTCGGAGCGTCGTTATTCAAGCCTTTGAAGGCATGACTGTCGATGAAGCGGTGGTAGCTGCCCGAAAAACAGCACCGAACGATCCTCAGCCGGGAACTAGCGTGATGATGGCTCTCAACAGCGAGTACGTAAAAGGCGATCAGGTCGTGAAAGCCGGAGACGAAATCGCCCTTATTCCACCCGTAAGTGGTGGCTCGGGTGATATTAAGACAGATTTAGACTGGGTTTTCATCACTCCCAACCAGCTAGACGAAAAGCCTCTAACGGAGTTCGTTACAACTGGCATCGACGGCGCTGTTGTGACTTTCTTGGGGGTGACGCGTGACCATAACGAGGGTCGGAACGTCGAGTATCTGGACTACGAGGCGTACCAGCCGATGGCCGAAAACAAGATCGCCGAGATCATTGCGGAAATGCGTGCAAAGTGGGAACTAGGGAAAATCGCTATCGCCCACCGTACCGGCAGAGTCGATATTGGCGAAACGAGCATGGTTGTCGTAGTTGGATCGGCTCACCGGAGACCAGCTTTCGAATCGACTTTGTACTTCGTCGACCGATTAAAAGAGATCGTTCCAGTATGGAAAAAAGAACTGTTTGTGGGAGGAGAAGTGTGGATCGGTGATACTCCGGGCTCTGGAAAACCTGTGGAGTCAGGTGACTAAACCGCTTTATCAATGAATCGTACGAACTCGAATGCACTGCAACGACTTGTGCTTGAAGAAGTAATTTGACCAACGAACCGCAACAAAATAGGAGCGCCACGCTAAATCCTGACGGATCGGTGATTAGGGCCAAGAAGATTCGTAAGATCTATGGCGATACTCCAGCGGTTGATGGCATTTCGTTCGCTGTAGAACCCGGTGAAACCTATGGTCTGCTTGGCCCGAACGGCGCGGGTAAAACTACCACCATGCGGATGCTCAGCGGGCTGTCGCCGGCAAACTCCGGGGCGATCACCGTTTCGGGAATCGACGTCGTGAAGGACAATCGTGCCGTTCGTGAAATTATGGGTGTCGTGACCCAGCACGATGGACTCGATGGCGGTCTAACCGTATTTCAAAACCTTTTTCTTCACGGGTTCTTAGCGGGGCTTTCACGAAAAGCTTCGAAGAGTCGAGCGCATGAGGTGCTTGAGTTCTTCGGACTGAGAGATCGCTCAAAGGCGAACGTTTACGAACTTTCTGGCGGTATGAAACGTCGTTTGGCGATTGCACGGTCGATGATGACGAGTCCGAGCGTGATCGTAATGGACGAACCATCGACCGGACTCGATCCACAGAGTCGAAACCGGGTTTGGGAAGAGCTGGCCGTTCTCAAGGACGCTGGTGTGACTGTGCTTCTATCGACTCATTACATGGAAGAAGCCACGATTCTGTGTGATCGACTCTCGATCATGGACCACGGCAAGATCCTCGATGAGGGCACGCCTGATCAAATGATCGAACGACACGCACCGAAAGAAGTTGCGCAGTTACGAGTATCCCCAGTTTCTATACGTACGGTTCGGGGATATCTGACGGAACAGAATATTACGTTCCGAGAAGTCGGAGCCTTGGTCAGCGTGACGGGCGCAAATGGAGATCGCCCTGACCTATCTGGACTCAAAGATGTTGAAGGCGTACGAACTTCGTATCGTGCTGGCAATTTAGAAGATGTGTTCCTCGCGATAACAGGACGAGAACTGAGAGACGGATAGTGAACCTCGCAATTCCAACCCCTGGCATCCGCCGTAGAAGCATCACCGGACTGTGGTTCCGACACGCGGTATCGTTCGTTCGATATTGGAAATTCGTGATCACATGGGTTCTGATCGAACCAGTTATCATTCTTGTGGCCGTCGGGTTCGGAGTCGGCAAACTTATCGACGAGATCGATGGTGCTCCTTCTTATGCTGAGTTCGTAACTCCGGGGTTAATTATGGGAAACGCGATGTTCCACGCTCTGTTTGAGACGTCGTGGAACGCGTACAACCGCATTGATAACGACGTATATGAAACTGCGTTGACAACGCCGATAACTATCACCGAAATCACAATGGGCGATATTCTGTGGGCTGTCACTAGATCGATCATGACGGTGGTCGGAACGGCGACAGTCGCAGCGTTGTTCGGTTGGTTGAATCAGTGGGAAGCGATTGGAATTATTATTCCGGCCATAATGGTTGGAATTACTTTTGGTGCACTCGGGTTCCTGTTCTCTGCGGTGGCTCCTCATACAACATTCTTAACGCTTGTGTTTACGTTGGTCGCATCGCCAATGTTCTTCTTCTCAGGGTCATTCTTCCCAATATCGATACTTCCCGACTGGGTAGAGCCGGTCGCATGGTTCATGCCGCTTACCTCCGCGGTGCACATCGCACGAGGTTTCGCACTTGGAAGTCTCGACATCACCCACCTCTGGGCGGGTCTGTACATGATTGCGCTGACGGCAGTTATTTGGCCTGTCGCGATTTTTCTGTTGAGGCGCCGGCTGATCAAATAAGGAAACGGCTTTTCGAAGCGTTTGTGAATTTGGTTCGATATATCAAAAGATTCATGCAGAACTCCTTTGCTGATCCAGGAGTGTGAAGCTATATTGAATTGGTTAGCACCTGCATATCTTTCGCGGAGGGTTCGCATAGTGGCCTAGTGCGCCCGCCTGCTAAGCGGGTTGGGGGGTAAACCTCCTCGCGGGTTCGAATCCCGCACCCTCCGCCACTTTTACTTATTGAAGATGTGCCAGCGCCGTATACGGCGGGTAGGTTGCGCACGGGTCAAGCCACCATGCCAATCCAGTAGTTATTGCTGAAAACCCGCGTCTAAGTCCCGATGCGTAGGCCTGGTTCGCAGATCGAACGCAATGTTTCGATCGCTGCCAGCACCGCCAAGAAGCTGGTCTTAGGATTCGTCTCATGCGGCATGTTTTCGAAGCGGAACGAGAACTTTCCCGCCTTGCTGATCGCATTGATCTCGTGGACATTGCCCGGTGAGTCAGGATCGGCAACCACTCGGACTTTCGTTGCATCAGGTCCGATGCCCGCCATGCTGATAGTTGCCGCCACGTTAACGTTTGCAGGGAACAACCCAACTGCGTCAGCCGCTGATCCCTCGAAAATAACGGTTGGCTCGTTAATTACTTTGTCTTCCCAATCGGCGAAACCGGGTGCTCCGCTCAGTGATATCGGTTTCTTTGTCGAAACGATCATAACTTCTTCGAGCAATGCCTTCGAAGCTCGAAGTGCGTCGATTCCCCCAACTGCACCCGAGGGAATGTATATAGATGCACCCGACTTTTTAGCAGCAGTCGAAACAGTTCTCATGAAGTCGGGCAAAATCATCGCTCCAGAGCTCATTATGAGCATCGATGTACCGGAACTGAGCACCGTTTCAGCGTGAGCAATGACAGCAGCTTGCGACGCACATTCGATGATGAGATCGATATCAGGCAGGTTTACGAGCTCAGTAACCGTTTCGACTCGTGCGGGTTCGGGAGTGTTTTCGGACCTGAGTTCTCTGGCAAGCGCTTCACGTCCGGGCTGATATTCGTCGAACAGACCAATGATCCGTGCCGACCCTGCTTCGCCTCTTTGGACTGCTCTGGCTAGTTCGGATCCCATCGATCCGCATCCGATCAGTCCTACATTTACTTGTGCGTGTTCAGCCACTGGTTCTCCTACTCTTCTCGCCGCTTCGTTTGGAAGTTATTCACTACATTCGCTAATTTTAGTCGATACCGCTTAGGCTACCGGGTCAACATCGCCGATAGATGATAACCGCCAAACGGGAAATTTCGCTTCGCGCTTTGTGTGTGGTCGGCAGTCAAGATATCCTTATGTGTCTATCGTTGGATAAATAATTCATAAAGTCGAGTTCTCACTGGTTAGGCTGCAATGCCGATAGTAAGAATTTCGACCACCCTAACAGCCTCAAAATTGCCTAGCTATCACGTATGGACCGTCGGTTGCCAGATGAATACATCTGACTCTGATCGTCTGTCCCGCGGGTTCTTAAATATGGGATTCGATTCGACAGACGACATGGCGAACGCCGATGTAGTTGTGTTGAATACCTGTGTAGTACGCCAGTCTGCCGAAGATTCTGCCACAGGCGTGTTGGGCCGGCTTGGCAAGCGAACGAAGGGCAACGACGATCGTATGATCGCTGTAATGGGTTGCATGGTTGGCCCAGAGCAAAAAGAGCTAAAGCGCCGATTTCCGTATGTAGACGTTTGGGCGCGACCTCAGGAATTCGAGCCAATTCTTGAAACAGCTGGACTGCGACACGGGCTTGATCCCGAAGGATGTCTTGCCGGGGCAATTCCTGAAAATCCGAACGTAGCTTCGTTTATTCCAATCGTTCACGGTTGCGATAAATTCTGTACTTTCTGCATCATTCCTTATCGCCGAGGACGAGAAATTAGTCGATCGGTTGTCGATATTGTTCATGATGCCAAGATGATGGTAGACCGTGGAGTGAAAGACATCACTCTGCTCGGCCAGAACGTCGATTCGTATGGTCACGACATTCGGCCTCGAATCGACCTTGCCGACCTGTTCGAGACGGTTCACGAGATCGATGGGCTCGAACGAATCAGATTTATGACTTCGCACCCGAACGATATGTCGTTACGAATAATCGAATCGATTCGGGATCTTCCAAAGGTTTGCGAGATGGTCAATCTGCCATACCAAGCGGGAGATGACACGATGCTGGCGAACATGCGGCGAGGATACACGATCGGCCAGTTCCTCGATAAAATTGCCCAAATCAAAGATATTATCCCTAACGTCACGTTAACCACCGACCTAATCGTCGGCTTCAGTGGCGAAACTGAGGAGCAGTTTGAACGTTCGATGGATGTTCTACGGGCTGTCGAATTCTCGAAGGTTCACACATCTGAATATTCATATCGTGAAGGTACGTTCGCATCTCGCAAGATGACGGATGACGTTACTAGGGCTGTGAAGAAGGCGAGAAAAGTCGCTGTCGACGAGTTTCAGCAGATAGTTCAACTTAAAAATAACGCTCTTCTTGTTGGTACCCAATTCGATGTACTTATCGAAGGTCG
>JAPKFF010000038.1:0-17282 GCA_028821715.1 Dehalococcoidia bacterium
AGCGTGCCGTTATCCGACGTCGGCGCAGCCGAAGCGCCTCTTAAGTTTCTTTTTTGTGTTTGATTGCCTTGGAAGTGCGAAAGCTATTTCGAGGAATCTGATGACGTGGCAATCAACGTTAAATCGCACGGCAATGAGTCATACTATGCAAATGGTGTACTACTGAAAGTTTCAGATATATAAGCTGGACGGACGGTCGAGTTCTGGAGCGAAAACGGCGTTGCTCAGCCTGCTGATTGCCACCTAGTTCGTGCCTTACTCATCGCGATGACAGGCGGACGTGTATCGCTACTTCGCTGGTGGATTGCGCCTACGAAGGGGAGACGTTTTACGTTCTTCTTCTGCAAACCATTTGAAGAATAGAACTGTCATCGTTGCGAGGTATACGAAGTTGCCCGGGATCCACATTAGTAGACCACCTACTCGCTGATCTTCAGTAGTCGACCAGTGGAAATGTCCTGGTGCAGCTAGATAGAAGTCATAGAGTACTGACTTGGTTAGAGTGATGATCGCTGCGAGCAATGCGGTGGGTGTAACTGCGAGTAACAGGTAAACGATGCGTTGTGGATAGTTGAGCTGTGTGCGGATCGGTGGAGGACCAACTATAGGCCACCAGAACAGCACGGCAGTCGAAAACATCGTGAAGTGCATGATGAGGTGTACCCATTCGTTCTCAAGTGAGCTGTTGTACGCGGATGGAAGGTGCCAGCCATACAAAGTGCCAATGAACAGCGGGAGCGCTATTTTGGGACTAGTGAGAATCGTCAGGACTCGGACTATGATTCCTGCGCCTGTGAGAGCCGATCCTGCGCCAATCCTAAGCGGTCGAGGCAATGCCCAGATGTACGCAGCCATCGGACGCCCGACAAGTAGCAACGGCGCTGCGAACATTGCAATGACGAGGTGCTGAGACATGTGCATCGCGAAAAGATCGTCAGAGAAGTAATCAAGCGGTCCGGCCAAAGCGAAAGCCAATAGGCCGAATGCTAAGTAGCTGGTGCCGACCTTCGACCAAAAACTGGCATTTGTATCGGAACGCACAGCTAGGCGGATGGTGCCAATTGTGTAAGCAGCTGCGAGCATCAGGAATAAAACTGACGGGGGTGACGAAAAGTCCCAAGCGAATATGAATTCGCCAAAGCTGTCGATGAGGTTCGGTTCTGAAGCGCCATTCATGGCGTCAAATCATCCCGGTTGAGTGGTTTGGTTCCGTTGATCGAAATCAAGATTGTACGAGCCGACTCAACGTCAAACCCGGGTTATCATGCTGTGCTTTTTGGAGTTAGATTCTTCGTGAGTAATATACATCGCCTTAGAAGAGAACTGGTGTATGTGCATGCTCAGTGAGAACTAGAAGAATCGAGAATATTAGTATCCCGCCAATCATTGCCGCTGTGAAGACGTACGTAAACATCGGGTGATCGAACCTGAGATGCATGAAGTAAGCGACCACTCCGACGAACTTGACTACTGAGAGAAACAGCAGAATTGGGATGTACCATCCGCCGAGTCCTACGACAGTAAACAGCCAAACTTCAAGAAGGGTGATGATCGCAAGACCGAGTCCAACGAGCCAGTAGAAGCCCACGCCTGCGTGTGACACGTTGCCGTGCGTTAGCGTTCGCCATAGGTTTCCGAACCATGCGCCACCAATTGGACCTTCGTAAGGAGGGTTCACTTCGTTACTAGGACCGTGAGGAAGATTCCACCAGCCGTTGCCGTCGTACTGCGTAAATTTTTTCCATAGATTGGCCATGTTTGCTATGCCTCGGGCTATCCGTGAATGATTGTAGGTCCGACACCGGGCGGCGGTCCATCAGCAGCTGAAATCAGGTAGATAACCGTGAAGATCACGATCCACACGATGTCGACGAAGTGCCAGTATAGACCGGCGATTTCTAGGTCGAGTGAGTTATCTGATCTGAGTGATCCTACGTGCGATCCGTAAGCCATGAACGCCATCCAGATAACACCGATGGTTACGTGAGCACCGTGGATACCGGTAAGGATGAAGAAAGTGGTTCCGAAAATATTAGTTCGTGGCGTTAGGCCTTCGTGAACGAACATACGGAATTCATAGAACTGGAATCCCATGAATATGGCACCCAGAACTACTACAACCAATATCCAAAGCGTTGCCTTGTTCTTCTGACCTTCTTTTACGTAATGAAGACCAAGAACCATAGCAAGAGAACTCATCAGCAGCACGAACGTCGAAACAGACGTGATCGGTATGTCGAGAATCTCGGAAGGGTATGGTCCGACTAGGCTCTTGCCTCGATAAACGAGGTAGGTTGCGATGAATACTCCGAAGAACATCACGTCGGAACCCAAAAAGGCCCACATCATGAGCTTCCTGCTATTCAAGCCGGTAGAAGTATTTTCTACTGGCTCGTGGTGTTCTGTTTCTGCGGCCTGTGTCACGTTCGTATTTTCCTTGACGTTGGAAGTGAACTAAATAATTAGCGTTGCTTATTCAGGGTCGTTGACGGGTTCCATAGCCCACCCAATGAGACCCCAGATAAGGATTACCGCACCAACTGCGATAACTACATTGTTGGAGAGAAACCCTGCACCAAGCCCGGTTATACCGAGAGCCAGAATGAATGGGTAGTACGACATGTCAGGAAGGTGAATGGCGCTATGGTCATCGTCGTGTCCGCCGTAACCACCAGAAACAACTGGTATAGCTTCTTCAACTTCATCCAACTGTGCTCCCGAAGGAACAGCCTGATCGTGTTCGTCGTGGTGGTACTCAGCAATGGTTTCTGGGTATTTCTGGAACCAGAAATCATCACGGTACTTGACCTGAGGAATTTCGTCGAAGTCGTGTATTGGTGGTGGTGAAGTCGTTGCCCATTCGAGGGTACGACCGTCCCATGGATCATTTCCGGCCATCACTTTGTTCATCTTCGAGTAGAAGACGTTGATGATGAACAGAAGAATTCCGATCCCGAGAATCATTCCACCGAGAGAAGCAGCAAGGTTTGAACCTTCCCAGCCCATATTCTCGGCGTATGTGTATATACGACGTGGCATGCCGTCCATTCCAAGCCAGTGCATCGGAGCGAACTGCAGGTTGAAACCGATCATCATTAGTGCCCAATTGGCGATACCGAGTTTTTCATTGAGGAAGTAGCCGGTGAATTTAGGCCACCAGAAGTAGATTCCGCTGAAGATACCCAGAAGTGCTCCACCAACGAGTACGTAGTGGAAGTGAGCAACAACGAAGTAAGTGTCTTGCTGCTGTGCGTCGGTCGGAGGAGAGGCGTGTATGACACCACTCAAGCCACCGATAGTGAACATTGCTATAAACGAGATCGAGAACAGCATCGGCGTGTTGAGTCGGATATTTCCGCCCCAGAGTGTGCCGAGCCAGTTGAAGATTTTCACGCCGGTTGGAACTGCGATAAGCATCGTCGATATCGTGAACGCAGTGTTAGCTGCAGGTCCCAGTCCAACGGTGAACATGTGGTGGCTCCATACGAACCAACCCATGAAAGCGATAGCTGCACCAGCGAACACTACGAATGGGTAACCGAAAAGTGGCTTTCGAGCGAATGTCGGAAGCACTTCGGAAACGATACCCATCGCAGGCAGAATCAGTATGTACACCTCTGGGTGCCCAAACAGCCAGAAAATGTGCTGCCACATTACTGGGTCACCACCACCGAGTGAGTTGAAGAAGTGAGTGCCGTAAACACGGTCGGTCATAAGCTGAATACCTGCGACCGCCAGAATTGGCATTGCAAGAACAATTAGAACCGAAGTGATCAGAGTCATCCACGTGAAGACAGGGACCTTGAACATGCTCATACCAGGAGCACGCATGTTCAGGATGGTCACGATGAAGTTCAGACCGGCTGCGATAGACGCCACACCAAGAATGTTCAATCCAACTACCCAGTAGGTCATTCCCAGTCCAGGGTTGAAAGTCGTACCTGAGTTAGGGGCGTATCCAAACCAACCGCCGTTAGGGGCGTTTCCGGTTATCCAGCTAAAATTGATAAGCAGTGAACCGGACAAGAAAACCCAGAAGCTTAGAGCGTTCAGTCTAGGGAATGCTACATCTCTGGCACCGATCTGAAGTGGTATAAGCCAGTTAAAGAAAGCTGCAGACAGGGGCATGATTACTAGGAAGACCATCGTCGTCCCGTGCATGGTGAACAGTTGGTTGTACGCCTCAGGTCCAATGAGGTCGTTCTCAGCAGATGCTAGTTGACCTCGGATCATCAACGCTTCCAGGCCACCAATGATGAACCATATAAATGAAACGATGCCATAAAGTGTGCCGATCCTCTTGTGATCGACAGTTCCGATCCAGCTCCAAAGCCCCGTGGACGATTTAGGCCTTGGGAACAGTTGTGGGATTGTCAGTGATTTTGTTGTCACTATGTGTGGGCTCCGCTGCTAGACATGCCGTCCGTACAGGTGATTTCTATTAGTTCAGTGTCGTTAGATAGTCAATGAGTGCATCTACGGAATCGTCACCAAGATGAGACCACTCAGGCATTACAGCAGGGAATCCGTCGACCACGTAGGCAGATGGTTCTCTTAAGGACTGCTCCAAGTAATCGTCAGCACTCATGCCAGCTACTCGTAAAGCAGCCTGCTCCCCGATACCGGCGAGGCCAGGGCCGACAATGGTGTCATCGCTGGTCGAGTGACAGCTTGTGCAGTTTGTAGCGAAAATGTCAGCGCCGTCCGCTCCGCCGGTCTCAATCACAGCGCCTGCGGGTGCAGTGCCGGGCTTGAGTGACAGAAGGTAGGTAGCAATGTCAGATACTTCAGCAGGTGTCAGATTCGCCTTGCCGTCAGCAGTATCATAAACGGCAGCGTGCTTCTGCATTCGAGTACCGATCTTTACTGAAGAAGGATCGATAATCCAGCCTTCAAGTGATTCCTGAGTCAGATCCTTCAGTCCTGCACCAATGGTGTTGTGGGTTCCGAAATGGGTTAGGTTTGGAGCAGAAACGATTCCTGAATTCTCAATGTCTGAGACCCATCCGTTCCACCGAGCCTGCTGCGAGCTGATCTCACGGGCATAAGAACCTGCTGTGGTCGAGTCGTTAGTATGGCAAGAAGAACAGTTTGCTGCGAAAAGATTCTTTCCTCTTGCTTCAGAAGATCCAGCTACTGGAGCGTCGGCAGCTGTGTGCATGCCATTGATCCAAGCTTGGAAGTCGGCTTCTTCGTGAACGATTACTCGGAAGCGCATGTGAGCGTGGGCGATTCCGCAGAACTCAGCACACTGACCGTAATACTCGCCCACCTCATCACCAATCATCCACATGAAGTTGTCATTTAGCGGAACCATATCGACCTTCCCGGCGATTTTTGGAACCCAGAAGCTGTGGATAACGTCCTGCGATTCAAGCTTGAATGCGACAGGTCGATTTACTGGAATGTGAAGTTCGTTTGAAGTGACGACTTCGTGGTTTGGATATCGAAATTCGAACCACCACTGGTGGCCGATGGCTTCTACGTTGAGGACTTCACCAAGATCTTCAGGAACAGTGTTTTGCTGTGCCCAGATGTCTGTGAGAGTCGGTACTGCTATTACGGCAAGAATCAGAACTGGAAGGATTGTCCATGTGATTTCGAGCCGGTTGTTACCGTGGGTCTGGTGCGGTAGCTTGTCGGTGTCGGAGCGCCTACGGAAGCGAATGGCGATGTAGATAATAGCGCCTTCAACAAGAACGAATACTATCGCTGCGATCCAGAATATGAACTTGAATAAGTCAGCTTGGGCTTCAGCTATGGGTCCGGCTGTGCCGAACGTCGACTGGTTATTGTCAGGGGTACATGCTGCCAGTAGGGCAATCGCCAGCAGTACTAATAGTACAAGTGCTGGGCGAAGTGGGAAAGAAAGCTTTGAAACTCGGTGCATCTGGGAGCTGTACGTGGCGTGCGGGGGTGTTGTAAATGAATCATCACAAAAAAACACCGACAACTAAAATCGGCAATGTAACGTTAGAAGCTTGGAAAGCGTAACACTCGGTATTTCCACCCGCAACGGTCAATAAATCCCGAATAACTAACCTTTTTTACTGGCTTTGATTACCCCGCTCTTAGTCTTTAGGGTTACGTTTGTGTTTATGACTAAGAAATTGCTCGTAGCGACACGGAATTCTGGCAAGGTACGTGAGTTCTCAAGAATGCTTTCTGACATGCCTTTTAAGTTGGTCGGACTTGATGACTTGGGTATCACGCTGGAGGTCAACGAGACAGGCGCGACGTTTGAGGAAAATGCGGTGATAAAGGCACGCGCCTATGCACGTGAGTCGGGCGAACTTACGATTGCAGACGATTCCGGATTAGAAATTGATTCGCTCAATGGCGAGCCAGGGGTTCTCTCAGCACGATATGGCAGAGAAGGCCTGGATGATGAAGGTCGAGTGCAGTTGGTGCTCGACAAGATGAAGCATCTGCCTGGTTGGGAGCGCACCGCACGGTTCGTCGCTGTGCTAGCTCTTGTTGGTGATGCAGTTCCAGGCGGTGTTGTAACGAGCAAGGGTGTAATGGAAGGTGCGATCATTCACGAACCCATTGGAGAGAACGGATTCGGGTACGATCCGGTTTTCTGGCTGGCATCGCACGCGAAAACCACTGCGCAATTAACTGGCGAAGAGAAAGATGAAATCAGTCACCGCGGGACTGCTTTGCGAGGATTGACCGATACGTTGGGATCGCTGATCTAAAGAAGTGATGCGGATCGATTCTGTCGGTGTGCCACCGGCAAATATCGTTTACAGCGTTATTATTAAGTGATTGCAACGACGTCAAGTATCGACGTATTTGAAGCTACACTCCTAATCCCATGTCAAAAACATCTGAATTACCATTCCTTAAAGGGATAACCGACAAGCTGAACCGACCCGTGCGCGATTTGCGCATTTCGGTTACGGATCGTTGTAATTTCCGCTGCACTTACTGCATGCCAGCGGAAATTTTTGGTGAGAAGTACGAATTTTTGCCTCGATCGCACATTCTGTCTTTTGAAGAGATCGAGCGATTGGCGAAAATATTTGCTCATGCAGGTGTTTCTAAATTGCGAATCACTGGTGGCGAGCCGCTAGTTCGTGCCAATCTTCCCGAATTGATATCGAGTCTTTCTGCCATAGACGGCATAGAAGATATAGCGATGACCACTAACGGTTATCTGCTGGCAAAGTACGCTCAGGAGTTGAAAGATGCCGGTCTGAACCGACTTACCATCTCGCTTGATTCGATTGACGAGGACATCTTCAAGAAGATGTCAGGGCGTCCGCAGGGTCCGAAGAACACTCTCGAAGGCATCAAAGTCGCTACTGAACTTGGGTTCGATCCGATCAAGATCAATGTAGTTGTTCAGCGGGGAGTGAACGATAACACGCTGATCGATACTGCCAGATATTTCAAAGGTACCGGGGCTATCGTTCGTTTCATCGAGTTCATGGACGTCGGAACCAAGAACGGCTGGGAGTTGTCTCAGGTCGTTACCTCCAAAGAGGTCGTTGAGATGATCGGCGCTGAGTTCCCTCTTGAAGCGTTAGCTGCAAACTACGACGGTGAGGTTGCCAGTCGATATCGGTATCTCGATGGCGAAGGCGAGATCGGCGTTATTTCGTCTGTTAGCGAGCCGTTCTGCGGAAGCTGCTCTCGTGCTCGTTTGTCGACAGACGGCAAGCTTGTGACCTGTCTGTTTGCTACTGGCGGAACCGATCTGAAGTCGGCGTTACGTTCGGATGCGAGCGATGCTGATATTGCCGAAATTATCGCTAAGGTTTGGACTGTCCGAGACGATCGTTATTCGGATCTACGTTCTAAAGACACCGAGTTCAATGCTGGTTCTTCGAGCGATGGCGACAAAGTTGAGATGTATTACATCGGCGGCTAGACTTTAAATGAACCGGGTTGGTTTAGGGAATCTGAGCATTTCGTGCCAATCGGATATTTTTCGTCGTAGTCATTCACGTGTTTTCCGACACCCATTTGGATCGGCGTAGCAATATTTCTAGCACTCGTGTTTGTCGACGCTAATATGGTGATCTGCGGACTATGAAGTCTGAGTCTTTTAACGCTGCGTCAGATTGTGGCTGAAGCGAATGTTTGTTTCAATGGGTTGCGATGACCAAGAATAATCACAACACTGTCTACGCTTTCTCCGATGGTTCAGCTATCGGAAACCCGGGTCCGGGCGGCTACGGGACCGTTCTCAAGTACGGTGATAACGTCAAAGAGTTCAGCCAAGGCTTTAAGCACACCACCAATAATCGGATGGAGTTGCTTGGAGCGATAACGGCTCTCGACGTTCTTAAAGGTCGGCAGCGCGTAGTTGTCACCACCGATTCTAAGTACGTTATTAACGGTGTCGAGAAGGGTTGGGCTAAGAAGTGGCAGGCTAACGGATGGATGCGCAACAAGAAAGAAAAAGCACTGAATACGGATATGTGGCAGCGATTGTTGGATGCCTGTGATCGCCACGATGTTAGCTTTGAGTGGATTAGAGGGCATACTGGTCACGTTGAGAATGAACGATGTGACACCCTTGCGAACGATGCTGCACGTGGGCCTGCCTCGGGTCAGATTGTTGACGAAGAATTCATGAAGTTGAACGGGTAGATAGCGATATGTCGGAATCACCAGATACCAGTAGTGGCCTGAGCCACATCGATGCGTCGGGCAAGGCTCGGATGGTTGATGTCGGCTCGAAATATATCACTGAGCGCGTCGCTACCGCTGGCTGCGAAATTCATATGGAACAGTCGACTCTCGATTTGATCCGTTCAGGTGGATTCGATAAGGGCGATGTTCTTGGCGTTGCGAGAATAGCCGGTGTGATGGGTGGAAAGAAGACATCGGATCTAATTCCACTGTGCCACCCGCTGGCACTAAACCAGATAACAATCGACTTTGGCGATCTCGCCAATGGGGTTGGGCTTTCTATTACCAGCACCGCTCGTACCTCAGGTAAAACCGGTGTCGAGATGGAAGCACTTACTGCTGCGAGCATCGCAGCATTGACGGTTTATGACATGTGCAAAGCAGTTGACCGTGCAATGCGGGTAGATCGTCTACGCCTGCTCTGCAAGAGCGGTGGCAAGACTGGCGACTACGTAGCGGAGTAGTCTCGCTGCCGGAATTTTCTATCGAGAATGTCGACGAGTGTGGGCGTCCTGTTGATTTGAATCTCGGTAGTCGATTGACCAATTACCCGCGTAGTCGCTTGCAATTTCGTTGACCGGCGTTTGTACCGTGGCTACCATAAATTATTGCGGTTATTGATTTCGGTTACTGATCGTATCGAATGTCATGGCGATGTAGCTCAGCCGGTTAGAGCGCGCGCTTCATAAGCGCGAGGTCGTAGGTTCAAGTCCCACCATCGCTACCATTCACATTGGCAATTGCTCAGCAAAAAAATGACTGGGCGCTCGTCGGGTTTCCTGAATATGACGAGTACACTTGATAGTTTGGGCGATTAGCTCAGTTGGTTAGAGCACCTGCCTTACAAGCAGGGGGTCGTAGGTTCGAATCCTACATCGCCCACCACTCAGGCTTCACAAATAGCCTGTTACCTCGTGCCGAGGTGGCGAAATGGCAGACGCGCTACGTTCAGGGCGTAGTGCCCGCAAGGGCGTGCGAGTTCGACTCTCGCTCTCGGCACCATATTTGTGTTTATTGAAGTAAAATTCAATACGTGGATTCGTCCACATTTGTGCGCTTGTAGCTCAGCTGGATAGAGCGCAGCCCTGCGAAGGCTGAGGTCGTGGGTTCAAATCCCGCCAAGCGCGCCATATTCTCCCATAGCGCTCCGATATGATCGGAGCGCTACTGATGCCCTAGGTATTCCAGTCATTCTGAGGCTGCGCCGCCGGGCTATCGCTGGGCAATATGACTAATCGTTTAGTGCTAGCGCCGTGTAAAATCCGCGCTTGCGATAGGGGAAGGTCATATTTCGACAATTGAAGAACTGGTTTACGACGGCTCCTAACGGGGCATTTGAAACCGCCGGAACGTTACTAACGTAGCAAAGGGCGGGAAGATGGTTCATTTACCAGCATGTTTGGGCGATTAGCTCAGTTGGTTAGAGCACTTGCCTTACAAGCAAGGGGTCGTAGGTTCGAATCCTACATCGCCCACCAAACTTCTTTATTCGACAGTTGGGCGGAATTGGTCCAGAGCTTGGTGACGGACGGAGCGTTTAGATTGGCGAAGACTCGAATCGAAGAAGATTTAACTTACGATGTGTTCGATACGGATATGGGCTGGGTTGCGATCGTTGCGTCTGATCACGGAGTCGTTAGGGCAAGCCTGCCTGAGGATTCGCCTGAATTAGCATTGGATTATGTTCGACCAGAAGTGGTTTTAGCAGTTCACGATCCTAGGAGGCATGCCGATTCTCGTGCGCTGATCATGGCGTACTGTGCAGGCGAACTGATTGATCTGGTAGATATTCCGATCGACACTCGTTCGGCCACGCCATTCTTTAGGGCCGCATGGGACGCTTGCAGGTCGATACCAGCTGGCGAAACTCGTAGTTACGGCTGGCTAGCCGAGCAGGTGGGTAATTTGAAGGCTGCCCGCGTAGCTGGACAGGCGATGGCTCGCAAT
This sequence comes from Dehalococcoidia bacterium, assembly GCA_028821715.1. GTDB lineage: Bacteria > Chloroflexota > Dehalococcoidia > Lucifugimonadales > Lucifugimonadaceae > Lucifugimonas. The sequence continues at coordinate 10,594 of JAPKFF010000038.1, forward strand.
AAGTTGGCGATGTTAGTGCCGTGTCATCGGGTGATTAGTTCGAGCGGAGCCTTGGGCGGATTTGGCGGTGCTGGATTGCCGCTGAAATCGAGTCTACTGGCAATGGAAGCCGGCCGGCAATCGGAGGGTAATCATTAGTCGACCTTATCGGTGACTTCTTTAGATTCTTCCAGATAGTCTTCAGGTGGTTCTTCGTCGTCTCCTAGGTATTGATCGAGAATTGACTGTGCCAGTTCAACTTCTCCAGCCCGCACCATAAGTCGAACTGGAAATACTGATACACCCATGAAGCCAACTGCGTCGCCGGCCTGAAGCTTACAGTCGACACCTTCTGTACGAATGAGACCGCACCACGATTCACCGATGAGTTGATCGGGGGCTGTTGTGAGCACTTCCCAGTTCATCGTTTCGCTCCAGGAATCGGTGTGGGCTGTGTGGCTCTATACTTTTTTGCCTAATCAGCAGCCGTGAGAGTTATATGACTGCAGTTCGAACCGAGCCGGTGCCGAGCAATTCGTCAAGACGGTCTGTAAGTCTTGGTCCTGATTGGACTGTAAACGGCATCTCAAGTCGAACTACTTTTTCTCCTGTTTCGATCTCAAGTATCGCTGGGTCAGAACCAGAGAATTCAGCGAACAACCTCATGATGTCTTCGACACGGTAGCGATCGTAGGCTGCATCGCCTGTTTCTTTCACTCGAACAAGCACTGGGCCAACATTCATACCGTTGTCGGCATTGTCGAGATCGTTAGGGGCAGCGGATTCGGTTGTCAGCGTAGTTTCCTCAGAAATTGTTGGTATTGGCTCTGCCAGAGGCGGAGCCGAGGTGGTGTAGTTTTTAGATGGCGTTTCATTGACCTGCGGAGCAACAGTGACTGGCTTCCTTGATGGCGGAGTGTGCTGAACTGGGTCGTTCAACACAGGGCGAGGTTGGCTTGCTTCGTTGAATCCAACTCTTACTACAGGAGCAGGTTCGTTTTTGGCTGTTTCCGCCTCGAACTCGGCCTGTCCTTCAGATTTTAGTTGATACTCAGAAGCTGTTTCAACCGATAGCGATATTCTTCCAAATCGTTCACGAACCTCGCCGGATACCGATACGAAGTTTCCGTTCTCCCACAGGGCTGGGTTCTGTTCGAGGATATTCGGCCAAACGACCATTTCGATGTCGCCATCGAGAAGAGTGAGGTTTAGCGATATGAACTTGTCGCCACGCTTGGTGGTTAGTTCTCGAATATTGTTGATCTGCCCGAGAGCGGCACGTTTTTGTCCGGATAAATCAGCCGATATATCGGCTGCGAACACGACGATATTCTCTGGCTGTTGCCGCATTTCTCTAGTGAACGGGCTTTGAGTCAGTTCGACACCTAGTAGGTCACGCTCCCAGATCACACGTTCTTGATCTGTTGTGTCATCCGATCCTGATATTTCGATTTCGACCATCGGCGCCGGTACCGATTCGCCAAGCATGTCGAACATGGATGTTTGACCAGACTCACGCAGTTTTGTTTGGCGCTGTATCGCTGCGATTATCCGGTCGACCGATTCGAGGAGATTTCCTCGCCCACCAAATTCGTCGAATGCTCCGACTCTTATCAAGCTTTCTAGAGTTCGACGGTTCAGAGACTTGGAGTCGATTCTGCGGCAAATGTCTTCAATGTCATTGAATGTACCCCCTGCTTCTCGTACTTCTACTATGAAGTCGATTGCTGCGGATCCAACGTTTTTAACGGCGCCCATTCCGAATCGAATAGCGTCGTTGCCATCGGCGTCCCGCTCGATCGTAAATCCAGACCGTGAGTAGTTAATGTTTGGTGGCTTTACGGGGATGTTGAGTCGGCTCGCCTCTCGTATAGCCATACCAACCTTTTCAGGATTGCCAGACGCTGAGTCGAGAACTGCTGCGATGTATTCGGTCGAGTAGTTCGCTTTGAAGTAAGCGGTCCAGTAGGCGATGTAAGCGTAGGAGACTGCGTGGGCTTTGTTGAACCCGTATCCAGCGAACGGCTCCATTAGCTTGAATACGGTGTCTGCCTGATCCTGCGTATAGCCTTTTTCGAGCGCACCTTTGGAGAATTTTTCGTGCTCGGCCTTCATCACCGCGACGTTTTTCTTACCCATTGCCTTGCGGAGAATGTCGGCTTCGCCGAGCGTATATCCGCCGAACGCCTGAGCGATCAGCATTACCTGGTCCTGATAAACGAGGACGCCGTAAGTCGGTTCGAGAAGTTCTCTAAGGTCTTCGTGCGGGTATGAAATTTCAGCTCGGCCGTGCTTTGCCTCGATAAAGGTTCCGATGTGTTCCATTGGACCCGGGCGGTACAACGCGATCATGGCGGCAAGATCGTTGATCGTTGTTGGTTTTAGTTGCTTGACGTTTTTGCGCATTCCCTCGGATTCGAGTTGGAATACGCCAAATGTGTCGCCTTCGCCAAGTACTCGGAATGCATTGGCATCGTTGATTGGGACGTCGTATACGCCCATGTGTTCGCCGGTGGTTTCGGCGATTAGCTTCACGCACTGATCGAGAATTGAAAGGTTTGCTAGCCCCAGAAAGTCCATTTTGAGCAACCCGACGTCGGCGACGGGGTTCATTGAGTACTGGGTTGTCGGGCTTGCATCCTCTTTTTTGCTGGTCGAGCGTTGCAGGGGAACGTAATCTGTTAGTGGATTTTCAGAGATAACAACGGCTGCGGCGTGAGTGCTGGCGTGGCGAACAGATCCCTCGACTCTCTGTGCCATTTCAATAAGTTCACGGGAGTCGCGGTTCCGGCTGATTTCTGTTCGCATTTCTGCCGACTCGGCGATTGCGTCTTTCAACTTGATGTTGAGAGTTAGCGGAACCATCTTGGCGAGTTTGTCACTGAGTTCAAGCGGGAGAGCAAGGGCTCGTGCTGTGTCACGAATAGCAGCCTTCGCACCTAGTGTGCCGAAAGTGATGATCTGGGCAACGTGCTCGCGGCCGTAGTGGTCGATGCAGTACTTGATAACTTCTTCCCGACGATCATCGGCGAAGTCCATGTCGATATCTGGCATCTCACGACGCTCGACATTGAGGAACCGTTCAAAGAAGAGATCGGCCTCTACCGGGTCAATTTGAGTAACTTCGAGGCAGTAGAGAACTAGGCTTGCCGCGGCCGAACCACGCACGGCAGAGAGAATTCCCTTTTCGTTGACGAAGTTGAAGATGTCCCAGCAGACGAGGAAGTAGTCTGCGAATTTAGTTTCTTCGATTATGCCTAGTTCGTGTTCGAGACGTTCAAGAACTTCTTCGCTCGGGTTATTGTCGAATCGTTTCTTCATACCCTCGTGGCAAAGCTCTTTGAGGTAATCCATCGAGGGATTGTTTTGTGGGGTCGAATATCGGGGTACGAACGTTTGCCCAAACTCGAGTTCTAGCTCGCATGATTCGGCGATTTTTACAGTGTTCGCAAGAGCCTCGGGTAGATGCGACCACTCCGCCTGCATTTCGGCTGCACTACGCAGGTAGTATGTCGTGTCTTCCATGTGAAGACGTTTGGGATCTTTAATATTTGAGTTGGTTTGGATGCAGGTGAGGATATCCTGAGCTTCGGAATCTTCGCGTCTGACGTAGTGGGAGTCGTTAGTAACAACCATCGGCAAACCGGTTTTGCTGCTTAGCTGGATGAGCGATTCGTTGATCTCAGCCTGATCCGGCACGTGCTCGTGCATCATCATTTCGAGATAGTAGCGATCTTGGAAGACGTTTCCGTACCACTCGAGAGTTTCGTGAGCCGCATCCATGTCGCCGTTTTTTATGTATCTCGCCAGTTCGCCTGAAGGGCAGCCAGAAAGGACGATTAGTCCTTCAGAGTATTTTTCAAGAATCTCTCGGTCCATACGTGGTCGATAGTAGAACCCTTCGATATGTGATGCTGTGACCAGTTTGAGAAGATTTTGGTAGCCAACGCGATTTTGCACCAGCAATGTCATATGGAACGGAGAACGTTTTTGGGGGTTACGCTCGTCACGTGCGCCGGTGGCTACGTAGCCTTCAACACCGATGATTGGCTTGATGCCCGCTTTTTTTGCCGATTGATAAATATCGATCGCACCGTGCAGGTTACCGTGATCGGTGAGTGCGATTGCGGGCTGATCTAATTCCACCGCTCTGTTAACCATGTCGTCGAGCCTGCTGAACCCATCGAGTAATGAGAACTCGGAGTGGTTGTGGAGGTGGACGAACTGGTCGGTCACAGGCAAATATTTCTCAGGAATGGAGGGTGGAAAAGTGCAGTCTAGGGAGGATAGCGTTCCCTCAACTTTGAGTCGACCCCGTAAACGGTTTTATAGCTAGAGATTAGATCATTTTGACAGGAAACCGGGCTGTCGATGTCGGCCTAAGTATTTTGGAACGTCGCTAAGGGAAAATGGATCGTATTGCTCTAATCGTGCGTCGTGCGGCGTGTATGAAGAGGAGTAAGGGCCGGGTGAATGATAGAGTCGGTTGACATCGGTTTTTGTGGCAGTTTCATCCGTAGGTTCATGCGAATTTCGGTAAGCAACCGCAGAGGAATGTTTTGACTTCAAAAAGTGTTGGCGGCGGCCAGAAAATTCTCGTTGTTGACGACGAGCATATGTCGGATCTTATGCGTTCAGTTTTGCGACGCTTGGAGACTGATGGATTCAAGCCGATTGTCGTTGCTCCTGAAGGTCCGCATCTGACGGGCGACGATTACGAAACTCAGGCGTTGTTTTCGATGGATACTGAGCGACCATCAGCAATATTGCTGGATGTTAGGTTTGGCGAGTACGATTCCGACCGGTTTAAGGGGCTTTCGATTCTCAAAAAAATCGTTGAACGCGATAGCAGTATGCCGGTATTGATGTTCACTCAGTACACACAAGGTCCGTACCGTGACACCGCTGTAAACGCGAGTCTGACGGTTAGTGCTTCGGTCGATTTCATCGATAAGCTGGCGAGCCCTGAAGAGGTCGTGCTTAGGTTGCGACGTTTGATTGGGAGCGCGCCAGAAACGATCAAGATCGGTTCCCTTTTCGAGATTGATGCTGCGAATGCTGCTGTCTACGTAATCGAAAATGGTAGGCACGATCTGATACGAGAGATTCAAGGCATGAAACTTGAGATTTTGAACGAACTTGCCGCTGCGATGTATCGATCTGAAGGTGAGCTGGTTCCGTTCTCACGCCTAGAGCGATTTTCTGAGGGTGAGGATTCGCGTGCTTCGCTTCGAGTTCGCATTAGAGAGCTCAAAGTTTTACTTGGTAGGGCTGTCTCTAGAGAATTCGGTGCTAACGAGTTGATAATCAACGTGAGGAACCGTGGGTACCGATTGGTAAACCCAACGGATTGACGAGAACTGTGGATGTTGAATATTAGGAATCAAGCTGCTTGAACAATCAGTCGCTGAAAATATTGAAGTTATTTGGATTAGCAATTGCCGGAATTGGGCTTTTGCTAATAGTGCTTTCTCCTTTTATTGGCGAATCATTAACTCCTGGGTCGCTCTGGTGGATTGAACCTGTTGCTTATATAGGCTCGAGTGTGTTCGTACTAGGATCATTAGTGGCGTTCATCGGTTTTCAGGTTATTGCTCAAAGGACGAAAGCCCTTACAGGCGATAGAACTCGAACGTGGAGTGAGGTGACGCAGGATTATTTCGATACGTTTGCTCATGACATGGGGCGCCCTCTCCGACGAATTCTCGGAAAACAGCGTGAAGCTCGCGCAGTGCTGAATGAAACCGGCAAAGTCACTCCACATATGGTCGCCGAACTTCTCGATGAGATCGAGAATCAGGCACCTAACTTCCGATTGATGATTGAAAACGTTCGGGTTTTGGTTGATCTCGAAGATGACACGGCTGCCCCTGCGATCGATCCGGTAGATGCTGCGGCGATCGTTAGAAATGTTTCGGATCGGTACACGCCAATTGCCCGCGAACGTGGCCTTGAACTTGTGTGGTGGTCTGATCCGAGTGATTTTGGGCTTATCTATGGCGATGGCTCTGCACTAGATCACGTCATCACTAACCTTGTCGACAATGCTGCCAAATTCGCTCAGGGTCATGTTGAAATTCAACTTACACGAACTGAGTCAGACTTTTTAGTGAGGGTGTGGGACGACGGTGCAGGAATTGCTGAGTCGCATCTCGCCCATGTGTTCGACCGTGGTTGGACCCCGGAGCTTTCCGCTCGAAGCGAAAAGCAAAGTTCTGGTCTGGGATTATTTATTGCCATCTCGCTTACAGAGCGATGTGGTGGCATGTTGGTGGTTGAATCAGAAGTGGCAAACGTTAGTGAATCGGACGGGCATTCGACTACATTCACGCTGTCGTTACCTCTCGATAACCGACCCGCAGAACGATGATGTTTGTTAAGCGACGACGCGGAGCGCTACAGTCGGGACACGTCGCTAAGCTCGCTGTTGTATTCGTTGGTTTACTTTCGTTCGCCATTACCGGTTGCGTGGAGAGCCGTGCTCGATACACCCCGGTACCTGCGACTCCTACTTCGACGCCTATTCCCTCGCCGACTCCTCCTTCGACGCCTATTCCCTCGCCGACTCCGACGATTGTTCCGACAGCTACAGCGGCTCCAACGCCTCTACCCAAAACCATTCCTGCAGTGTTGCCGACAGTGTTGCCGACAGTGCTGCCGACAGTGTTGCCGACAGTGTTGCCGACAGTGTTGCCGACAGTGTTGCCGAC
>JAPKFF010000142.1:0-3718 GCA_028821715.1 Dehalococcoidia bacterium
CTAGCTCGCAGATTCGACGGCTGACTTCACCTGATCAAACGGTGGTAGGTCAGATGGCACATCTGAAAGCCATTTCCATGCAATGTTTCCGTCGGTCCCAACAACAAATACTGATCGTCGGGCCGCGGTGTACCCACTCATGCCAGCGAAATCAGGAAACACTACGTCGTAATCAGCGATAGCAGTTTGTTTGTAATCACTGAGAACCGGGAATGGCAGATTGTTCTGGTCTCGGAATGCACCGTTTGCAAATCGACCGTCAACCGAAACGCCTAGAATTTCAGCATCTAGTGCCGAGAAATCAGCTAGAGAGTCACGGAATGTGCAAAGTTCTTCAGCACAAACACCGGTGAATGCAGCTGGGAAGAAAGCTATTACAGCCTTCTTACCTGAGAGATTATTTGAGTTGTACTCGTTTCCGTCGGTATCCAACAATACAAATGCTGGCGCCTTCGATCCTACTTCAGTGGACATATAAAACTCCTAGTTAAGCGTAAAAACATAAATCATTGGGTATCGATGACGATTATGCCATTGGTTTGCTTAGATGGACATAGCTACCTTGATGACTCCGTCTTGACGCAGACGATACATCTCAAAAGCATCTTGCGCATTTTCAAACGTGGTGTCGTGCGTCTTTAAAACACCAGGATCGATCCAGCCACGTTCTTTCGACGCCACGATGTCCCTGATTTCCTGAATGGGCTCGTGGGTGGCCGCTATGACAGTGGCATTCATCTGAATGTTTTTGCCCATCCATTTTCGGTGGTCAAATGAAACCGTCGTAGGGTCGACGAGACTGAACGAGATGATCTGACCTTCGTCTTTGACTAGATCGATCGCGATTCCCAAACCTTCGGGATTACCGCTAGCGTCTACTACAACGTCGTACATATCGCCTCCGGTAATTTCAGTCGAAGCTTCAATGGTGTCTTCGTTCGAGGCGTTGATCGTATGCGTTGCACCAAGTTCAGACGATTTTCGACAGCGATACTCTTCGAGGTCGATTCCAACGATCTGTTGTGCGCCTTGGCGCTCGGCAATCATTGTGAACGTGAGACCAATACCCCCCTGACCGATCACAGCGATTTTGTTTCCCATAGGATTGCCCCAACGTCGAGCAGAGAAAAGCGCTGTTCCAGAGTGCTGACACATCACCCACTCGGAAAGATCACCCCATTCAGGAAGCTTGATCAATCGGTCGGCGGTTTGAACGACTTGCTCCTGCATTCCGGCTACGTCACGAGGAATAACGATCACCCGTTGACCCTCTTTGTAGTCAGGATCACGACTGTCTACCACGACTCCAGCGCACTCGTGCATCGGTGCTCCGGGTGCAAATGGATAATCCTCTTCGGGAAGATCAGCGTCGTATTCGAGGTAAATATCACTTCCGCAAATCGAAAGAGATTCCAGTTTTACTTGAACTTCGCCATTTTCGAGCGGACTCGGTTCGGGAACGTCGATGAATTCGATTTTGCGACGGGCTACTACTCTGGCTGCTTTCAATTCATTCCTCTTGTGTTGTGCTATTCATTGGCTTCAGTATTTTAATTATCTGGAGAATTCTAACCCTGTTCGGCGTATACTCGGCGACCGCTGCAGTCCGAATTGTGATCAGGAAACTTAAAGGAACGTTTTAGTTTGAAAATCTCACATATTGAAACCGTTCGAGTAAGCGATCCAGCCGCTGTCATTTGGGTTCGAGTACACACCGATACCGGTTTGATTGGACTTGGCGAAACTTGGTACGCAGCGAAGACTGTTGAATCGGCTGTGCATGATCACTTCGCTCCGTTAATCGTAGGTCGTGATCCGTTCGCCATCGAACGACACTGGTTGAATATGTTTCGGCTTTCAGACCATGCCGGATACGGCGGCGCCGAACTTCGAGCAATCTCTGCAATCGATATGGCTTTGTGGGATATAAAAGGACAGTCCGCCGGGGTGCCTGTCTACGAACTTTTAGGTGGAGCTGTTCGGAAGAAAATTCGTGTTTATGCAACAGGAGGTCCTTTCGTCGGAGCTGGGGAACTGGCGAAAGAGTTGATCGACGACGGAATTATCGCCATGAAGATGGGGTCGACAATTCCAGTGGCAACTCCAACGGAAGGGCAGTACCTCGCACCGAAAGACCTAGATCATGTTTTACAGCCGTTTCGGGATGTCCGTGATGCGGTTGGTGATGGAATAAAAATCGCCATTGATGGTCACGGTAAGTGGGCACTTCCAGTCGCTATACAAATCGCAAAAGAAATGGAACCACTCGACATCATGTGGCAAGAAGACTTAATGCCGCTGCTAAACCCCGATGCACTTCGGCAGCTTCAGGACGCTACCACCACTCCCGTGTGTATTTCCGAGCGATTATTGACTCGGTGGCAGCTTCGAGAGTTCATCGAAAACGGCGCTGCGCAGATCGTAATGCCAGACCTCATATGGACCGGTGGGATTAGCGAAACACATCGGATTGCGGTTATGGCGTCGGCACACCAGGTTCCAGTCGCTCCTCATGATGCGACCGGGCCTGTAAATATCTTCGCCTGCGCTCATATCTGTATGAACTCCCCGAACGCCATGCTTATGGAACACGTACGCCCGTATTTGTACGGCTGGTATGGAGAATTCGTCGATCCGTTGCCTCCTATCGGGGACGGTTGGCTCCATGCGCCACAAAATCCCGGTATCGGTACAAGACTTCGATCCGAAGTGTTCGAACGCCCTGATGTACGACTTCGAGTCAGCGACGAATCGGTAATGATCGCCGGTATGAACGACGAAGGTTGGGAAGGCGGGCCTGTCTTTCCTGAAAAGATGTGGGCAGAGATGGAAGAAATTACCGACTTCCGGTCGCAAGGAATACCGATATATGAACGACAAATTCTTGGCAAAAGAGGTGAACAATGATCATCTCAAAAATTGAAACTATCAGATTTGGACAATTTCCTGATCTGATCTTCGTTCAAATTCACACCAATACAGGTCTGATTGGACTCGGTGAGACTTGGTACGGGGCTTCAACAGTTGAGTCGGCAATTCACGATCACTTTGGACCTCTGTTGATAGGTCGCGATCCCGCCGAGATAGAACGCCATTGGGATACGATGTTCCGACTTTCGGACCATGCCGGATACGGCGGTGCTGAAATGCGGGCTATATCTGCTATCGACATCGCTCTTTGGGATATTAAGGGACAAGCATTGCAAATGCCTATCTTCGAGATTCTCGGAGGTGGCACAAGACATCGAATCAAGGTTTACAACACGCTCGGTGTGTATGGCGACATCAATGAAAGTTATGACGTGTGGACCGACCCTGTCGGGGTTGCACAGCGGCTTCTCGATCAAGGAATAACTGGCATGAAAATGTCGCCAACTGACTTCATCGCTCGCGAATCCGATGGACAACTTCTGTTTAACGACGACCTCGAGTGGGCGTTGCGTCCTTTGCGGGAAATTCGAGACAAGCTCGGGATGGAAATAGAGGTCGCCAACGATGCCCACGCAAAGTGGAACCTTCCGAATGCTCTGAAAATCGTGCGAGAAATGGAACCACTTCGGCCGATGTGGCATGAAGAGTTGATCTCGCCGCTAAACGAACAAGCACACGTGCGTCTTCAAGCCGCAACGACGACTCCGATCGCAGCTGCAGAACGACTGATGACTCGTTATCAACATCGTCGATTCATAGAGTCAGCGGCAGCAAGGATCAGCATGCC
>JAPKFF010000143.1:0-3699 GCA_028821715.1 Dehalococcoidia bacterium
AGCCGACAGGTGACCAGCCCGAGGCAATTAGCGATCTCGCTGGTGGACTCAACGACCATCTGAAACATCAGACCCTACTCGGAGTAACCGGCTCAGGCAAGACTTTCACAATGGCAAAAATCGTTGAAGAAGTTCAGCGCCCTACCCTCGTCATTGCGCACAACAAAACTCTGGCGGCTCAATTGTCGTCGGAATTCCAAGATTTCTTCCCGAATAACTCGGTGCAGTATTTCGTCAGCTACTACGACTACTATCAGCCCGAGGCATATATCCCGCAGTCGGACACCTACATCGAGAAAGAATCCGACGTAAACGAAGAGATCGACCGTCTCCGGCACGCAGCAACACGAGCGTTGCTTACCCGTCGCGACACGCTAATTGTAGCTAGTGTTTCGTGTATCTACGGTCTCGGTTCTCCTGAAGAATATCGTTCAGTCGTACTAAGCCTGCGCAAAGGTGAAGAGCCCGGACTTCGCAAAGTCGTTCGCAAGCTCATCGACATGTACTACGAACGAAATGACATAGAGATGGTGCGAGGTCGCTTCCGGCTTCGTGGCGATACACTCGAAATCATGCCGGCTTACGAAGAGCTGGCAATTCGAGTTCAATTTTTCGGTGATGAGATCGAACGCATCATCGAGCTAGACCCGCTCACTGGCGAAATTCTTGCTGAACTAGACCACGTCGATATCTTCCCCGGCAAGCACTTCATAACACCTGAAGACGAGCTGAAAGAGGCTCTAAACGATATCGAAAACGAACTTTGCGAACGACTTGATGTACTGCGTTCGAACGGAAAACTCGTCGAAGCACAACGGCTCGAACAACGGACGAACTTCGACTTAGAAATGCTGAAAGAAACCGGTTCATGCCCGGGAATCGAAAACTATTCTCGTCCTCTTGGGAGACGCTCACCGGGTTCCGCACCGTGGACGTTATTGGATTACTTCCCTGACGATTTCCTGATATTTATTGACGAATCGCACATCACCCTCCCACAGATCAACGGCATGTACAAGGGCGATTTCGCCCGCAAGACTAGTCTCGTCGATTACGGGTTCCGACTGCCTTCTGCAATTGATAACCGCCCTCTCTCCTTCCAGGAATTTGAAGATCGAGTCAACCAGATCGTTTATGTATCTGCGACTCCAGGTCCTTATGAAGCGTCACACGAAGAGCGTCGTGTTGAACAGGTGATTCGCCCGACCGGACTGATAGATCCAGAGATCATATTGGAGCCCACCGAAGGCCAGATCGACAACCTAATGGAACGGATTCAGGCAACAACGGCAAAGCACGAACGAGTGCTTGTAACGACGCTGACTAAACGTATGTCGGAAGAGCTCTCGGACTATCTGCGAGAACTCGGAGTACGGGTACAGTACCTCCACTCTGATATTCAGACTCTGGAGCGCACAGAGATTCTACGAGACTTGCGGCTGGGTGTTTACGACGTAGTAGTTGGAATCAACCTACTCCGTGAAGGCCTGGACCTACCAGAGGTTTCGTTAGTGGCAATTCTCGACGCTGACAAAGAAGGCTATCTACGTTCCAGTACTTCTCTGGTTCAGACAATCGGTCGAGCCGCACGACACGTCGAAGGCAAGGTCGTGATGTACGCCGACAAGATCACTAAGTCGATGAAGTACGCCATGGACGAAACATCTCGACGTCGCGAGATTCAGCGGGCGCACAACGACGCCAATTCGATCATCCCGACTTCCATTGTTAAGGCAGTCAAAGATATTACAACGCAGGTCAGACAAACCGCTGAATCCAAGACGCCATATGTCACGCCATCTGCATTGCCGAAGAACGATCTGGTAAGGCTCTTGAAAGATCTCGAAAAACAGATGAAAAAAGCTGCTCGAAACCTCGAGTTCGAAAAAGCGGCGTTGCTCCGCGATCAGGTAGTCGACATACGCAAAGTACTCGTCGACTTAGGTGACTCGAAGTCGTTAGATCCTGAGCCAGAGAAAATAGTAGAACTGGCCCCCACAACCACTGACGGCATTCCCGAAGAACTGGTCGGAGCCGACTAACGACCACGCACGTTTAACATTTCAATCAACTGTTCTCGTCAACGGGCGACCCCGTTATTCTTAACGCGTGTACACAAAAGACCCGTTTAGATTCACATTGAATTCTTATCTAACGGGCCCCACCACCACCGTAACCGATATGTAGCGCTAGTAAAACGACATATCTTTACCAAAAAATCACCTAGGGATTATTGGCAGAATGATGTGAGACGGGGTTCCCAACTATGGATGCCGTTCTGGGGGCGCTGGCGCAGGCCGTCCCAGACCGAGTTCCAGCCGATGGCGAAGGTGGCAACACGCTGATCAGTATTGGAGGTACAAGGCCTGATGGTAGCCAATACGCATTAGTGGATTTCTTCGGTGGCGCACGTGGCGGAGGACCAAATAGCGATGGCGCCGAGGGTGTTTCTCATCCCGCGTCCAACCTTGCGGGTTCTCCTGTCGAAATCCTGGAAGTCGAGAATCCAATAATCGTTGACGAATACGCGCTAATTCAGGATTCAGGTGGTGCAGGGAAGTTCCGAGGTACGCAATCATATGCCAAACAGATCACCAACCTTGGTGACCCGGCAATACTTCAACTTAGATCAGATAAGCGGAAATTTCCACCCTACGGATTACAGAGTGGATCGCCTAGATCACCCTCATTGAACATCCTGAATCCGGGATCGAACGAAAAACTTCTTCCTACATTGGCGCAAGTCCAACTTGGTCACGACGATGTCATTCGTCACGAGATGGCCGGTGCTGGTGGATGGGGCGACCCGCTCGAGAGAGAAGCATCCGCAGTTCTGGAAGATGTAATTGATAGCAGAGTTTCGGTCGAGGCGGCCAGAACCGAGTATGGGATCGTTATTTCTGAACAGGGAACAGAGATTGATGAGGACGCCTCCGTCCAACTCAAATTAGAGATGAACATCAGAAGAGATCAAGAAGCATAGATCAGTTTTGACAAAACTCAGGTCACGGGGCCAAATGATCCACCAATTCCGTCCTCTCGAAGAATGACGTTAAGTTCAATTGGTCTATCAGGTTTGCAGTGCTTTCTGGTGACCACAGGATAAACACATGTGTGGCGCAGACAGCGAGATACGGTATTTATTGCGGTTTGCATAGACGGTCTATCTGTGCAAACCGCAATAATTCCTTACCTCTCTGGTAAACTAATATGCATACGATTCTGATTTAGTTCCCATGTTGAACTCAATTTCGCATGGCTGACGGAGATAATAATGGCCGACGTTGAAGTACTACAGCAGGACACTGTTCTAGAGGCTCTGCGCGATGTTTACGACCCAGAAATCCCGGTCAACGTCGTTGATCTTGGGCTTATTTATACCATTGAGGTAGCCGATGGTGATGTTCACGTTGAGATGACTCTGACAGCTCCCGGTTGCGGTATGGGTCCTTACATCGCTCAGCAGGCCGAATGGCGAATTGCTGAGATCGACGATGTCGAAGATGTGCAGGTTGACGTTGTGTTCGACCCGCCATGGACTCCCGACATGATTACCGAAGACGGTAAGCGTCTTTTGGGAATTGACTAAGCCAGTTCGCTGTACACGTATCTATTATTCTGTGGTTCGCCGCGACCAAAAGTATTCTGAGCTAACAATATGTCGTCACCTCGAAAACTAACTCCACAAGAAGAAGCACG
>JAPKFF010000039.1:0-16976 GCA_028821715.1 Dehalococcoidia bacterium
GAGACGACGTCGTAACCACCAACGGTTACATCGCCCTCGGTCGGAGGCGTGAATCCTGTGACGACCCGCATGGTTGTCGTCTTTCCTGCGCCGTTCGGGCCGAGGAATCCGACGATTTCACCCTTGAGCACTTCGAACGAGATGTCGATAACGGCCGGGTAGGGTCCGTAACTCTTCGACATGTGCTCAATTTTGATCAACTACTCACTCCGGTTTTCGGTTGAATGACGGCTATTTCCGCCACAACGCAACTATTGTGCCAAAATTAAATGAGCCGTGGGGCTCAGGGCACATAGATACGACACAATCGTTTTAGCAGATTTTAAATCCGGCAATATCTTATCCAAGCAAAATAGCCACGGCTACACGCTTTCTTGCCACAAATAGTTCTTTAGCAAATACTTGAACAATGACTTCTAGTGATGAACGAATAAATTATCTTGATCACGCTGCGACCACCCCGGTCCGCCCTGAGGTGCTCGAAAAGATGCTCCCGTACTTTATTGAGAAGTTCGGCAACCCTTCAAGTTTGTACTCATTAGCAGGGGAAGCAAGATACGGACTCGACGAGGCGCGAGAGAAAGTAGCGGCGGTTCTGGGATGCCGTTCAGGTGAAATCGTCTTCACGGGCGGGGGCTCTGAATCGAATAACTTAGCTATAAAGGGAACCGCGGCGATGCGTTTGGCTGCCAGTGGGTTCACTGGACACAGAGGGCACATCGTCACCACGGCTATCGAGCATCACGCCATCATTCACCCTGTTGAGCAACTTGAAAAACTGGGATACGAGGCTACATACGTGGGTGTCGACAGCACCGGCAAGGTTGATCCCGACGAGTTTGCTGCTGCTGTCAGAGCCGATACGTTCCTTGCGAGCGTGATGCTGGTGAACAATGAAGTCGGCACGATTCAAGATGTGGCGACAATTGCTAAAAAAACCCGGGAAGCATCGAAATTCCTTGATGGAAGTGTGCTGATTCACACCGACGCTGTGCAAGGTGCAGGGAAGCTGTCGTTGAATGTGAATGATCTTGGAGTTGATCTTTTGAGCCTGTCAGCACACAAGATTTACGGTCCTAAGGGTGTAGGCGCACTGTATGTAAAGAGAGGTGTGGAACTAGAACCGCTCATTGCTGGTGGTGGTCAGGAACGTCAACGTCGTTCTGGAACTGAAAACGTCGCCAACATCGTCGGGTTTGGAGAGGCGATAACACTGGCCGAGTCCGAACGAGTCGAATCTCAAGAACAACTGAAGAAACTTGCAAACAAGCTCGTCGAAGGCGTAGCTGAAAGAATCCCAAACTCATCGTTCAATGGCAGTAAGACTGACCGAGTTCCCGAAATATCGAATTTCTCTTTCCCTGGAGTGGAGGGGGAACCGGTGCTGTTGGGGTTGGATTTCAAGGGAATAGCTGCTTCGAGCGGTAGTGCCTGTAGTAGCGCATCGCTTGAGCCGTCTCACGTGCTACTGGCTATGGGAATTGACGCTGATCTAGCAGTGGGCAGTATTCGAATATCTTTTGGTCGAGAAACAACAGAAAGTGATGTCGATGACGTACTCCAGGCATTAAAAGACGTTTTAGACCAACTGGCGACGTTTCCATCGGCGTAAAATCAGGCACCCACTGTTCAATCAATAGCGAATAAGAATTCGCTCATTCGCTGGCTCTTGGCAATAATTAGTAGCTCAATGATAAAAATAGTGTGTGATACCGACCGTACATCGTGTAGTCTCGCTTGTCGGTTCGGGGTATTCCCGGGCAGTGGAGCAACGGATGACTGAAGAGAATCGAACTGAACAGAACGTGGCTGAAGAATCTCAGGCAACTGAAGAACACACAACCGCATCAGCGAACACAGCACCGGCTGTAGAATCGGGTAGTTTCGAGTTTGGTGAGAAAGCTACAAAGAGCTTTCCAAGCCAAGTTACCGCCGCACTTAATTACGCTGGAGCAAACAAGTACGAGTACGGTCCGCGCCTGCGGAACGCTGAACTGACTTGGAACGTTGTTTCTGCCGAAAGAATGGCAGGCGGCATCGTCAGAGTTCGGCTCGAATTCATGCCAACTTCCGGTTTCCGGGGTAATCCTGGATCGGAGTACATGGATATCGACTCGGGTGGGGCAGTTCTGGCCCGTCGACAGATGAGCATTCCAAAAGAGAACAAACCATTCGTTCTTATGGGCATCGCAACATTTTCTGTCATATTGGCAGTGGTGACCATCAGCATGATGACGGTGTTCAAGAGCGAGGACCACGACCCGCTATACATTGCAGGTCGTACGCTGTGGATTCGAGCAGAAGAGCCGAAGCAACAGCAGTTCATCACCTACCAAGGCAGCGACACCAGTGGAACGGTCTACAACTGGGCAATGAAGCCTGAAGACGAGGCGAATAACGAGCTCGTTTATGTGAAGATAACCCTTATAAACCAGACTTCCGGAACGGTAAACCTTGTTGTGGACGAAAGCTCGTCGACTTTGCTGGATAGTAAAAGAACTTCGTACGAGCCGATCGATGCGATCGCTCGTGCTTACGCCGCTGAGCCAGCGCCCAAATATGCAGTCCCTGGGTTTGTTCCTATGTGGGGCACGGTGAAGCTGAACGCTAACGAGCAAGTTACTGGAATGATGGTTTACGAACTGCCGAGAGGGAGTTCGTTCTCAGAATTACGCTGGAGCGCATCTGATTCTGTGAGAATTCTGTACCAGTAACCTCTCGAAACTCAAAAAGCTGTCTCGAATACACGCTAGAATCGCGACACGATGTCAGCAACCTCAGATACCGCAAATTATGTAGAAAATGCCGAGCCTTCCGAACCCACGGGTGAAGCTGGTGCTAGCTTGAAGGCGCCTAAAAAGAAAACAGCTATTGGAAAGAAGCTGTCACCAGGCCGACGCCAGTTTCTTGAATTCAAAGCGGCTTATCATGACTCACTTTTGTTGATTCGGATGGGAGATTTTTACGAAGCATTCGATGAAGACGCCCATACGCTGTCTAAAGTCCTTGGCATTACGCTCACATCACGAGAATCTGGCGCAGGTGGCAAAGCTCCGCTCGCTGGCATTCCACATCACGCACTCGATAATCATCTTGGAACGCTCGTTTCTGCTGGCTTAAAGATCGCTATCGCAGAGCAAACAAGCGATCCTGCGAAATCAAAGGGATTAGTCGAACGTGCCGTAGTACGAGTCGTCACACCGGGAACGGTGATCGAACCGGCGCTGCTAGATCAGTCAATAAACAACTACCTTGCAGCGGCCGTAAGCGATGGTGAACGTGCTGGACTTGCGTACGTCGATATCTCGACAAGCGAATTTGTGACAGGGGAATTTCCCTTGGCAGATCTCAAAGACGAACTGTTTCGCCTTTCGCCGGCGGAATTGATCGCTGACACGCTTTCTCTCGAACTAATCGATTCCAATCAAGAATCCGGCATGGTGGTTCGCCCGCTGGATGAAACACGGCTCGATACTGATCTATCGGCGGCTCGTCTGCTCGAACAGTTCAAGGCAAAAACACTGGAAGCGTTCGGGTGCGAAAACATGCCGCTAGCGATTGTCGCTGCATCATCGATTCTCGATTTCGTGGCCGACACACAATTCGGCGCTATCCCGCAACTGACTTCGTTGCGTACTGAGTCGACCAGTTCTTATATGAAGCTCGACCAGAAGGCGCTGAGAGACCTTGAAGTCTTCACTTCGTCGATTGGCAAGAATGCCGCGCCCACTTTGTATCGAACGCTAAATTTTTCGAAAACAGCGATGGGCGCCCGAACCCTACGGGCTTGGCTCACTCGACCACTGCTCGAACCTGACGACATACAGCGAAGGCAGGAAGTTGTTACAGCTTTTGTTGGCGATCAAAGGGCCCGTTCGCGGGTTCAGAGGCTATTGGGTCAGGTGTCTGATCTCGAACGCCTCACAAATCGCGTAAGAACCAATACAGCCACTCCACGTGATCTAGCTTCGCTTCGAGCAGGTTTGGTTGTGATCCCTGAATTAATAGCATCGCTGCCTGATGGAGTGATTCCTGGAGGGTCAGTAATCGGTCGACTTCACTCGTCGTCCGAAGCCGTAGAACTGCTCAATGCTGCCATTCCCGACGATCCTTCGATCACGGTTGGGGAAGGTTCAGCTATCCGTGAAGGTTTTCATCAGGGTCTCGACAAAGTTAGAGCACTTTCGGGTGATGCTCGATCGAGTATCGCTGCTCTTGAAGCCGATCATCGAAAAACAACTGGGATCAAAAGTCTGAAAATAGGCTACAACCGAGTGTTCGGTTATTATCTCGAAGTTACGAAGAACAATGTTCATCTTGTACCTGAATCGTTCGAACGGCGCCAAACGCTAGTGAACGGAGAACGGTTTATCACCCCTCAGCTCAAAGAGCTTGAGTCAAAAATTCTTAACGCCCGTGATCGAATCAGTGAGTTAGAACGTGAAATATTCAGACGCGTTTGCGGAGAAGTCGTAGTTCATGGCGGCAGAATCATGGAGACCGCAAGTGCGCTCGGTGTTCTCGATGCACTGGTGTCTATGGCGCAGGCAGCCGCAGAGAACGGTTGGATTCGACCTCTAGTGGATAGCGGCACCGCTCTTGAAATCGAAGGCGGACGACATCCAGTTGTTGAATCATCGTTAGGCCCAGGTCGGTTCGTATCGAACGATCTCGATCTTTCGAACGATGAACGGCAGGTAATGATCATCACCGGCCCCAACATGTCAGGTAAGTCGACTTATATCCGGCAAGCGGCGGTCTTGGTGCTATTAGCACAGGTTGGAAGCTACATACCGGCTACCAAGGCAAGAATCGGCGTCGTGGACCGCATTTTTACTCGTGCCGGGCTCTCCGATGATATTTCCGGTGGGCAATCGACCTTCATGGTCGAGATGGTTGAAACGGCGTCGATATTAAATCAGGCGACGAGTCGTTCGCTTGCTGTACTCGACGAAATCGGTCGAGGTACGTCTACGTACGATGGGCTGGCAATCGCTCGATCAGTCGCGGAGCATATTCACAATTCGCCTAAATTGGGTTGTAAAACACTGTTTGCCACGCACTATCACGAGATGACCGAACTGGCCGACCAACTGCCACGGACGCACAACTTACGAATTGCAGTCTCCGAAGAGGCGGGCGAAGTCGTGTTTCTACACCGCATAGTGCCAGGGGGGGCCGACCGCTCGTACGGAGTCCACGTTGCTCGATTGGCCGGGATGCCGGGAGCCGTCGTCAGCCGAGCGTGGGATCTTCTCGATGAGTTGGAGAACGGGGCAAAATTTACCGCTCGACAGGCAGGATTCCAGTTACAGATGCCTATTGGACATCAGCAGGTGGGTAACGAACTTGTCGATGAGCTGAAAGAACTCGATGTAGCCAACATGACGCCTATCGAGGCGATCAACACGCTGTTCAGGCTTAAAGAGCAGGTCAAACGAGAAGACGACTGATCTTCCCTGCGTCATTTATTACTAGGTTTATTGCTTAGAGGTTCGACTTAGGTTGAGATGACCGCGCAAGTGTCAGAGATTTCGTTGTAGCATGGCGCTAATACGTATAAATCGCTATTTTTTTGGAAGTACTCCAACTCAATTCGGAGGGTGGAATGGAACTCGGTTTCTTCACGATGCCACTGCACCCACCGGGTGCGAATATCGCAGACACGCTCGAGGCAGATCTAAAGCAACTTATCTACCTCGATGAGCTGGGATACTCCGAAGCGTGGATAGGGGAACACTACACAGCTGAGTGGGAAAACATCCCTGCGCCCGATTTATTGATTGCACAGGCTCTCGGCGTTACCTCGCAGATTCGACTTGGGACGGGCGTCACGTGCATGCCCAATCACAACCCGTTCTATATTGCTCACCGAATCGCCCAACTCGACCAGATGTCTAAAGGGCGTCTGAACTGGGGCGTCGGTTCAGGCGGTTTCCCGGGTGATCTGCATGTGAACGGCTTCGATCCACGATCAGGTGATAATCGAGAAATGACTCGACAGGCGGTCGATTTAGTTCTGCAGTTGTGGAACGATCCAAAGCCGGGGAATTACAAGAGCAAATGGTGGGAATTCAATATCCCTGAACCAGAAGAAGATATCGCTCTCAGAGTTCATATGCGGACCTATCAGGATCCTCATCCACCAATTGGAGTGGCTGGCGTATCTCCGAACTCCGAGACGCTCACTCTCGCAGGGGAGCGAGGTTGGCTGCCGATGAGCATCAACTTCGTTCCTGAGCAGACGCTATGTTCTCACTGGACTGCAGTTGAAGACGGAGCTACTAAGGTCGGGAGGATAGCGGATCGTTCGAACTGGAGAATTGCACGAGAAGTGATGGTTGCAGATTCGAGTGCCGAAGCCCGTAAGCAGGCTCTTAACGGGACGTTGGCACGAGACATGGAAGGCTATTTCCTCAAGTTGCTGCCACGATCAAAGATGATGGGGCTTCTCAAGATTGATCCGAACATGCCTGACTCCGACGTTACTGTCGAATACTTAGTGGACAACATATTCATAGTGGGCTCTCCAGAAGAGGTGACTGAAAAGCTGTCTTCACTCGAAGAGTCGGTTGGTGGGTTTGGAACGCTCATGGCTATGGGCCACGAGTGGGAACCCGAGGGTTTCTGGAAGACATCTATGGGCTTACTCAAGCAAGAGGTATTACCGAATGTTGGTGCGTGACTCGAGACGTAACTCTAGGAACACAAGTAGACCATGGTTCAGATTCATGTAGTGCAGGTCGGCGTATTAGCAACGAACTGCTATCTGATTCACGCGGATGATGAGTCCGATTGCATTGTGATCGACCCCGGTGGTGAGTCGGAGAAAATTTTCGGATTTCTTAGTGAAAATAATCTGACGCCAAGTGCAATCGTTTCGACACACGCACATGCGGATCACACAGGAGCCGTGGCGCCGTTGGTTGAACGGTACGACTGCAAATTTCTAATCGGTCGTAAAGATGTCGCTGCAGCCGCTGAGCAGCTTGACTGGCTGAAGAGCATGCTCGATGACTTCGTGGAGCCTCCTGTGCCGTCTGAGACGCTCAAGCACGGCAATGTGGTGTCAGCGAACGGAATTGAGATTAATGTACTGGCCACTCCGGGTCATACTGAAGGCAGTAGCTCGTTCTACATCTCTGGGCATGTATTTACTGGCGACACGTTATTTCGAGAGTCAATCGGTCGATTTGATCTATCTGGTGGTGACGAACAGAAAGAAATTGCCAGTATTCAGAACGTTCTGTTCGCACTTCCTGAAGAAACAGTCGTATGGCCTGGTCATGGTCCTTCGACGTCGATTGGTCACGAAAAAGTCGCCAATCGCTTCGTTCGCTAGGTATCTGACATACACAGGCTAGTATGCCAAGATGCCCATCTAACTCAGATCGCAAAAACGCCCGGGTCAATTACGACCCAGGCGTTTTATTTTGCGATTTTAGGTTCGTCTGCTTCTCAGAAGATTCCTACTCGTTAGTTATTAGACGAACAGTGGCCCGAAGATTAGCGAAACGATTGCCATGAGCTTCAACAGAATGTTGATAGCAGGACCCGATGTGTCCTTGAAGGGATCACCAACGGTGTCACCGGTAACTGCAGCAGAGTGGGTGTCTGAACCCTTGCCGCCGAAGTTTCCGAGTTCAACAAACTTCTTAGCGTTGTCCCATGCTCCACCTGCGTTAGCCATGAAGATGGCGAGCAGAAAACCAGAAACAATCGAACCGGCCAGCATGCCACCGAGAGCGTGAGCTCCCATCAGCGTGCCAATGGCGATTGGAGCAATGATGGCGATTAGGCCAGGAACGATCATTGCCTTCAATGAACCTTCTGTGCTGATCGCAACTGCCCGAGCGGCATCCGGCTTTACGCCCGGTAGACCTTCTCGAAGACCAGGGATCTCTCTGAACTGACGTCGAACTTCTTCGATCATATCAGCAGCAGCTGTTCCAACCGCCTGCATCGTAAGACCTGAGAATACGAACGGAAGCAGACCACCGATGATCGTTCCCATTAGAACCTTAGGGTTCAGAAGGTCGAGTTCGGTGATTCCGGTGGCGAATGCGTATGCCACTAGAAGAGCCAGAGCAGTAAGCACAGCCGATCCGATGGCGAAACCCTTACCGGTTGCCGCTGTGGTGTTCCCGAGGGCGTCGAGGGCGTCTGTACGCTCTCGCACTTCAGGATCAAGGTGAGCCTGTTCGGCGATACCACCAGCGTTGTCGGCAACAGGTCCGTAAGCGTCAGTGGCAAGAGTGATACCCAGTGTTGAAAGCATTCCAACCGCAGCGAGACCGATTCCGTAGAGACCAGCGAGCTCGTTTGCGAAGTAGATACCAACGACAATTGCGATTGCCGGAATAACCGTGCTGTAAAGACCAACCGACAGACCAGCAATGATCGTCGATGAGTGGCCAGTTTGAGACTGCTGGGCAATCCACTTGACTGGGTTGAATTCCTTACCGAAGAGCTTCAGCCCTTCATAGGAAGTGAACCATTCGGTAGAAGTTCCGATCACCTGACCAACGACGATACCCGTGACTACGACCCAGAACAGGTCGAAGTCAAGCGAATCATTCATATTGATGTAAACGGCAGTACCAATTAGCGATAGAGCGCCTGCGCTGAAGATTCCATAGCGGAGAGTCCACAGCAGCTTGCCCATGTCGGCATTGTCGCCAGTTCGAACTAAGAACATTCCTAGTATGGAAGCGATTATGCCAATACCGGCGATAACGAGAGGCAATAGTGCTTTCGAAGCATCGACTTCAAATGGGATTGCGGATACAACACCGGATACTGATACGAAGAAGGCGAGTGAGATGGTTGCTATGATCGAACCAACGTAGGATTCAAAAAGGTCGGCTCCCATTCCAGCAACGTCACCTACGTTGTCACCAACGTTATCGGCAATAACAGCAGGATTGCGAGGGTCATCTTCGTCAAGTCCAGCTTCAACCTTACCTACAAGGTCGGCCCCAACGTCAGCAGCCTTCGTGAAGATGCCGCCTCCGACTCGAGCGAACAGTGCAATTGACGATGCGCCGAATCCGAATCCGGCAATCACGTTCGGGTTCTCAAAGAGAAGCCAGAGTGCCGATACGCCAATGATGCCGATTCCGACTACCGAGAGTCCCATAACTGCACCAGTGCTGAACGCAACCTGAAGTGCTTTGTTGAGTCCGGTTTGAGCTGCTGTTGCCGTTCGGGTGTTACCTCGAACAGCGATGCTCATGCCGACGAATCCGGCTAGAGCCGAGCCGATAGCACCCAAAATGTATGCGATGGCCGTCCACGGGCCCTCGGACGTCATAGCGCCGCCTTCACTTAGTGAGGCAATCTTGGCGTTATCCAGAATGTTGTAGTCGATAAACAGTGCCAGGATTACAAAAATGATTACGACGAATACGGCAAGGATTGAATATTCCTTGCGTAAAAACGCCGCTGATCCTTCCTGAATTAGATCACCAATCGCTCGAACTTCATCGTTGCCTTGAGGCTGCTTGAGCACTCGCATGGCGAGTAGGGCAGCGGCCACAAGACCAACAGCTCCCGCTGCAATTGCAAGAAAGATCGATTCCATTTACATATCTCCGCAAAAATAACCTTCCATTTCTCACTGCTTAGCTCAGTTGATACAGAAGGTACGTATTAAAGGTTGGGACTAGGGACAGCCGAGCATTTCCGTGTTTCGAACTCGATTCAGCTTCGCCCATCCTTAAGTTGACCAATGAACGCTAGCATCGGCGTAATTTACAGTCAATGAATTGAACGGCTTATTGTGGCGATTGAAACAATTCCGAAAACAGAGTTTGACTATCACTTGAGTGTCGTAAAGAGGCAAATGTATGCCTATCACTGTGGGAATTAGGTGAGGCTCATGCGTATGACCGCTTTGATGACCTACTGGGGAATGAAAGATCGTTATAGATGCTAAGTTTCGGAAACAGCTCCCTACCAAGATAATTCGAGTAGGCCTGGTTTTCTCTCATATCTCAGGCTTGGGATTGGCAAACTAATCAAGACTTTGGGAAACATCTGAGTCTTACACATTTATGTAGTTTCGCTACGTCAACCGATCTGCTTGGCAACTCAAAGCAAATTTACGAGGCAGGCGGGCCGTTGGCTGGTCGTATTCGTATAACCTTCGCCGGAGTTCGTAGCTACTTAGAAATTGGCCTTGTGCCTAGGGAGCGATTCATTAATGAACGTCAATTGGCCTTCTCAAGACGATTTACTCAACTGGTTGAAGTCTGATCTCAATAATTGGGGCAGATGGGGTACAGCTGACCAAAAAGGGACACTGAACCATCTTTCGAAGGAGAAAACTCTCGATGCTCTAAGTTTGGTCAAAGAAGGCGTTACGGTCAGCTGTGCCCGTCCGATCGCGTTTGCTGCGTCGGTCGACGTGCCGAAGCCACCGCAGCATTTCATGGTGGCTGCGGGAGATCGCTACCGACCAGGTGAGGGCGTCGATCGCCAAGTAGCGATGGATTACTTTGGCCTGATCTTCCATGGTCATACTGTGACACATATCGATAGCCTCGCCCACTTCTTCTGGGATGGTCAAACGTACAATGGTCGCCCTTCAAGCGTTGTTTCAATTCAGGACGGTGCTACTGAGTTCGACGTGATGGCCGCTAGCGAAGGAATCGTCACGAAAGGGGTTCTTGTCGATGCACCATTACTACGCGGAGTCGACTTCATCGAGCGAGGGGACGGAGTTGGCGTAGCTGATATCGAAGCCGCAGAGCGTGAACACGGCGTAAAAGTCGAACAGGGCGACGTTTTACTGCTTAGAACGGGACAACTAGGGCAGCGAGAGATAACGGGACCTGTTGATGTGAACGTTGGCGGCTCGTCCGGACCGTCTCCTGAAATATTGCCCCTTCTTCACGAACGAGGAGTAGCAGTGATGGGGTCTGACACTGGTAATGATATTGGTCCGAACCCCTACGAACGGTTCTCGAATCCAGTTCACCAAGTTGGAATCGTTGGTCTCGGGCTATGGATCCTTGATAACGCCTGGCTCGATGATCTTGCTGAAGAGTGCAAAAAGCGACGGAAATGGGAGTTCATGATTTCGATCCTGCCGTTGCAAATGCCCACTGTAACGGGATCGCCTGTGAACCCAATAGTGATTTTCTAGGACGCTGGCTTACAGAGAAACAAGTATGTATTGGAGTACACGCAAGTATTGACTGGTGGGCTGATTCTTCTATAGCGTTTTAGATGTGATCGACATCTAGGACTTGTCCAAATCTTGTCGTTTGAATGCTGAGTACATCGATGCGCTAATCGGCGTACAAGTCGCCTGTTTCCGCGTGCAGAGTTCAAAATAAATAAATAAGGTCTACGTTCACAGAATATCCTTCACCGGCTTGAAGCTGCGTCTGTGGATCGGTGAAGCCCCTAGTTTTTGTAAAGCCGAAATGTGAATTACCGTGCCGTATCCCTTGTGGGCGGCGAATCCGTAACCGGGGTATTCCGAATCGAAAACGTTCGCCATCAACTGATCGCGTGTTACTTTCGCAATAATCGAAGCCGCAGCCACACTTTGACTCCGAGAGTCGGCCTTGATGATCGACGTCTGGGGAATCGTGATAGTTTCGAGATTGACAGCGTCGATGATCAGATGATCGGGTTGTGTCTCAAGTGATGCAATCGCACGCGACATCGCAAGTTTCGTCGCTGAGACAATCCCGATCGCATCAATCTCAGCAGCAGACGATGCTCCGACGCCATAACCAACGCACCAATCGACTAGCCAGGTGAATGCCCGCTCCCGTTGGGACTCTGACAGGACTTTGCTGTCATTGATGATGCATCGGTTTTCCTCCGGAACGGAACCTGGAAGAATTGCTGCTGCAGCCATAACCGGTCCTGCCAAAGTTCCACGACCGACCTCATCGACGCCGGCAATCAGTATTTGTGAGCCGTTTGCGATATCGGTTTCAATAGAAAAATCTGGCAGATTACGTGCTATTTTTGGCAACTGAGCGGACTAGGTAGAGTCAGAAGGGATAAGAAGGTTCAACCCATGAACCGACTCTCCTCTTAGAGGAAGAACCCGAAGCATATCGCCTACTTGGGAAAACTCAGACCGTTAGGGCAGACGTCTCGGCAGAATCGTTAGATTTGCCCGAACTATGCTTTGTTAGCTCAGGAAGTGAGGTTTCGATTAAACCACCACCAAGTACGACATCGTTCTCATAGAAGACGACAGCCTGACCGGGCGTGATCGCGCGTACTGGCTCATCGAATTCGATCTCGGCACCGCCGTCGACCGATCGCACCTTCGCAGGGGTATTCCGTCCGTTGTAGCGAATTCGAGCCTCAGCAGTAATTGATTCGACGGGGGCTGACCCTGAAATCCAGTTCACTCCAGAAGCGTATAAGCGAGTTTTCATTAAATTCTCAGCTGGGCCTACAGTGACCTGGCCTGATTCTGCATTTATATCTGTAACGTACATAGGGCGTGGAGTGCTGTTGAGGATCGGGATACGCTTGCGCTGCCCGATAGTAAATCCGTGAATTCCTTCGTGCTCACCGAGAATTGTGCCTTCGGCATCGACGATATCGCCTGGAGCCTTTCGCTTTAGGCGAGGCTCGATGAATCGGTTGTAGTCACCGTCAGGAATAAAACAAATGTCCTGTGAGTCGGGTTTATCGGCGATTGAGAGACCAAGCTCACGAGCTACCTCTCGGATTTCGTCCTTAGAGTAGTCGCCAATCGGCATAGCCAGCTTCGAGAGCTGTTCTTGGCTCAATGTGTACAGAACGTACGACTGATCCTTCATCGAGTCGATACCGGCGAGTAGCTTGTACTTACCGTTGTCTTCTCGAATTCGAGCGTAGTGTCCGGTGGCTACAACGTCGGCATCCATGAGCTCGGCACGTCGAACAAGGAATTCGAACTTCAGACGATCGTTGCAAGCGAGGCAGGGGTGCGGTGTTCGACCGCGTTCATATTCGCCAACAAAATAGTCGACAACGTGCTTCTGAAACTCCTCTTCAAAGTTTAAGAAGTAGTGTTTTGCCCCGATTTTGCGGCAAACGGCTCGAGCATCTTCGACATCTTCGAGTGAGCAGCACGACTTGTTCAGACGTGCAACATTCTCGTTCGGAGCGTTGAAAAGTCGCATGGTTACACCAACGACTTCATATCCGTCGCGGGCGAGGAGGGCGGCGGCTACTGACGAGTCGACTCCGCCACTCATAGCCACAACTGCACGTTTTTTCTTGGTTTGAACTTGCGCCATGTATTCAGATTACCAAATCTTCATAAAGAAACTGCTAAATCGTGGTTGAAACGGAATGTTGAAAATAGTGAGTGGGGTTAAGGCGGAATGCGTCTATAATTCAAACCAATGGAAGACACGACTAAAACAAAGATAATAGCCACTAACGAAGAACTCGCCAGAGCGGCAGTCGATGAGGCATCCGAGAAACTCGGATCTGACATCGTTCTGCTTGAAACTGGAAGTGTCAGCAGTTTTGCTGATTATTTCGTAATCATCAGTGGTGAAACCGATCGCCACCTTGAATCTATGGCTGAGGACATTAGCCGCCGCTCACGGAAGATGGGTGTCCACGCAACTCACCGTGAAGGTACGGGCGGCGGCGGATGGGTGCTGATCGACTTCACAGGAGTTGTAGTTCACTTGTTCACCAAAGACCAGCGTGAACACTACGGACTTGAACAACTCTGGGCGCGTGCTACGGAAATCGTTCGGATTCAATAGAGAAAAATACGTTAAACAAAAAACTTACTCTACGATCCAAGGCTGAGTCGCCCGGTCGTATGAAGTCAGTTCAGAATTGTTGAAGAACAGCGACACTTCTCGTGCTGCATCGTCTTCATTAGCGGAACCGTGGATCAGATTACGTCCCATGTCGACACCGAAGTCACCACGGATTGTTCCGGGCGCGGAGTCAGCCGGGTTTGTTACGCCCATAATCTTTCGGGTGGTCGAAATAGCACTTGGGCCTTCAAGGCAGAGCGCAACCACGGGAGAAGAAGTGATGAATCCTACGAGTCCATCGTAGAAAGGCTTGCCTTTGTGCTCACCGTAGTGAGTGCCAGCTAATTCGTCGGATATCTGCATGAGCTTCATGCCGATGATCTGCATGCCTGTGCGCTCGAGTCGACCGATAATCTCACCGGCAAGTCCGCGTTGTACGCCGTCAGGCTTCACCAGTACGAGTGTTCGCTCCATTGTCATTTCTTCTCCCTAAAAGGATTTACAGGAATTGTGTCTAATCATTGTGCCGTGAAAATTCTGTTGTTGGCGGCAGATTAGGTTAACTTCTGCTACTTGGCGGGTTTCGGCGTCGAGATCGAAGGCGGTCGAGCGTAGATTGGTCGAAGTTCTTCGTATGGAGTCGAAAGACCTGAATCGAATTTAGCCAGTGCGATATCGATAATCGAAATTGGATCACGAGTCGGGGATGGCTGACCCCGAAATCTCGATTGCTCAACGTGATCGGTCATCAGATCGCACGCCTCTCCACATAAAAGCGCGTTCGGTTCGAGTGTTTGCGCCAATTCTGTGGGTGACGCAACCCCGGTTTTGAGTTCTGAATCTGTTGCATGGCGAGTCCATGACACCTCGTTTCGACCCGCAGGGATTAGCGTGTAGACGGGCGTATCGCTGCTGATTAGATTGCGGTGAGGCTCAAGCTCTACGTCGTGAGTCGGTATACCCAGAACTGGTAGCTGTTTGGGTACAGCTAGGCCAAGAACCAAGCTAATTCCGACTCGTACAGCGCTGAACCCACCCGGGCCGAGTGCAACTGCTAAGTGAGTTACATCTTTTGGCGCTAAAGAAAGTTCTTCCAATGACTCAACGATCGCAGGCATCAATTCTCGACCGTGGTTCTGGTTAGATCGCCAAGTTCGGGCTGCTCGACTGACTTCACCATCCGCAACACCGACTCCAGCGAACCGAGTTGATGTATCGATTGCTAATAAGATCAATTTTTCGGTTGCCTCGTCTGTTCAGGTCTTGATGAGTGAGTCAATCCGACCGTGCCATCGAGTGACTCGAATACGGCGGCTGAACGACTAAGCAAGTCGGCTGAACGAGGGCCAATTGGGGTGAATGTGATGATCCGTTGGTCGTTGTGATCTCCGTTAACTAGATTTAGGAGCAGAGCATCATAGGGCAACGCTGTTCCACCGACTTCCGGCCATTCGATTACCAATGCCCCATTTAAAAGTCGTTCCTCCAATGCAAGTTCTTCGACCTCGTCGATTGAGCCAAGGCGATATAGATCACAGTGGCTGAGGTGAATTGTGCCAGGGTATTCGTTGACGATAACGAATGTTGGACTGCGAGCAGGGATTAGGCTATCGATAGCTTCAGCCATGCCATGAACCATTCTAGTTTTGCCTGCGCCGAGGTCGCCGGAGAGTAAGACAGTATCACCCGTTCGAAGAGCGTATCCGATTGACTTACCAATTCGCACAGTGTCGTCTTCAGAATCAGAAACAAGCAGTAGAGCAGGATTCAAAGGTCCGGATTGGGAAGTCTCAAACATTCAGATGATCCCATCCCTTTCGAACCGGTTCATACAGCTCCCCATTTACATCGATTATCTTCACTTGACCGCCCGGTGATTCACTGGAATCCACGTTGCCGATAACAGTGAGACCCATGTTATTGGCTACAAGATCGTCTACTAAGGGTTTTGACGCTGTGAACACGAGTTCATAGTCTTCGCCACCGCTAAGAGCGAGTTCGATGGCACCAGACCCAAACATAAATATTAACTCATTGGCGAGCGGGATATTCGTCATCTCAATTGTAATGTTTACACCACTTGATTTTGCTATCTTCTCAAGATCGCCGACAAGTCCGTCACTGACATCCATCGCACAGCGAACTCCGGTTGCGACAAGCTTGGAGCCGATTTCAATTCGTGGAGTCGGGTGATAGTGACGTTCGATGAGAATGTTGCTACTTGGGTTCGTTTCACCGCTCACTAGGGCTTCGAATCCACCAGCCGAGCTGCCTAACGGCCCTGTGACGCAAACGAGATCTCCAGCCTGCGCTTCGGTCCGTCGCATAGTCATCGGCTCGCCATGTGAATCCGTCGAGGGATGACCGGTAAGAGCGATGTTCACAAACATTGTTGGGGAAGAAACAACGTCACCCCCGACAATCGATCCACCGAATTCAGAAAAAGCAGCGTTCATGCCGTCATAGAAATCAGCATATGTGTTGACTGACGCCC
Source organism: Dehalococcoidia bacterium (assembly GCA_028821715.1). GTDB lineage: Bacteria > Chloroflexota > Dehalococcoidia > Lucifugimonadales > Lucifugimonadaceae > Lucifugimonas. The sequence goes on from JAPKFF010000039.1 coordinate 16,240, forward strand.
CGGGCGGAACCCCTAAGGTGACTAAAGCGTAGTCAGGAACGCCACCCATAGCTGCGATATCGCTGAGGTTTGAGACCGCACACTTCCAACCGATGTCAAACCATCGTTCGTCGACAGATCGAAAATGGACACCATCGACAATGGCATCGGTTGTCAGCAGCATTTGACTCGCTGGTGTTGAGACCACCGCTGCATCGTCACCAATACCGGTTAGGATCGTGTTAGCAACGTCAACGTTTTCGGCAATATTTTTGGCAGATTCGAGCTCCGAAAGTCGAGCAATAAGCTCGAATTCATTCGGGATCTCACCGTCATTATTTGTCGAAGACTGCATGTAAGAAGCCAATTATATTGGCAAAGCGTCGATTCGATCAGATATGAAGGCGTCAAAGTCCATTTATCACAGCGCTCGCCGCCTATAATTCAACCGGAATTTTAGTATGAGAACTGTCATTTTGAAACTGAGGAGAAGAACTTGCCAATAGTAAACGTAGCTCTTTACGCCGGTCGAACCGACCAACAGAAATCTGATCTCGCCAAGGCAATCACAAAGGCCATATCCAAAACCGCTGGAGTGCCAGATTCAGCAACAACGATTATCTTTCAAGACGTCGAGAAGGCAAGCTGGTCGGTCGGCGGCGAGATGATGTCGGAAGCATAATGCCCCGACGCTGACGTAAAAACATATGGTTAAACGACGATTGATGTCGAAGACTCGAATAGACGACGCGCTGGAA
>JAPKFF010000040.1:0-16947 GCA_028821715.1 Dehalococcoidia bacterium
TTCATATCGACGTTCTGCTCAACGAGCATCCGCTGCACGCCTAGTGGGGTTGCTGGGGCAAACCGACGTTGGCCAAGCATCAGGAGTCCGACATTTTCCGGGTGAAGTCCGTCAACATCCTTCATCGGGTCGATGGCATGAATGACAGCGCTTTCATCAAGATGCTTCGGCAACGGTAATTGAACAAGAATTCCGTTTACGGCTGGATCGGAGTTGAGACCCTCGACGATTCCTAGCAATTCTTCTTGAGTGATTGATGAATCTCGAATAATCGTTTTGGTTGCTATTCCAACCTTCTCGCAAGCACGTTCTTTGCCTTTAACGTATGAATGCGAAGCGGGATCATCACCAACTAGCACAACGGTTAAACCCGGAATCGTTCCATGTTTCTCTTTGAACTCTGCAACTCCGGATGCGACTTCCTCATGAACCTTCGCGGCGACTTCTTTGCCGTCAATAATCCGTGCTGTCACTTGTTATTAGCCTCCAGACCGAGTTGGTCTGATTAAGTTGGAAAGTTACGGTGTCAAATTTCATAATTATGTTGATAAATCCTAACCGAGAATTGTCTTAACAAGTATTATTCCGAGCATCAATTGAACCCTACTCAACGGTTTCGACCGGAGGCACTGCCCAAATGATCTACACAGGGATCGACTTAATCGAGATTCCCAGAGTCGCGGGTGTGCTCCAACGCTATCCCAAAAGATTTCTTGCGAAGGTCTTCACTGAAGGCGAACAGCGTTACGCCAAAGGACGTCCGCACCAGCTGGCGAGTCGGTTCGCCGCTAAAGAGGCGGTAATGAAGTTACTCGGCACTGGCGTTCGCGGCGTGCCATGGAAGTCGATCGAGGTCAAGCGCAAGCGAGGCGGACCGCCTGAAGTCATATTGCACGGTCACGCGAAAATTCGCGCCGAGAAAATGGGCATCACACGAATCGCCCTCAGCCTTTCCCACTCTCGTGAAATTGCCACGGCTTCCGCAGTTGGAGAAGCCAGAGACGACGCGTGGAAACCATGAAACTCGTGACCGCTGCCCAAATGCGAGCGATCGAGCAATCGTCTGTTGAAGCAGGTGTATCGCTCGATCAGTTGATGGAGAACGCCGGGCTGGCGGTCGCTGAAGCCGTTCGTGACGAATTCGACAAACACAGCGAACTGTTCGGCAAGCGAATTACGACCTTGATCGGCGCGGGTAACAACGGAGCCGATGGATTTGTGGCAGGCCGGCATCTGGCGAAATGGGGTGCGATCGTTACCGCAGTTTTATGTGCGGAGAGAAATCCGACTGATCCCAAGCGGGATTCAGCACTCGAAGCGGGCGTTTGTGTCGTAGATTGTATCGACGATTCCGGTACCGACACCCTACGAGCACTGCTCGAATCAACCGATCTGATAATCGACGCTATCCTTGGAATCGGCTCGTCACGCGCTATCGCCGACCCGCTCTCGAAAATCACCTTCGCAGCACTCGAATCTGGCGTGCCAGTAATTGCCCTCGATCTGCCAACCGGCGTTAATTCTGACACTGGTGAATTCGATATCGCAGGCCTCCCAGCAGATCGCACGCTAATGCTCGGTTACCCAAAGTTAGGACCAATGATAGCGGCCGATCCATCGGTAACCGGCGAAGTTTCCGTTCTTGAAATAGACATTCCTCATGGTCTAGATTCGCAAGTAGATACCAATCTAATTACTGAACATCTTGCCGTCTCACTTCTTCCTGAACGACCGTTCGGTGGACACAAAGGCACATTCGGTTCCACGCTCATAGTCGGCGGCTCAAAGGACTATCTCGGAGCAGTGACGATGGCGACCGACGCTGCCACTCGATCGGGCGTCGGGTTAACGTTCGTGGCCACGCCTGAATCGGCATACCGCAAGATAGCGGGAGTTATCCGCGAGGCGATGTATCTATCGCTGCCTGTGGACGGTAACGACAATCTGCAAGCATCCGAAGCTACCAATTCTTTTCTCGAGCTTGCGAAAAAATCCACCTCGGTCACTATCGGTCCCGGTCTTGGTACTTCTTCAGCTGCAAGAAAATTCACATCGACTATTCTCTCTGAAATCGACGACAGCACTCCATTCGTCATCGACGCCGATGCCCTGAACATCCTCTCGGGAACGCACCGTTGGTGGGAGCGCTTTGCCAATCCGGCAGTTCTCACTCCTCATCCGGGCGAGATGGGTCGCCTGATGGGAATTACATCTGCGGATGTTCAAAACGACCGACTCCATATTAGTAAAGAAGCAGCGAAAAAGTTCAACAAGGTTGTCGTACTCAAAGGCGCTTCAACTCTTATCGCAGCCCCTGATGGTCGCATTGCAGTCTCACCGTGGCTCAACACGGGGCTCGCCAAGGGCGGCAGCGGCGATGTGCTCGCTGGGCTACTCGGAGGACTTGTCGCCCAACAACCCGACCAACTATTCGAAATGGCTGCTCTAGCGGTGTTCATTCACGGTTACGCAGCCGAAGCCGCTCGACAGGAACTGGGCGAGACAGGCATGCGAGCCACCGACGTAATCGAACGCCTCGGTCTGTTCTACCGAGACACTATCCAACTCGATTTCAACTAACTTCACATAAATTCATCAGTGTCGACGAATCCGGTCGCGTGTAATTAAGCGTGCATTTCGATGCCACGCTCTTATACTGAGTAATAGTGACAATCCTACTCACTGTCGATATCGGCAATACGAACATCACGATCGGTGCTTTTACCGACCAAGAACTAACCGCCACTTGGCGGTTGGCGACACGCGAAACTCGCACTATCGACGAGCACGCATGGGCGCTCAAAGGCGTACTGCAATCTAAAGGCGTTGAGCCAAGTTCGTTTGACGCAGTAGTCATTTGCTCGGTCGTCCCTCCCCTAACGGAAGACTACGTTGACGCACTAGCGTCACTAACCAATGTCCTCCCTTTGGTAATCGGTCCCGGCGTTCGCACCGGAATACGAATCCACTACGACCGAACTCAAGATGTCGGAGCCGACAGAATCGTCGATGCTGTAGCCGCGCATCAGCTTTATGGCGGACCAATTGTTGTTGTCGACATTGGCACAGCGACAGTATTTGACGCAATTACCGCCGATGGCGACTACATCGGTGGAGCAATCTCTCCCGGTATGGAAATAGCTGCCAACGCTATGTTCCGCAACACCTCCCTACTACGCCGTGTCGAACTGATTGCACCAGACAGGGTGATCGGTCGTAGCACCGTTGCTTCGATGCAATCAGGTTTCGTATATGGATTCGCCGAATTAATCGAGGGAATGCTCTCTCGATTCAAGATGGAATTGAATCCAGGCGCTCCCGAAGATGTCAAAGTAGTAGCTACGGGTGGCTTGGCGAATCTGATGGCAGAACACACCGAGTCTTTCGATCATGTGAACCCTGAGTTGACCCTGTTGGGGCTTCGACTCGTTCACGAAATGAATAACACCTAAACCGGCTTCAGGTGCCTGATATGTCCCCCGACATTAGCTTAAACAAACCGATCTCTCGACCCCCGCTTGAAGGCAAAAACGTCGTTCTTGGAGTGACAGGTTCAATCGCCGCGTACAAAGCGGCCGACATCGCCAGCAAGCTCGTTCAAGCTGGCGCTACTGTCAACGTGATAATGACGACTGCGGCCACCGGGTTCGTCGGTTCATCGACGTTCGCAGCGCTTACTCATCTGCCTGTAACCACTGGTCTTTGGGAAGCGCACTCCGAACTCAGTATCGACCACGTCGCTCTAGCCCTGCGCGCCGACTGCGTATTGATAGCTCCTACTACTGCGAACACGCTCGCAAAGCTCGCGCTCGGTATTACCGACGACCCACTAACAGCGACCGTGCTTGCTACCGAGGCACCAGTAATCGTAGCTCCTGCGATGGACGCCGATATGTTCGCAAGTCCGTCGACTCAAAGAAATGTGAAAACGCTTGTTGAAGACGGCGTTATTGTCGTTGGACCAGCAGAGGGAAGACTTGCTTCTGGACTTATCGGCAAAGGCCGGCTCGTCGAGACGGCCACATTAGTCGGACTCGTGAGACAGGCGATAGGGCGTAATGGCGATTACGCTGGTCGACGTGTCATCGTTTCCGCGGGCGGCACCAATCAACCAATCGACCCCGTGCGCTTCATCTCAAACCGATCAACCGGGAAGATGGGATACGCCATCGCCGAAGCTGCACGAGATCGCGGTGCAGAAGTGACACTTGTCACCGCATCCGATCTACCTGCCCCTTCGGGAGTGACCGTAGTAAACACCGTCACTGTCGCCGACATGCGTGATGCGATACTCCCAATTTCCAGCGATGGCGACCTGCTGATAATGGCTGCCGCAATCTCCGATTTCACTCCGATCGATGTCGCCGACCAAAAAATCAAGAAAAAGGGCGAAGGCAGCATGTCGCTCGAACTCATGAAGGTGGAAGACTTCATGCCTTTGGCTCAAGGCAAGAACTTGGTAAAAGTCGCATTCGCCGCTGAAACCAGCGACCTCGAAGCCAACGCTCAAGCAAAGGCAGCGCCAAAGGGTGCGGCATTCGTTGTTGCAAATAACGTCAAAGAGCCGGAAAGCGGATTCGGCACCGACACGAACAAAGTCATCTTCGTCGATCCCGATGGCAACGCCGAACCACAGCCGCTCATGAACAAGCTCGATGTCGGACACGCCATCCTCGATCGCGCACTTCTGCACCTCTCGAAGCGATAACACACGCCCTTCCCCAGATCCCTCAGCAGAACTCGGATAACTTCTCGATCGCAGTGGAGCGATATTCGACGGGGAGAGCAACGCTCTCAGCGCCAATTCAGCCTCTATAGCAAACTTTTGCCACCTGCATCCAGCGCCCATTTCGTCAATTCCCCGCCGCTATACAGCCCAGATTGCTGCTTCTGCCCTTAGAATATCCATATCAATCATCCATCCCAGATTATTGATACCGGCAAGCAATGCTTGCCGAAACCTGCAAGAAAATAAGGTGTCCATATGAGGCTGTACTGGAAGCAGAAGAAAAAAGGAATCGATCTAATCGTAGAGAACGATGAAGGCGATACCTTTTCGGTTGGTGGCGTACGAGACACTAAGCGCGGCATCGAAGCCCTTGCCAAAACGACCGGATACGACCCGGGTCGAGCAGTCAAAGGTCTCGGATCTATCGAAGAAGGTCGTACCTTTGTTGAGCAGTTCGAGTCATGGCGCGAATTCTTCCCCGGCGACATTCTCTCGATAGAGCCAGACATTCTTCCACTCGACTAATAATCCAAACAACTAGACCGAACTCCCTCCCATGAAAACAATCGATCCGTCGATCCTCGACACGCTTGCAGAGTACGATTCAGCCACAGTTCAGAACGCAGGAATCCTAGTTCGAGGCTATGTCAATGCCAACGATGACTACACCGATCCGAGCGTTCGGGAATACATCTCATCGGGTGCAAAACCTGCTGTAGGTTACGCACTCACTTCGACGTGGACTCCCCTTTCGGGCGAACAAAGCGATGGCTATTTGCGTACCGACTACTTCGATTCGATTGCGAAGGCTAACGTCCCAGTCATCGTCGTTCAGAAAGACGTCGATATGCCCGCAAACCGTGGCGCAATCATCGGCGATGGTATGGCATTTCAAATGAAAGCACTCGGTGCTGTTGGTGCACTAGTCGAAGGCAACGCCCGCGATATTCCCGGTATCGAGCAAGCTGGATTACCTCTTTGGGCTACAGGACGCGTGCCCGGACACGGTCCGTTCAACATGATCGACCACGAAGTGACCGTTAACGTTGCGAGTCTGACGATCAATCCGGGCGATATTCTGGTTTGCGACGCAGATGGCGCAACTCGGGTCACGGTCGACGAGGCGGCCGATGTTGCCAAGATGTGTGCCGAAGTTCGCGCAAAAGAAGGTGCGCTTCACAAGTTCTTCTCAGTCCCAGATTTCACTTTGGACAACTGGGAAGAATGGAAGTCGAAGAGCTAGCAGTTCTTTCACGATCAAAAAAAGACCGGAGCCATTTCTGACTCCGGTCTTTTCACTTAACTATCCTTAAAACTAGACCACTCCCTACTTCTTCTCTGGTGCTTCAGCTGCTTCGATGTGAGCCGTGTATCGCCAATCAGCCGTCGGTGTACCTTTAGCGAAGCCAATCGACTCCGCTCCACCTGCCGCTGCGACGTCATCGAGCACGAGCCGTAAATCCGACTGGCCAAGCTCATCAGCCTCCAGAACCAAGCTCAGTAGCTCACGATTCAGGCTCACACTGCTCTCGCTCTTTGCCTTGCGTATAGCTGAAATAGCGTCACAAGCCGCTTGGAACGATCCTGCGACGTCGGGAGCAGGAATCGAATCAAGCTCTTCCGGAGTCGGCCACGCTGCTTTGTGAATCGACAGATGACCCGTTTCCTCGGCGAACACCCAGCTCCAAATTTCGTCGGTGATTGTCGGAACAATCGGCGCGAACAAACGCAGGACAACGTTCAGTCCCAGCCGCAAAGTCGCAACTGCCGACGCCCTGCCCGCAGGATCGTCTTCCGAACGTGAACGTCTCTTCAGAAGCTCGATGTAGTTGTCGGTAAACGCGCCCCAGAAGAACTTTTCAGTCTCCTGCAATGCAACCGAGAACTCGAATTTCTCGAACGCCTCTCCTGCGATTCTAACAACCTCTTTGAGCTCAGCAATAAACGCCAGATCAAGTTCGTTTACGATTGGACCGTCATCGGCGGTCTGACCCAGCACGAACTTTCCTGCGTTATAGAGTTTCGTGACCAGCTTGCCACCGATCTTGAAGATCGCCTCATCGTGAGATGCGTCGGTACCAAGCTTGAATGAAGCCGACCAGTATCGAACAGCATCCGCACCAAACCTGTCAAGCGTATCGACTGGAGTGACTACGTTACCCTTCGACTTCGACATCTTCTTTCGATCGGGATCAAGCACCCAACCGGAAAGATTGATGTTGTGCCAAGGAACCGATTCCTGGTGCAGCATCGCCTTAGCGATTGTGTAGAACGCCCAAGTTCGGATGATGTCGTGACCCTGTGGACGAACGTCCATCGGGAACAACGTGTTCATCTGGTCGTCTTCATCACCCCAGCGAGCAACCGTTTGAGGGCTTAGTGACGAAGTAAACCAAGTGTCGAAAATATCTGGCTCACCAGCGAATCCACCGGCAACTCCCCGTTGACTCTCGTCGTAGCCAGGAGCAGCGACCGACTCTGGGTCGACCGGCAGCATGTCGGGCGTTGCAATAATCGCCTGATCGTACTGCGGTTCGCTCTGATCATCGAGCGGGTACCAAACTGGAATTGGGACACCGAAGTAACGCTGACGCGAAATGCACCAGTCGACATTCAGATTCTCGGTCCAATTTTCGAAACGCTTACGCATGAACTCGGGATGCCAATTGATCTTGCGACCCATTTCGATCATCTGATCGGTTTTGTCGAGCATCCTCACGAACCATTGGCGAGTTGTCAGATATTCGAGCGGACTGTCGCCCTTCTCGTAGTACCGAACAGGGTGCAGAATCTGCTTAGGTTCATCCTGTAAAGGCGCACCGTTTCCAGTCGCCGAGTTCGCAGGATCGCGCATTAGGTCGACAACCAGCGATTTGGCAGACGGTATGCGTTTGCCAACTATCGTCTGGTAGTTTTCGTTTGCCTTTTCAGGATTAGTGCTGGCCCAGCCGTCATCGCCGCCAAACTGGTGATCGAGAATACGACCGTTTCGACCCAGTATCTGACGGAGCTCAAGTCCTTCTTCGCGCCACCACGCAACGTCAGTCTGATCCCCAAATGTACAAACCATTAAAATTCCGGTTCCCTTTTCGGGATCGGCTTCAGTGCTAGGGAAAATCGGAACCTTGGCGAAGAAACCCGGAGTAACGGCGTGCTTACCAAATAGACCCTTGAACCGCTCGTCGTCAGGGTGAGCCGTAATGCCCACGCAAGCTGCAAGCAATTCAGGTCGGGTAGTCGAAATCACGAAACTCTTAACCGGTGCATCCTCTTCGAACACGCCGAATTTTATGTCGTGATACGCCCCACCTTTTTCTCGATCCTCGACTTCAGCCTGTGCGACCGCAGTCTGGAAATCAACGTCCCACATGGTCGGTGATTCGAGCTGGTAAACATGATTCTTCTGATAGAGATCTAAGAAGCTACGCTGGGCGATTCGACGGCTCTTGTCGTCGATAGTCGCGTACTCGTCATTCCAATCGATCGAATAGCCCATACGATCGAACATCTGCTTGAAAACGATCTCGTCCATCTCGGTTACAACTCGACAAAGCTCAATGAAGTTCTGGCGGTTGATTACCAGCTGACGGTCCTTTTTAAGACCCAATTCTGCCCGTTTGGCTTCCACGTCGAGATTCTCGATATACGGAACGTTACGTTCAGCCCGTACCGAGAAATAGTTCTGAACACGACGCTCTGTTGGCAAACCGTTGTCATCCCAGCCCATCGGATAGGCGACGTTCATACCCGTCATTCGCTTGTAGCGCGCCAGCAGGTCTTGGTGAGTGTAAGAGAAAATGTGACCTATATGCAGCGATCCGCTGACGGTCGGCGGTGGCGAGTCGATTACGAACGACTTCTCACGTGGAGCGTTGGGGTCACGCTTTTCAACGCCCATCTCGCTCCAGCGCTTGCGCCAGTGCAGTTCACGCTCATTAATATTAAAGCGCTTTGGAAGATCACCAAACTCAATCGACTTCACGATTACTAATTCCTACTTGGTCTTATCGACCAATCTAACCGCCTGAAATTCAGGCAATAAAAAAACCCATCCACATCAGAAGTTAAAACTTCTTTAAAGGACGGGTTGACCGCGGTACCACCTTCGTTGAACACAGTCGTATAACTGACGACCGTGAACCACTCAATTAGCTGTAACGGCGCAAACGGGCGAACTTAGTAATCTCGAATTTAACGAAAGATTCAGTCCACCAACTCGGAGACGACTTCACGATTGCAAGGGTTCCGGTTCACACCAACCACCGAATCTCTTTGACCCTGCAAACACGCTACTACTTCTCGTCGAAGCTGATTCAATATCACATTTAGGCTAGCCGCAATTCAAGTCAATTGCAATGGCAAATACTGCTTATGACTCAGCCGGAGCTTTCCGTGTACGTATCCGCCTTTCCGTCATCTGGCGATGCAGTACATCCACTTTAACTAGCTTTTTCCGCCGTAAGTCGTTCTGGCGCATTCGTTCTAATTTCGCCAGAGCCTTGCGAGTGTCGCTAGCGATTTTGGCGGGATCAGAACGTTCCATTCGCAATTTGAATAGCCAATAGGTGAAAGCATCTTCCGACCCGAGAGTATGTTCGTCTCGATGTCGCCGACCCTCACGTGCCGGCCTAGCGCCAGCTTCTAACTTGAACACTTCCCAAAGCTGGTCACGAGTGTTGCCATAGAGCGTTTCGTAAGCGAGTTCCAATGAATAGTCGGTTAGCGGCCGTCCAGCCCCTACTCGCCTGTGGGTGACCTCTTCCTCGACAGCAGTAACTAGCGACTGTTCCACCGTTACACCATAGAAATACGAAAGATGTGCTCTTCCTTTATCTACCCCAACAGCGCGCATGAAGTCTGACTCTTCAAACCCGGCGAATAAAACCGGCTCAGAAAGCCAGGCCCACCATACGTCCTGATCGATCTCGGCTTCACATTCCCGGAGCAATCGCTTTGCAAGCAGTTGCCAATCAAACGCTTCGCCACCGATCAAATAAACGTATAGCTCGTCGCCGACCTGCTCTTGTGCCGTTGGCCAAGCGGCGATTGCTTCGAGTACTGCCATTTTCCATATGTCGCCAACCGGACTCGCAAGTAGAACTGCAGATTTCAGACGCGAAATCATCTCCGCCGGTTCCTTTGGCGAAGTGCCCGTTTTGGTGTTTGTTTCTTTACTACTTACCACGAGATTTATTAAATGCGTAGCGTTCTGATTTCGGGAGCGCTAAAAACGCCATTAGTTCGGCGTAATGAAGTGTGTTGATCACACGGTCGGCTTCAACCCAACCGCGAATCGCTGTACTAACCCCGAAATGCATGTTGTCGAACTGCCATGTTCGGTGCGAGTCGGTGTTAACTGCAAAGATTACACCCATATCGACCCCCATTCGTAGATGCTCAGCCTTCAAATCGAGGCGGTCTGGCGACGCATTGATCTCCATAACAGTGCCTGTCCGGACCGCTGCTTCGAGAACAGCGGTTATATCGATCTCAACAGGCGATCGTTTACCAAGCAGGCGCGCCGTTAGGTGGCAGATGACATCGACGTGCGGGCTCTCCATCGCATCGATGACTCGTTGGGTCATTTTTGCGCTGTCCTGATCCATCCCAGAGTGAATCGAAGCAATGACGATATCGAGGTCGGCAAGCAATTCGTCGCTGTAGTCGAGCGAACCATCAGGCTTGATGTCCATTTCCGTTCCAGTCAACAACCTCATGCCTGAAGATTCGGACAGTTCCCTAACGGCGGTGCTGTGAGCAATCAACATGTCGGGGCTAAGGCCATTGGCGACGGTAGCACTTGGCGAATGATCGGTAATGGCGAGGTATTCCCACCCTCGCTTTTGAGCCACAGCGACCATCTCTTCCATTGGATACCGACCATCCGACCAATTCGTGTGCGAGTGCAGATCACCCCTGATATCTGATTCAGTGAGGATAATGGCGAAATCTTGTTTCTCGGCTAGTTCGATCTCACCAGAGTCTTCTCGCATCTGTGCTGGTACAAAGTTAAGACCCAGTCGTTCGTAGATATCTCGCTCGGTTTGAATATCTTTTGACGAACTTTCAGCCGGATCAAGAAGTCCGCTTGAACTAAATGTCATGCCACGTTCGCTCGCTAGCGCTTCGAGGCGAGTTCCGTGGGCGATTGACCCTGTTGCGTACACAAGCGCCCCGGCAAACGCCTCAGGCATCACGATTGTGATCGAAAATCTAAAACCCTTTGCATCTGCGAACACAGCCGTAGATTCGTTATGGGCAATTACGTCACGAACGTTCGACAGAGTCGTGAACGAGTCGATGATGTCGTTAAATTCGTCGTTCATCGCACTGCAAACAAGGTCGATATTGCCGATCAGCTCTGCTGAACGACGGGCGCTTCCAGCGACTTCGATATCTACGATGGCTCCGCATCGAGATTTCAATTCAATAATCACATCGCTAGCCATCTGAGTTGCCGGACCCAATCCGATGCGGTGGCCTTGTTCGACACGCAACTTAGTGTGTCGAAGTATCTGAGCAGCGCCTTTTTTGCTGATCCTAGGCAAGTTCTGAAACTCACCTGATTCGATTGACGCTTCGAGCTGCTCGAAGTTGGAAATACCAAGTTCGGTAGCCGCCGTAACGGCAGTCTTGGGTCCTATACCGGGTATCTGGACAAGCTCGAGAATTCCGTCGGGAAGTTCTTCAAGAAGTCTATCCAACAACCCGAGCCGACCTGTTCGAACAAGTTCCTGAGTCTTATCGACAATCGCATCACCGAATCCAGGAAGTGCACCTAATTTTTCAGGGTCATCAGCGATGTCGGTGATCGGATACGGCAGGCTCTTGATCGCGTCAGAAGCCTTCGAGTGAGCACGTACTTTGAATACGTTCTCGCCCTTCGCCTGCATAAGCACCGCGACATCAGCGAATGCCTGAGAAATCGAGTTATTGTCCATGGGCTATAGGATAACGGGCATCCCACACTCAAGGTTGGCAGATTCCGTTTTCCATAAGGAGACGGACAAGACGACTTTTCACACTGTGATGCCCCCCAAAACGAACTTAAACGACCTGAAGCGGCAATACACCAACTAAGAACCCAACGCCCGATCTCTCAGAAAAAGTGCCGGCGGCACCACTCTACTCGCTGTTGATCTTCGCCTGCTTGCGTTGAAGTCGCTCGATCTTTCGTCGTTCGGAACGACTCATCTTGCGGCCCTCAGGCGTGTGGGTAGGAACGTTAGAAAGACTGTTTACACTTACCTGCGCACCGCCGTGACCAGAGTTCACGCTGGCCATCACTGAATGTTGGCTAGCAAGAGCGTTCGCCTTCTGGGTCGATACGTCAGCGTCGTCCTTCACAGCGTTCATCTCAGGAGTCTGAGTCGGTGGCGGCTGTTGCGTTAAAGCCACTCGGAATATCGTCTTAGCGATGGTGGCCTTGATCGTAGCGTCGAATACAGTAAACATTTGGAACGCTTGGTGCTTATAGGCAACAAGCGGATCACGCTGCCCTGCCGCTTCAAGACCAATTCCCTGTCGCATGTTGTCCATCGACGTCAGGTGCTCGACCCAGTGCTCATCTATCGTTCGCAGCATAATCGTGCGTTCAAGTTTGTTGAGCAGCTCTGCTCCAAACTCCTCGGTTCGCTTATCGTAGATCGTTTCGATCAAACCCAGAAAGACCTCTTCGGCTTCCTCCGGGCGCATATCGAAAACATCGTCTTTTTCCGGGAAGCCGTCGAGGGTCGGGAAGACCGTCATCAACTCTCGGTAAAGACCGTCCACATCGTAGTTCTCTGAACCACCGTTGATACGCTCATTGACGATCAGACGTATTTCTATTGCGAGGTATTCACTGATCGTTGAACGTAGTTCTTCGCCATCAATGACCTTGTCTCGAAGCTGATAAACGATATCTCGTTGAGTATTCACAACGTCATCGTAGTCAACGAGGTATTTACGAATCTCGAAGTTCTGCGCTTCAACTTTAGTCTGAGCGGTTTCCACCGACTTCGAAACCATCTTGTTCTCAATAGGGACATTCGCCTCCCATCGCAACAAATTCATTGCACCCCGAATTCGCTCGCCACCGAATCGTCGAACAATGTCATCTTCAGTCGACAAGAAAAACTGCGTCTCACCGGGGTCACCCTGGCGACCGCAACGACCACGAAGCTGGTTGTCGATTCGGCGTGACTCGTGACGTTCGGTTCCCAGTACGAACAATCCGCCTTTTTGAACGATTGTGTCGTGATCTGAGTTCCAGCCGTTCTCGGAAGGAGTAGTTACATCGGGATTTCCGCCAAGAATAATGTCGGTTCCACGACCAGCCATGTTCGTCGCTACCGTTACAGCACCAGCCTTGCCAGCCTCGGCGACGACACTCGCCTCACGCTCGTGCTGTTTAGCGTTTAGTACGTTGTGCGGGATGTGATTCTTTTTTAGCAGGTCGCCCAGCAGCTCAGACTTATCGATGCTGGTGGTACCAACGAGTACCGGTCGGCCATGGTGGTGAAGCTCGGAGATACGCTCAGCGATGGCTTCCCACTTGGCTTCCTCGGTCATATATATGTAGTCACCACGGTCGGTTCGTTGGATCGGCTTGTTTGTAGGAATTTCAACTACTTCAAGCTTGTAAATCTTGTCGAGTTCTTCAGCTTCCGTAGTTGCTGTACCAGTCATTCCGGACAGCTTGTTGTACATACGGAAGTAGTTCTGAAGTGTGATCGTTGCGTAGGTGTTCGACTCTCGCTGAACCTTTACGCCCTCTTTGGCTTCGAGTGCCTGGTGAAGTCCGTCAGAGAAACGACGCCCCGTCATTAATCGACCCGTAAATTCGTCGACGATAACAACATCTTGTCCCTGAACCACGTATTCGCGGTCTCGGGCGTACACATGCTCAGCACGAATTGCGTTCTCGGTGAAGTGAGATAAAACATCGTTCTCAACGCCGTATAGGTTATCGATGTTCAGTTCCCGTTCAACAGCTGCGACTCCTTCTTCAGTAAGAACAATCGTCTTGCGTTTATCCTCAATTTCGAAGTGAACGTCGGCAGCAAGTCGTTTTGCTAAAACAGCGAATTTACGATATTCCTGACCCTGCTCTTTGGCTGGGCCAGAAATGATGAGAGGAGTTCGTGCTTCGTCGATGAGAATGCTGTCGACTTCGTCAACTATCGCGTAAACACGGCCTCGCTGAACTCGTCGATCGATTTCTTCAACCATGTTGTCGCGAAGGTAGTCGAAGCCAAACTCGTTGTTCGTTCCGTAAGTAATATCGCAGGCATATACCTGTTGCTTCGTCGCCGATTGGAAATTATCTTCAGGCGTACGAACCGGAGGAGCAGCGTCGGCATCCGCTTCATCGTGTTCGCCATCGATCTGAATAGCCAGCGGAGCATCGGGGTTGAACACCCACGAACCGTCGTTCTGCAAACAGCCCACTGTGATACCAAGCGCGTGATGAATGTTTCCCATCCAACCAGCGTGAAGCTTGGCGAGGTAATCGTTCACAGTAATGATGTGCGCGCCCTGCCCGGTAATAGCGTTCAAGTACGCCGGCAAGGTCGCAACCAGAGTCTTGCCTTCACCCGTGCGCATTTCAGCGACTTTGCCCTGGTGAAGAACAATTCCGCCAATCATCTGCACGTCGAACGGCCGCATACCAACGGCCCGTCGTGAAGCCTCACGAACGGCAGCAAAAGCCTCAGGGAGAATGTCGTCGAGACTTTCCCCGCCTTCCCATCGTGATCGGTAGTCGGCAGTTACACCCTTCAGCTGCTCATCGCTAAGTTTCTCAAACTCGGATTCGAGATCGTTGATCTCGTCGACGACCGGCTGGATTTCTTTTAGGGCTTTCTCATTGGTATCGCCAATGAGTTTGTTAAAGAACTTGAACATATACGGCTACTGGCTCACCTCGAATATTAACCAGATTGGAAGCGTTCACCAATTACCAATTATTTGATAGTGAACAACTCTCCAACCGAGCGGCCTTCGTGGATTCGCCTAATCGCTTCTCCAAGAAGCGGTGCGATTGAAATTACCTTGATCTTTGAGTTTACTTTGTGATCGGACAAAGGAACCGTGTCAGTTATTACCAATTCTTTGATATGTGGAATGCTCGCAATTCGTGAAGAAGCTTCCCCAGGCAGTACACCGTGGGTTGCAACAACGTAAATATCGTTAGCTCCTCGCGCTGTGATCGCCTCTACAGCTGAGATTACGGTTCCGCCGGTACTTATCTCATCATCAAAAAGAATTACCGGTCGATCTCCCACTTCACCAATTACGTTCATGCTCTCTATTCGGTCTTCATTGCCGAGACGTCGCTTTTCCACGATCGCCAGAGGTGCGCTTATCGCATCCGCAAAGTAACGAGCCTTTTTCGATATTCCGATATCGACTGCAACAACCACCGGATCTTTGAGATTGTGCTGGATGAAATAGTCGACCAACTTCGGCATCGCCGTCAGCTCGTCTACCGGTACTGCGAAGAATCCTTGCACCTGTCCAGCGTGCAAATCGATCATGATGGCTCGATCGGCACCAGCTGTTTCAAGAAGATCGGCTATTAGCCGACCAGTAATCGGTACGCGGGGTTGGTCTTTTTTGTCGGTACGTGCATAGCTGTAATAAGGAATTACTACAGTGATACGACCAGCCGATGCACGCTTTGCGGCATCGATCATGATCAACATTTCCATGATGTTGTCGTTCACTGGTTCGACGTCAGACTGCACGATGAAAACGTCTTTTTGTCGAACATTTTCGAGAATCTTGACGAACGTGTTGTCATTGGAGAACTTGAACACTTCTATCTGACCGAGATCCTGCTGAAGGTATTCGCAAATACTTTTCGCCAGCGCTGGGTGTGAATTCCCAGAGAAAATTACCGGATTTCCATTAATTCCGTACATTAAATCCCCTTGAACTCTGGACGTCGTTTTTCGCGATGCGCAACCATACCTTCAATATGATCCTCAGAGGATAACGTGATTGCCTCGGCTGCGGCAGACATTTCGAGGGAAGTTTCGAGGTCCATCGACATTCCACCTCGGATCATCGTCTTAGCGAGCCGAATAGCGATAGGTGGGCCTGCTGCGATGCGACGCGCTATCTTCTCGGCAGTGGCGATTAGTTCGTCCTCCGATACAACGCTGTTCAGGAACCCGAGCGACAATGCCTCATTAACTTCCAAGAAGTTTCCCGTGTACATGAGCTCGGCCGCTTTAGCTGATCCAAATAATCGAGGGTAGAGCCAGGTTCCGCCGTAACCAGGGAATAGACCAACGTGGATATAGGCGGCCATAAAACGCGCCGATTCGACAGCGATCCTAATGTCGCACGCACAAGCAAGATCAAATCCTGCTCCAACTGCCGGACCGTTAATGGCGGCAATCACTGGTTTTTCCATCTTGTAGATACCGAGAATGACTCTTTGGGCTAGCTTGAACCCACGCCGCAGTTCTTCGGCACCGCCAGGGCCAGGTTTGTGAGGACCATCACCCAGTCCGCCTATCATCTCATCCGTGTCAGCACCCGAGCAGAAAGCTCGTCCTGCGCCTGTGACGATTACAGCGCGGATGGAATCGTCGACCGCTACATTGTCGAGAATACCGGCAAGCGATTCCAACAATTCATTGGATAAGGAATTCAGTCGCTCGGGACGATTTAGCGTGATCGTAGCGAATCCGAGTTCGCTATTTACATCAATATTAACGCTTTGAGTCATCAGAGCCTCGGCAGTATGTCGTCGGAGAAAATGTGCCAAAATTCTAGCACCGCGCCAATAGCGTATATCAGCCCTTTAGCGATGGTCTCAGATTGTTTCGAGACCTACGTCGTACCTACCTCGCCAACTATGGCGAAATCGAAAGATATCTCAACTCATAGCGAAAATCGCCAATTACCGAGTCGAACTAACCTCGTTACGCAGCCTATTGACCAGGATGAATCACCGGACCAGCTGGGGGGATTCTTGGAGTGAAAAGTCGAAACGTCATCTCTTACGAAAGGTCTTTAGAGAATACAAATTGGAAACAATTCAAAAATGTTCCATGCGTGTCGCTATCGGTGCTGACGTTGCCTGCGCATCTCGGGCAAGATTTCAGTCTTCTTTCCTGTTATTCAGGATCAAATTAGAAGTGCAACTATCTTAGCTCCGAACTGTGACGAATCAACTCGTCTATGCCGTAACCACATATACATGTTAACACCCATATTTTCGA
>JAPKFF010000041.1:0-16895 GCA_028821715.1 Dehalococcoidia bacterium
CTGCGGCATATACGGCGAGTGGACCTGTTTGAGGACTCAAAAGGCCGAGTTTTACTATATTTTCCTTGACTTCAGCCTTACTGGGAGGGACAGCAGTAGCGGGAGCCTTTGTAGCAGCTGCTACCTGTGTAGCAGGCACAGCCTCTTCGTTATCGCTATCGCTGCTACAAGCAGCGAACACAGCGAAGGCAGCCATCAACACTAGCAGTGATAATAGCGACTTTTTTGAATACATTATTCATATTCTCCTTGAACCGTTAAGAAATCCATGAACCTCATCGATTCAATTAGTAGGTGGCTAACGCATTGCAAGATTTACTAGATAGCCATATTTGTTGAATATTAGCATGCTTGCTGATGGGAAATAGCCACTTAATTTTTTCACTAATAAAAGATTTTACATCTATGGACTCTAGGCGAACTTAAAAAAATGAACAGTAATTAAGGCTTTTATACCAAAGCCATCTGTGCCGACTAGGAAGCCTTTTGCCGGTAGATTCAGCCTTGTTTGCCTGATATTCGTAAATGTCGTATGCTCCAGCAAATCTACGAGGAGATCGTAGTTTTAGTGACTTTTGTTACGTGGATGCTGTTCCGTTACCAATGCACGTTACGTATTACGGAGAAAATATAATGTCTTTAATTACTTCACAGGGAAAGCATGGGCTTAGTCCTATTGCCAAATGGTCTTTAATCATTTCTCCTATCCTTTATATGGTAGGTGGAATGTTGCTGACAAACTTCGAGTTTGGACTTTGGGGGAATGATCTTGTTGGGGCTATTGCCGCCCAGGGCGAAACTGCCAAACTAGGAGCGGTTCTGAGTGTGATTGCTGGTGCGATTTACGTTACCGGATTGATGGGGTTGACTCGGATTACTCCACAAGAAAATATGGCGTTTGCTCGTATGCAAGTTGCCACAATGGGGACTGCAATTTTAACCGCTATATTCATTGTGTGGAGCGGAATCGCCATGGCAATCGCCGCTGGTGGCACCGGTGCAGACGCTGGTTCGCTACTTGTTGGAATTGATGCGGCCGCCGCAATATTGTTTTTCTTGGTTCTTATACCACTGTCTGGTGGATTTCAACGCGGTGGGATTGTAAACAAGAATCTCGCATGGGTTGTACTAGGGATCGGAGTTCTGGGACTCATCGCTAGCGTTGTTATGGGTGCGAACGATGAGACAGGAAAAATGATTATTTCGGTTCTTCAAGGAATTCATGCTTTAGTATTACTTGTAATAGGAATAATGCTGGTGAAGGCAGAAGCCTAAATCTTCTCCATGAAAATAAAGCCCCCCGTATTTTAAGACGGGGGGCTTTATGTTTTTCTAGTAAATACACAAAAGATCTTCTTATTAGAGCTCACATAAACAGTTTTAGAAAATCATAGACCAAGTGTGAAAAAAATTGTATTACGGCTTGTACGGTCTACAAATAGGCCGGATATTTTTTGAAATGTGTCACTGCAATGACATATTTGCGAATTGATTAGATCCTAAGCTTTTCGTATAGCCGGATCTGATCGGTCGTCGTTCACTATCCAATTAGAGGAACAGATTAAATATGACTTTAGAGAGTAAATATTGCGTTACGTGTGGAGAGCCGATCAATATCAACGCGGAAATATGCCCAAAATGTGGCGTCCGCCAGATGCCTGCCCCAGAAAATATAAACGCTAGTCCTAAGTCATTTGTTGCTGCACTGATTCTTGTTGTGCTGCTCGGCGGATTAGGTGTTCATAGGTTCTATGTCGGAAAACCTGGTACAGGTATTCTCATAATTTTGACACTTGGTGGATTTTTAGGCATTTGGCCTTTAATTGATCTGATATTGATCGCTACTGGTAACTTCAAGGACAGTAATGGATTGAAAATCAAACCTTAGAAATATGATAAGCAGTCAAAATAAACTTGGCTCGATGTAAAACTACTGCACTCGGCACTGAAGGAACTCCATATGATGTTGCCTGTGCTGCCGTGTATGTAACGAGTGACGAATCACGATGGAGGACTTGATCTGTTGTGACAGTTGACGGAGGATCGTCGATATTATCTCGGACCGCGTACAGGGATGAAGAAATGTGTTAATCGGTTTGTGGTTGTGCCGAATTTCTGTTCAAGTTTGGATTGGCAGGGCGAGTTATTGAATTCTTTGTTGGAGATTGATCTATATGGCTAAACTGCGAAGACGGCTTGAGGGAAAAGTGGCGATTGTCACAGGGGCCGGAACCCGTGGTGCAGGGATTGGCAATGGCAGAGCGACGGCTACTTTGTTTGCTAGGGAGGGTGCGGCGGTTGTGCTTGTAGATGTTGAGTTGGTACATGCTGAAGAGACGCATGCTGCCATCATCGATGAAGGCGGAATTGCTTCAGTTTTTCAGGCTGATGTCACAAGCGACGAGCAGTGTAAAGAACTTGTTGACTTCACGACGACTCAATACAGGCGACTGGATATATTGGACAACAACGTGGGTAATTCTCATCGGGCGACTGTGACTGAGATAGATCCTGTTGATTGGGATTCGATCATGGAATTGAATGTTAAAAGCATGATGCTTACTTCTCGCTATGCCATTCCTGTAATGAAACAACAAGGCGGTGGGTCGATTATTAACATCGCTTCGATCGCCAGTTTGAGAGCTTCGAAATCGACCGTCTACACAGCTTCTAAGGCCGCAGTGATTGGCCTGACGAAATCAATGGCTGGAGATCATGGACGAGAAGGCATTCGAGTTAACGCGATATCACCTGGACCAGTTTTTACACCTATGGTAGCTTGGCGATTATCGGACGAAATGCGGGCGCACCGTAGTAAAACTACTGCACTCGGCACTGAAGGGACTCCGTGGGATGTTGCTTGGGCTGCTGTGTATTTAGCGAGCGACGAATCACGATGGGTGACTGGATCTGTTGTGACAGTTGACGGGGGATCGTCGATATTATCTCGGCACGCGTACACGGATGAAGAAATGTGTTAAGTGTTCGGTGGTTGTACCGATTTTTTTTCAACTGTAATTGACACTGTTCCTCTTAATGTTTCGGCAGTTTCTCTTCTTTGAGTTGGCTCATACGAAGTGAATAAACCTCATATCATCGACAGATATCTTCTGCAATGTAATCGGCTGCGAGATTACCACTGCGAACTGCGGATTCCATAGTCGATGGCCAGCCGGTATCGGTCCAGTCGCCGGCGAGGTAGAAGCCGGGTAGGGGTGTTCGCTGAGAGAGACGTTGTTTGCGGGAATTGGGGGCAACCTGGAATGTGGCTTCTATCATTTTGACGACGGCAAATTTTTCAACGTTGGCGTCTTTCGCTGCTGGAAAGGTATTTGTCATCTCTTCGGTGAAGATTTCGCGTAGCTGCTTTTTAGATTTATCTTGCCATTTCCATGCCCCACTTAAAGAGATGACGATGTGTTGATTTTTTTCTTTTAGAGATTTTAGATCGGTATCGTTGAAGACCCACTGGAGGGGGGAATCGATAGTCGCGACGAACTTATCTGTCATTACCGGCCGGTCGTACCAGATGTGGATTGCGACGATTGGCGCGGTTCGCACTGATTCGGCTGGTGTGAAGAAATCTTCTTTTCCGCTTGATCCACTGGGCAGGAGCGGGGTCATTGCGGATGCGGGAACTGCCGATACGATTGCTTCACCTTCTATAAGTTGGTCTTTGGCGGTACGAATGCCTGAGATTCTTCCTTTGGTGATTTCGAGGGATTGCACGTCGATTCCGGTTCGAATCTCACCGCCGTGACCTTCTATGAACTTTTTGGCGTTTTCGCCAACGAGGGTCGATAGCCCAGATAATGGGATGCCTATTGCGGGATTATTGGCGGCTCCGAGCAGAGCCACTTTGAACAGCTCGATTCCGGTGTGGGCACTAACGGATTCGATGTTGTCGTTTAGTGACGGGAGGATGATTAGATTCCAAAAGTTTTGAATCGTCTCGTCGGTTTGGGCGTGATCCCGGAGCCATTCGTCGAACGAGAATCGATCATGTGTAGAGGTAGGTCCAAGGCGTGTCGTCTTGATGCTGAGAAGTGCCCAAAGAATCCTAAACTTCCCGATCAACCCGACGTGTTTGTAGCCGAACAATGCAGAAAGATTTGCAAGCGGGCCGGGAAGTGTTCGGGCTTTTAGCCATCCGATTTTGCCGTGTTTCAATACAGGAAATCCGATTCGTTTTTCTAGTTGAATCTGGTTAGATGCTCCAATGTCGGAAATGTACTGCTGGAACTGGTCACAGGCGCCGATGAACACGTGCTGGCCGTTGTCTATCTCAGTGCCGGTATCGCTATCGGTGAACGAGTATGCTCGACCGCCTAGAAATGGTCGTTTCTCAAGCACGATTGGCTTTATGCCGATCTGAATGAGGCGCACGGCGGTTGCGAGTCCTGCGATTCCACCACCGATGATGAGTACTGTGTGATTTGGCAGCGCTGGCATTGGCTAAATGAACCTGATTCCACGACTACGTAACCAAATGACGGACAGCAGTTTAAATTTCTGGAATATGCTGAGACTGGCGCGGTGATTAAGCGTGTCGTAACCGTTTTTCTCGATTCGATCGAGAAGTATTTCGTAGATGTGGGTCATGGTCTCTGGACACTGCCGAGATTGCTCGTCGAGAAGTGGGAATAGTCGGACGCCAGATTCGAGATATTTTCTTGCACGAGCGACCTGGAATTTCATGAATCGAATGAATTCGGGGGAGACTTGTTTGCTTCGAAGATCGTCGACCGTTACGCCGTATTCAGCAAGTTCTTCAGCGGGCAGATATACACGGCCGATATCAAGATCTTCGATGATGTCGCGAAGGATGTTCGTTAGCTGAAGTGCGATGCCGAGATCGATGGCGTAATCGACTGCTTTTGGGTCGTCATATCCGAAGACTTCAATTAGTGCTAATCCGGTCGCACTTGCCACTCGTTTGCAGTACTTGACAAGATCGTCCCATGTCTCATAGGTCGTGCCGTCGAGGTCCATTCGGCAGCCTTCGACCACATCCAAAAGATGCTGTTGATCTATCGGATATTTGTGGAGCGTGTCGCCGAGTGCTCGCCAGAGTTCAGTTGATGCTTCAGTAATTTTTAGTGCATCGCCGTTGGTCGAATAAT
The DNA here is from genome assembly GCA_028821715.1 of Dehalococcoidia bacterium. Taxonomy (GTDB): domain Bacteria; phylum Chloroflexota; class Dehalococcoidia; order Lucifugimonadales; family Lucifugimonadaceae; genus Lucifugimonas. The sequence continues at coordinate 5,124 of JAPKFF010000041.1, forward strand.
CACCTGCATAGGCGGATACAAGGTGCGTTTGCAGTGAGTCGAGCGCCTCGCCGGTGCGGTCGCCATAGTCACCGTCGTCGACGATGTCGTCAGCGAGTCGGCAGAAAGAGTAGCCGGCGTACACTGCGTGCCGCTTTTCGGTCGGTAGGGTGATGAAGGCGTAATAGAAATTCGAGGATGCTGCCTTGGTAGATGCTGTTACGGCTTCATACGCATCGACAATTTGCTGGTCGGTGGCCGGCGCAGTTGGTTCAGGCATCTTGCTTTGCATCGCTTGCAGTATGCCTTGTTGCTGACTCGAAGGCACTCTTCGGTATGATGCTGATTCCGATCTTTGAGCGGAGCCATGTAGAGGCCAAAATTTTGGCTTTGCCTAGCTTGGATATTCGAGGGCGTGAGGCCAGCACGTTGTAGTTCTGGCGTTCGATGGCTTTCAGAATTTCGAGTCCGCCGCGAGCGAATAGTGCAAAGTCGGAACGGAGGGTGCTGTCGAGATGGTCGGCTAGGGAGAAGCCGTCGATGAAAAGCTGGCGTGCCCGGTCGACTTCAAACTTCATTAGGTTTTGGAAATTAATGTCGTACTGTCGGTCGGTGATTTGCTGTTCAGATACGCCGAATCGGTCGAGATCTTCTAGAGGGATGTAGATTCGACCAATTTCGATATCGACGCTTACGTCTTGCCAGAAATTTGATAGTTGTAGCCCGGTGCAAGTTTTGTCGGATAGCTCGTGAAGCTTTGGGTCGCGAATACCGCTGAGGAACAGGACTAGATGACCGACGGGGTTTGCCGAGTAGGTGCAGTATTCCAGCACATCTTTGTACGTTTGGTGACGGGTGATCGTCTGGTCATGGCGATTCGCTTCGATGAGTCGCTTAAACGGTTTTGCTGGGATATCGAATATACGGATCGTCTCAGCGAGGGCTACGAAGTACGGGTGAGCTGACTGGGATGGGGGTGTTGCCTCGTAGCAAGCGTCGAGTTCGTTTTCCCATTGATCAAGCAATGCAAATCGATCGCCGTCGGCTTCGTCACCAAGATCATCTACACCTCGGGAGAAGGCGTAGATCGAGTAGAAGTGCTTACGAAGATTCTTCGGCAGGAGGCGTGATCCGACGCTGAAGTTCTCGTAGTGAGTCTTAGCGAGGTTTTCGCAGGCGGCGAAGGTGGCTTCGAGGTAGTCGGGCGAGTCGAAGCTGACTTCCATGTTCGGAACCGGAAGCTCAACAGCCGATGTAGCTGACTGAGTCATAGGCGAATGTCTCGACACCGAGTTAGTGTCGATGTGGAACCTAGAGGCCCATTACCTGAACAGCTACTTGCCTAGGCTTTGGCTCATCGAGTTCGACGAGGAATACACGTTGGAATTCGCCGAGTAGCGGGTTTCCATCAATGATTGGAACGATTTCCGATGTGCCCAGGATCATGTGCTGGCAGTGTGCGTGTCCGTTAGGACATTCGTTGGGTCGCATGCTTACGGTGCGAAGTTCAAAATCGTTGTGACCGTAGTAGGCGTCTTTTGGTGCGGTTCTTTCGAGGAAGTGCTCTATGTCTTTCAATAGAAGGGGCTCGTTCTCGTTGATCATTACTGAGAAAGTGGTGTGGGTACTGAATATCGATACCTGACCATTTTTCACGCCAGACTCGGAAACCAGGTGGCGAACGGTGTCGGTAAAGTCGATTAGCTCGGGAGCGTCGGTTGATTCGACTTCGACGATCTTGCTAAATACCTTGTATTTGATGCCAGTAGTCAGACCACCGGGCGAGGAGCCATTCAACACGCTGATTCGTCCTGCTTCTATAGCAGTCAACGCACGTGCCTTATCCGAATGCAAACTTATTCCCCCCCCTCGGGCAAAAAAACTTAGTGAAACAGCCTTCTGGCAGCCCCACCGAGGATACGCGTTGCAAACCCGTCGAATGTCCGTATTAGTGCGGATACGTGGCGGTTGTAACTACGGTCATAAACATGTTACTTCAACAAATGCTCACAAGCATCTGTGGATTTCATGGATAAATACCCTGCTTTCCACCGATTTGTGTTGCCTTTGCGGACAGGACAATCGGTGAATCAGTATATCTATTCACCGGAGTTGCCCAGTCGTATTACGGTTGATTTCCGATCAGAGATTGTTATTTTTCGCCAGTTAGAGCCGGAAGTAACTCGAATCAGCGGATATTGATTACTCTGGCACTGTTGATTGTTGGGCTTTGGTTAGCACTGTGTGAGCTTGCATGAATGCCTCCATGAATGTGTTTAGTGAGGAGCTGGCGCGGGTGGCCGATCTGCCGAGGCGCATCAGTGCCGGGAGATCTTGGGGGGTGTTGAAGGCGTGCTTGATATAAGCCATATTCCCACGTTTGTTCGGCCCTAAGTCGATTCTGTCGACTACTTTAGGGGAGTTGAAATCACGACCATCGAGCACGCTACAAACGACTGCCCAGGGTATGCGGGCTGCGCTCGCCACCGTGGCGATGGGGTGCGCTACTGTATCGGCAGCTGTGGCATTGACGGCTTCACCAAGCCATTTTTTCGCACCTAAGGTGGTTGCCACTTTTGCGATGGTTACGATTGTGCCGTGATGAAAATCTAGTCCAGATATTTCAACGGCAGTTCTGGATGCTAGCAACATCGTTCTATCTGGTCCCAATGAGTTCGTGTCGTCGACAATCGACCATTCAAATGTGGAACCGGGCAGATCCATCACTCGAGCTGCGATCACGATATCGCCGGATTGAGCGTAGTTTTTTGTCGCCGCACAGAATCCAAACGAGACTATTGCTTCTGGAGAGAATTCTTCTATTGCCCATTTGGTAGCTCGGGCGGCTCGTTCAGATCCTGAGCCTGAGAGGACTATTGCTGGATACTCTTCTGTTTCAGGTCGGTAGGCGATGAAGTCTTCAGGTGCTTTGATGACCGTGTATTCACCGGACCGTATGATTCCGGCTGCTTCACGACGTATGGATCCGATTGCGACAATCATAAGAGTTTTGAATATTGTCCGAGTTGGCTAGCTGGATCTAGGATTCCCGTATTAAAAGGAATTCTCCAAGTTCGGTGAATTCGTCGGCGGTGGTATCTGATAGTTCGAGCGACTCTATCATTCGCTGGCAATCGAGCCACCGATCTTCCGCCATCGATTGGCAGTAGTCTTGGGTACCTAGGTTATCCATTTCTTCGAGCACTACGTGAACATCTTTTTGTTCAAGTTCGCCCTGTGTACGGAAGATTTGTTTGAGTCGTTCGGCTGTGGCTCCGGTGGATGCGCTGAGGGCGTGGACTGCGGGGAGGGCTTTCTTTTTTCGCTTGATATCGACTCCGACTGGCTTACCGGTTTCGACTCCGCCCCAAATGCCTAGTACATCGTCTCTAATCTGAAATATTCGGCCGAGATCGTAGCCAATCTCTTTTAGTGCGGTCGCTTTCTCGCGGTCGGGTCCTAGATCTGGGGCGACGAGGCTGCCGAGATAGATGGATGCCTCGATTAGTGCGCCGGTTTTGCGTTCGATCATGTCGAGGTATTGCTCGACACTCACGGATTCTTCAGATTCAAACGAAATATCGAGGTACTGGCCTTCCATCATTTTTAGGTAATGACTGGTTAGTTCGGCTTCAGCTTCGAGGGCTACCGCGTCATCGACGCCAGCAGCACGTAGTTTCCATGCTGCCGCATCAGCGATTTTAAGCATTGCGTTGCCTGAGACGATTGCAGTAGGTTCGCCCCACAATGCCCAAACAGTCGGACGGTGATGACGCACGCGATCCATATCTTCAAGATCGTCATGAATCAGCGAGAAGTTGTGCACGTATTCTAGTGCGACGGCTATCGGCATTGCGCGGTCAAGGTCCCCACCCACGGCGTCGGCTGCCAACAATGCTAGCGTGGGGCGCATGCGTTTACCCCCGGATGAGTTGGAGTCCGAACCATCGATCTCTTGCCAGCCCATGTAGTAACGGTGGATATCGTAAATATCTGATTCGAGTCCCACCAGTTCGGCGCGGAGGGCTTCATCAATTCGAGATTGATAGCGCGAGAAAAATGCCGGCAATGGCGGGGAGATTTTCGCTGGTGTTGGAGATTGGCCGGAGCCAGAGCTATTTTCGGATGGAGTCGAGTTCAAGAAATGTTCACGAGTGCGGATTTATCGAAGTATTTAGGTTATCGCTTCACCGGGTACGTGGCGAGTGGCGGTTGGTTTCGTTGGTTTGATATTTGATTAATAAAATGAGCCGTCAGAACGATTTCTGACGACTCATTTCAGGTTCAGCCCTTCGGAAGGAAGGCGTTCATCGACTCGGCGGGTTGTTACACAGCTGAGATTTCGAGCTTTCGTGCCTTCTTTGATTCGAGCTTCGGAAGCTTGATTGTGAGCACGCCGTTTTTGAACTTCGAATCAGCGTTCTCGAAGTCGACAGTCTCTGGAAGCCTTAGGGCTCTGTAGTGCGAACCTGTTCGTCGTTCACGAAGTAGGTAGCCGTCAGTTTGCTTATTAGAGGATTTACTGGTTTCTGCCTTAATCGTAAGAACGTTGTTATCGATGGATACATCGATGTCTTCCTTGTTTGTGCCGGCGACCGACGCAGTTACGACGAGATTGTCGCCGTCCTGAAGTACGTCGAGCGGGATGCTCCATGCCTCAGGCTCCGAACTGGATACTACGCCAGCGCTGTTGCCGAGGAATCGGATGAAGAAATCGTCGAAGTTGCGGACGTTGCCGAAATATTGTCGTTTTTGAATGGTCATTGCTTTGTTGTTCCTTACACGCCTTATGTGGCAGTTTGGTTCTGCCTTTTGGGCCGCGAAGATATTGCGGGTATCGGTGTTTAAATGATTTAGGATTTTACTAAAACCTATTCAAGTCAATTATAGAAACCTGATAAATAGATTGTCAAATCTTATATTGAACGAATAGTGAGATGTGTTATTATTACGACCCACCTAACTGGTAACCCTGTTGCGTGCATCTGATTTAACGCAACGTAAAAATCTATAAAGCGACTTATGGCACAGAACTACTACGAACTACTCGGGGTGAATCAAAGCGCCTCGGACAAAGAGATCAAGGCGGCTTACAGGCGGATGGCTCGAAAGCTTCATCCTGATGTGAATCCGGACGACCAGCGCGCTCAAGACCAGTTCAAGAAGGTCAATGAGGCGTACGAGGTTGTGGGCGATCATGCTCGTAGGAAAGATTACGACCAGTTCGGAGATAACTGGAAGCACGCCGACCAGATGCGCAATATGGGCGGTGGTCATGGTCATGGTCGTGGTCCGGGTGGTGGCGGCGGATTCAATATGAACGACCTGTTCGGTGGAGGAGGAGGTGGCTCGGCTGGCGGTTTTGCCGATATGTTCGGTGGAGGGGGAGGGCGTGCTCAGCAGCAGCAGCGTCCGCCTGAAATCATCAAACACCAGGGCACAATCGATGTTTCGCTTGACGAGGTTTACACGGGTACTTCACGGCGTATCTCGATCGGCACTTCCGGCACAGCTAAACGTAATCTCGAAGTCGAGGTGTCGAAGGGCGTATTGGACGGCAAGAAGATTCGATTGCGTCCTGACGCTAAAACCGAAGTGACTCTTACGGTTAAAGTTCGTTCCGATAAACGGTTCTCCCGTGAAGGTCCGAATCTCCGTACCGATATCAACGTGTCACTGCTCGATGCAATTCTCGGTGGCGAGGCGGAAGTGCCGACTATGACTGGGCGGATCGCTTTGAACATTCCGGCGGGAACTCAAAACGGCCGATCGTTCAAGATTAAAGGTCGTGGTTTACCGAAGGCCAATTCGGACGGTACTGGGGATCTGTACGCCACGATCAGGGTCAGGCTTCCAGACACGCTTTCGGATGAAGAACAACGACTCTATTCACAGCTTCGTAATATTCGGAATGGCAGGCCGATGCTTGATGATCTGATTGAGGTTTTGGATCATAAAGAGGAGTCGACGGAATGACGATGGGGCACAACGATCCGGTGTTTGCCATTGGAATCGTTGCTCGAATGTGTGGGGTTCACCAGCAGACGCTTCGTAATTACGAACGTTGGGAATTGGTGACTCCGCAGCGGTCGAGCGGAGGAACTCGGCTCTACTCAAACCGTGATGTCCAGCTGATTCAACAGATATTGCGGTGGAAGGAAGAGTTCGGTTTGAACCTTGCCGGCATCGAAGTAATGTCAAAACTTTTGAATCGGATCGATCGATTGGAATCACATGTGCAGGACTTGACGGTCGAAGTAGTCAAGTTACGAGAAGGTCAGACGAAGTTACCGGGCTAGTAAATCAAACTCCATTTCGACCCTAAACGGGCGAAAGCCAATTCGGTTGTTGAACCGACCAAATGGCAGGAGCAATTGCGGTACTAAACAAGGGATATAAAAATGATGGTACTGAAACAGGAAGATTTTACGGAGCAGGCTCAGGCTGCCTTGGGCGCCTCCCAACAGCTGGTGGTGCAGATGCGTCACAGTCAGTGGGATGCTGAGCACCTGCTTTCAGGGCTGCTTCAAATCGAAAATTCACTATCTGCGAAGATTCTCGAGGAACTCGGGGTCGACGTAAGTGATCTGCTGAAAGAAATCGAAGCGAAGCTCGAAGAGTCTCCCAAGGTAGGCGGATCTTCGCAGCAACCTCAGATTTACCCGACGCCTCGTGTTCAAAAAGCTATCGAGGTTGCCAAGGAAGAGGCGGACCGGCTCAAGGATGAACTGATTGGCGCCGACCATTTATTGGTTGCGCTGGCTAAAGAGTCGAGTGGCGACATTGCCGATATATTTACTGGTCACGAAATTACAGAGGAGCGGGTATACCAGGCGCTGTTGGAAGTTCGCGGCTCAGCGAGAGTCACTGATCCACGGGCTGAGAGCAAGTACAAGGCGCTTTCAAAATACAGCGTTGATTTGACTGATCTGGCTCGTGATGGTCGACTTGATCCGGTTGTGGGACGTGATCTTGAAATTCGTCGGGTGATGCAGACGCTTACTCGTCGCACCAAGAACAATCCAGTGCTGATTGGTGATGCCGGAGTTGGTAAGACCGCTGTGGCTGAGGGGCTAGCTCAACGAATTGTTGCTGGCGACGTTCCTCAGAGCCTCCAAGGTCGTCGGGTAATCGCGCTTGAAATGGGTTCACTGGTTGCCGGGGCGAAGTTCAGGGGTGAGTTTGAAGAACGTCTGAAAGCCGTGATGGACGAGATTCGTCAGGCTTCTGGAGAGATCGTACTTTTCATCGATGAGATTCACACCGTTGTTGGTGCTGGAGCGGGCGATGGCGCCCTTGATGCTTCAAACATGATGAAGCCTGCGCTCGCACGAGGTGAGTTGCAGACCATTGGAGCGACTACTCCTAATGAGTACAGTCGTTACATCGAGGCTGATCCTGCCTTGGAGCGTAGATTTTCACCTGTTTGGGTTGAAGAACCTGACACTGCGACGGCTATTGAGATGCTCGAAACTCTGCGACCTCGCTACGAGCAACATCACGGTTTTACGATTGAGCAGTCAGCATTGGAAGCTGCGGTGCTGCTTTCGTCTAGATACGTATCAGATAGATTGTTGCCAGATAAGGCTGTTGATCTGATTGACGAAGCAGCTGCGAAGAACCGTATCGAGAACGAGCTTATGCCTTCTGAATTGAACGATATGCAGGTTGAACTGCATCGTTTGGATGAAGAGGAAGAGTCGGCTTCGGTACGTGGTGATTATGAAAAAGCGGCGAATGCCAAGGCTGAGAAGTTGCGCGTGAGTGAGGAGTACGAACTTGCTAAGCGGGATTGGGACAAGACTCACGTAATTAGCGAAGTTGTAACCGACCAGGACATCGCTAGCTTGATCGCGGAACGGACCGGAATTCCGGTTACTCGTTTGGTCGAGGGTGAAGGCGATCGTCTGTTGAAGTTGGAAGAACGATTGCACACACGTGTGATTGGTCAGGATCGAGCAGTCGAAGTTCTTGCTGATGCTGTGCGCAGGGCGAGGGCGGGTCTGAAAGATCCTAAACGTCCGATTGGTAGTTTCATCTTCTTAGGACCAACTGGTGTTGGGAAGACTGAGCTTGCCCGTGCGCTTGCCGAGTTCATGTTCGATGACGAGGACAACATGATTCGAGTCGATATGTCGGAGTACCAGAGTCCGGCAGATGTGACGAAATTGATTGGTGCACCTCCGGCTTTCATCGGCTACAACGACGGCGGACACCTTACGGACGCCGTTCGCAGACGTCCATTCTCGGTCGTTCTGTTCGACGAAATCGAAAAAGCACACCCTGATGTGTTCAACACGCTATTACAAGTTCTGGATGATGGTCGTCTAACGGACAGCCATGGTCGAACTGTGGATTTCCGAAATACGATCATCATCATGACCAGTAATTTGGGCTCTGAAGGGGTTTCTCAACAGGCTTTCGGATTCAATAAACAATCACGTGAGGAGTCAGAGAGCGCTCTTGCTCGGACGAATGTTGAAGATGCTCTGAAGCAGAAATTCAAGCCTGAATTTTTGAATCGGTTAGACGAGTTCATCGTGTTTGATTCGCTAACTCAGGACGACATTGTTTTCATTGTAGATAAGTTTATGGCTGAGGTTTCTGATCGAATTGAGGACCTAAAGGTTTCAATCTCATTGACCTCGGATGCGAGAGATTGGCTCGCCAAGACTGGATTCGACCGTATGTACGGAGCGCGTCCACTCAAGAGAGCGATTCAGCGTTACGTTGAGAGTCCATTATCGAAGCGGTTGCTTGCAGGTGAATTTCCTGAAGGATCCCACATAGAGGTTGGCGAGTCTGGCGGCGAAATTACGTTTTCTGAGGGCAGTGTCGAAAACGCGGATACTTCCGATACGAAAGTTGCCAGCAAGGCAGTGACCGAAGATGCGATCAGAAAAACGGTCGCTAAGTAGTACGATCTTTCGTTGGATCGAAGTGGGGTAATTGTGAGAATCGACGTCCCTCTCTATCTAATTAGGTGGTGAAGTGAGGTCTATTCGCGTTACGTGACGTACTATTCAATTGTGACAGACCAGTCAGATCAGATTACGGAATCCCAGAGATCTAATTCAAGTAGTGGAAAATTCGCTAGTTTTGTAGCGAAATACAAGCGCGCGTATCAAATTATTCTTTGGACGGTAGTGCTCACGTCGGTAGTAGGCGGAACTGTTGCGTGGGTGTTCGATCTGGTTCGGATCGGATCGGCGGGTTACTGGGGAGCGTTTCTCGCAAACCTGATTGGTTCAGCGGCGGTTATTGTTCCACTTCCGGGGTGGGCAGCAGTGTGTGCGGCTGCGACGTCTGAACTTGGCTTGAACTCGTTTGGTTTAGCGGTTGCTGCTGCAGCTGGTGCAACCATTGGTGAAGTTACCGGATATCTTGCTGGTTACGGTAGTCAGGGTGTCATCCAGAAAACTCGTTATTACAGCCGAATTAATGCTTTGGTTGTAAAACGCGGTGGTTTCGCATTATTTATTCTCGCTGTGATACCGATTCCACTATTCGATATTGGTGGGATCGCTGCTGGCTCACTTGGTTACCCGATACGAAGATTCTTTTTATGGGTGGGAATAGGCAAACTGATCAAGTTTGTGATCATTGTGGAGGGGTGTCGGCAGTCGATATCGTGGCTCGTCGATTTACTTTAGATTTCGTCTTCCGACTCTTTCCTCCCCACCCTTTGCTTTGAATTTGGGATAATTACTCCCTGCAATGTCTGAATCTTCTCAATACGACATACTGGACGAACTCGACTCAAAGCCTAACGCGCCCGGTGCGAGTGATGGGCCGGATGTTGATCGCATCCAATTAAAGGGTTTTCAGCTGTGGCTGTCGACCAATCGTGAGTACGCGCTTAAATTAGCGATGTTCGCGTTCGTTATTGTGTTCACAACTATCGGCATAGTCATGTGGTCCACCGATTCGCTGAACGTTGAGAACGCTGGGTACGGCGGACTTTGGGTTATCAATTTCATTGCTGCAGGATTGATTGTTGTACCGATATCCGGTCCTGCAGCGGTGTGCATGGCAGCTGCCCCGGACTTTGGACTGAATCCGTTGTCTATTGGTCTTATTTCAGCATCGGCAGAGGCTCTTGGAGAATTGACTGGGTACATGCTCGGACTTTCCGGTCGATCGTTTTTCGAACGGAACCGGTTCTATCCTCGGGTTCATGGGTGGGTTAGCAAGCGTGGCGGGGTAATTTTGTTTTTAGGGGCAGTAATTCCGAATCCGCTGTTCGATGTAATTGGCGTTGCGGCGGGTAGCATTGGATACCCGATAAAGAAATTCGTCGTAATTGTGTTTGTCGCCAAGTCGATTAAATCGATATCGATTGCTTACGCCTGTGTTTGGGGTATTGATTGGATTATGGGATTATTCGTATGACCAGTAAAACGGGTCGGTTAGGTGTTGTGGTAGTCGCGGCGGGTCGAAGCTCTCGTATGGAGGGAATCGACAAGCAGGTTGCCATATTGGGCGGGCAGTCTGTGATTTCTCATTCGCTACGAGTATTCGAAGATTTCGATGAAGTCGGGTCTGTCGTGCTTGTAATGTCGTCTGAGAATCTTGAGGCCGGAAATGAAGCCGTCAACGTCGGAAGATTTACGAAGGTTGCTGCCGTGGTTGCTGGTGGGGCGCGTCGACAGGATTCGGTGAAGATTGGGCTTGATTTACTCGCTGGCCTAGACGGTGGTGCACCAGATTTTGTTGCGGTGCACGATGGCGCCCGACCGTTTGTTGACCAGGCTATGGTCGAGCGTGGGTTGAGGGCTGCAATGAAGGTGGGGGCGGGGATTGCTGCCGTTCCTGTGAAAGACACAATTAAGATGGCTCCGCACCGGGTCGTGACTTCAACTCCCGATAGATCGGAGATGTGGGCGATTCAGACTCCCCAGATATTCAAGTTCGATGTGCTGAAGACGGCACATGAGATGACTAATGAAGACGTGACCGACGACGCCTCGTTGGTCGAATCGGTCGGTGGGCTGGTCGCGATCTTCACGGGATCGAACGACAACATTAAGATCACTACCCCGGAGGATCTTGAACTTGCGACTCTGATTCTAGGCAGACGACAGGTCGGAGCTGCGGCGCAGTCAGGTGCTGCGGCTGAATGCTCTCGATTTGGAATTGGCTTCGATGGTCACGGTCTTAAGGATGGTGGTCCGTTGCGGCTCGGTGGAGTCGACGTCGAATTTGATCAGCACCTAGATGGTCATTCCGATGGGGATGTTCTATTTCATTCGATCGCCAGTGCGATTCTCGGTGCGGCTGGTCTGGGCGATCTAGGGGGGCGATTCCCCTCGTCAGATAAGCGATACGCTGATTTTAATTCGGCAGAATTTATCGCTGAGTCTGCCCGTCTCGCCCTGCAAGCTGGATGGCTAGTGTCGCATGTCGATGCTACGATCATTGCACAGAGACCGAGACTCGCGTCGGTGGCGCCGGATATGGCGGCCAATATCGGCGTGATTAGTGGGCTGGAAAATTCCAGTATTAACGTAAAAGTAACATCGACCGATTACGTTGGCGCAATTGGCGCGGGCAAGGGTATTGCTGCTCAAGCGATCGCTACACTAATTCCTGCCACAAAATCTTAGAACAAAAGTAATTCCCAAAAACGAATGATTCAGCTCTATAACTCGCTCACCCGCAAAAAAGAAGAATTCAAGCCGCGGGGCGAAGAAGTCAAAATGTACGTTTGCGGGGTGACGGTCTACGACGACTCTCATCTGGGTCACGCGCTTAGCAGCATTGTGTTCGATGTTCTTGATCGGTACCTCGAAT
>JAPKFF010000042.1:0-16813 GCA_028821715.1 Dehalococcoidia bacterium
GGGTCCACGTCCGCCACCGGGTCCACGTCCGCCACCGGGTCCACGTCCGCCACCGGGTCCACGTCCGCCACCGCCGCTTGGTCCGCGACCACCACCGGCGTTTCCGCCGCTATTATCGTTCTGTGTGGTCATTTAGAAGCTAAGTCCTTCTGAACGGGCAGCATCGGCTAACGCCTTAACCCGACCGTGATATTTGTACCCACCTCGGTCAAATACGACCTTGGTGACTCCAGCTGCGAGCGCCTTTTTGGCAACAGCTGTGCCAACTGCCTTCGCAACATCTGTCTTTACGTCATCGAGCTTGAGTTCGATCGAACCAGCCGCAGCCAGAGTGTGTCCTTGGTCGTCGTCGATTACCTGAGCGTAGATGTGATTACTGCTTCGGAAAACAGCAAGTCTCGGTCGATCAGCAATACCGCGTACGTTCTTACGAACACGCCTGTGCCTAACCCACCGTTTTCGAGTGTCAAATTTTCTGTTACCCATTGTTACACACCAGCTCCAGCGGTCTTACCTGCCTTGCGGCGGATGACTTCATCAGAGTATCTAATACCCTTACCCGCGTATGGGTTTGGCTTTCGTACCTTGCGAATTTGAGCAGCCTGCTCGCCAACGTCTTCTTTGCTCGGACCAGTGATGTTTATAAAGTTCTGACCATCAGCGGTGAGCGTGTTGGTGCCGATCGGCTCGACCGGCACGGAGTGCGAGTAGCCGACATTTACTTCCAAAGCCTTACCCTTTTGCTGAACTCGGTAACCAGTACCAATCAGCTCAAGTCGCTTCGAGAAGCCTTCAGCACAACCGATAACCATGTTGTTCAACAGGCTTCGGGTGAGACCGTGAAGTGATCGCTGCGCAGGCTCATCGTTAGGCCGTGCGACAGTGATAATTCCATCGTTCAATTCGATTTTCATCGTAGCCGGCAGAGTGCGTGTTAGCTCTCCAACCTTCCCTTTAACCGAAACCGTCGTGCCGTCGACTTTTACGTCGACGCCACTTGGCACAGTTATTGGTGCTTTTCCTATTCGAGACACTTTAGATCTTCTCTCGTAAATTCTTCAGTTCCGGCCCATAAATGACCAGAGTTGACTTATTCGCTGTCCTACCAGATGTAGAAGAGCAGTTCTCCGCCAACACCTTGGCGACGAGCTTGCTGGCCCGTCATAACGCCTTTAGACGTAGACATAAATGCCACACCAAGGCCGCCAAAGTACCGTGGTACTTCGTTTTTGCCTACGTAAACCCTTAGACCAGGTTTACTTACGCGTTTGAGCCCCTGAATTACAGGAGTTTTGTCTTCGTAGTAGCGAAGTTGAACACCGATTTTTTTCTCGGCTGATTCAACGTCGATTGCCCCGAAACTTAAGATAAACCCTTCGTCAACCATGAGCTTCAACAGTGAAGACTTCATTCGTGAAGCAGGGAGTTCAAGTGATTCATGTCGTACCTGAACCGCGTTGCGGATTCGGGTGAGCATGTCGGCTATGGGATCTGTTACTGGCACTCTGATCGATTCTCTCGGTAGTTAGTGGCTATTACAGGCTTCCCTTGCGGATTCCAGGCAGTTCGCCCTTCAGCGCAAGTTCGCGGAATGTGATTCGGGATAGGCCAAAGAAACGCATGTAACCGCGTGGTCGACCTGTTACGGCACAACGGTTGCGCAATCGGACTGGTGCTGAATTTCGAGGCAGCTTCGCCATTTCCTGACGCGCTGCAAATCGTTCTTCAGCAGTTCGCTTGATGTCAACAGAGATCGTCCGAAGTTCTTTTCGAACTTCAGCGTTTGCGTCAACCAATTTCTGGCGGCGCTTTTCTCTTTCGATCATCGACTTCTTAGCCAATACAGATATCTCCAGGTCGTTTAGAGGGCCCCAACGGGCTCATCGACACGCGCAAATGGCATGCCGAGTAGTTCGAGGAGACGTCGCCCCTCTTCATCACTGTTCGCGGTAGTGACAAACGTCAACTGCAATCCGCGCATTCGATCGATCTCATTATAATCAATCTCTGGGAATGTCGACTGATCGCGCATTCCCAGAGAGTAGTTACCTCGACCATCGAATGAAGTTCGGCTAATGCCTCGGAAGTCACGTACACGAGGTAGCGTGATGTTCACGAAGCGATCGTAGAACTGCCACATCCGTATTCCACGCAATGTCACAGATGATCCGATCACCGAACCTTCTCTAAGTTTGAAGTTAGCAATCGAAACCTTAGCTCGGTTTTCAGTTGGCTTCTGGCCGGTGATCTTCTGGAGATCGCCAACCGCAGCACCAACTGCCGAGTTGCTATCGAGAGCTTCACCCAAACCAATGTTCAGCACGATCTTAGCGATCTGCGGAACTTGCATAACATTTTTGTAACCAAATTCACGAGTCAACACTTCAACCACGTCGTCGCGATATGACTGCTTCATCCGCGGAACATCAGCCACGATCACAGACTTTTTAGCTTTTGCATTAGGCTTAGCTTCAGCTGCGGCTTTAGTAGCTGCTGGTTTCTTTGCGGCAGGCTTTTTGGCGGCTGGTTTCTTTGCTACTACCTTTTTAGCTGCCGGCTTTTTGGCCCGAGCTTTCTTTGCAGTAGGTTTAGAAGCCTTTGCCTCTACATCCTGTTTGTCGTTGTTACCGTCAGGAGCGTTTGCCACTCTTGACCACCCTAACTTTCGTCCCGTCTTCGAGGACATTCTGACCAGCACGACCGGCGAGGCCAGTCTCTGGATCAATGAGCATTACATTAGAAAGTGCGACCGTAGCCTCACCTTGGACCATGCCGGTCTGTGCTATTCCTGGCTGTGCCTTCACATGGCGAGTAACCATATTCACGCCTTCAACCATTACTCGATTCTTCTCGGGGAAGACTCGAATCACAGATCCACGCTTGCCTTTATCTTTTCCGGAGATGACAAGTACTTCGTCATCTTTCTTAATTCGTGACTGACTCATTGGTTACAGAACCTCCGGTGCCAGTGATACGATGCGCATGAACTTCTTATTACGAAGTTCACGTGCTACCGGGCCAAATATTCGAGTTCCACGAGGGTTCTCATCGTCGCCGATGATCACGCATGCGTTGTCGTCGAATCGAATGTACGAACCGTCTGCTCGTCTTACTTCCTTAGAAGTTCGAACCACTACGGCCTTCACAACCTGGTGCATCTTTACGGTGCCACCGGGCTGTGCATCTTTAACTGTGCAGGTGATTACATCACCCAAGCTGGCGTAACGACGCGCACTTCCTCCGACGATGTTGATGCAAAGCACCTCACGTGCGCCAGAGTTGTCGGCGACTTTCAGCCGTGTCTCTCGCTGAATCATCTCTAGTCCTCAGACTCTTCGGTTGCTGATGCGCCCGTAAGCTCAGCTTCACCAACGATGTCGGAAGGCTGTACCTCAGCAACATCCACTTTGTCGAGGATATTGACCAAGCGCCAACGCTTCGTCTTTGAGATAGGTCGGCTTTCCTCGATCAATACTCGGTCGCCTACTGACGCTGAGTTGCTTTCGTCGTGAACGACGAACTTCGTCAACTTGCGGCGAGCCTTCTTATAAATACGGTCACGTTGTAACCAAGAAACGCCTACTATGACGCTCTTGTCGTTCTTATCTTTCAGAACAGTGCCGGTTTGCTGTTTGCGCGCCAACCTATTCTCCTTCTGCCGTTACGGCAGCCTGTGCGGCTTCCAAGTTTACGGTGATCGAACGTTCTCGAATCACTGTCTTGATGCGCGCAATTGCTTTTCGTGTGTTGCGGAGTTCGTTAGTGTTCGTCAACTGCATCGTCGCCTTGCGGAACCTGAGGTTCATCAAAGCACGCTCCTGATCACCGAGCTCTTTTACGAGTTCGGTGTCATTCAGTTCTCTTACATCGCTAATACGCATCGTTAGTCAGTTCCTGCCTAATGAAGCTCACACTCTGTGAGCAGTATCGGGCAACCTTAATATTCTTCACTCCGTGCAACGATCTTGGTCGGAATACTCAGCTTGTGAGCTGCTCGGCGAAGAGCCTCTCGAGCCAGATCTTCCGGAACGTCGGCCATTTCGTAGAGCATTCGCCCTCGTCGAACAACCGCAACCCAATGATCAACAGCGCCCTTACCACCACCCATGCGGGTTTCAGCAGGCCGTGAGCTGACAGGCTTGTCTGGGAACAATCGCACCCAAACCTGACCACCACGCTTCACGTAACCGGTAATAGCACGTCGAGCAGCTTCAATCTCTCGAGCAGTAACCCATCCTGGGCTTTCTGCTTTGAGTCCAAAATCTCCGTACACAAGTGTTGAACCCTTGATACGAATACCGTTCATTCGGCCACGGTGCTCTTTTCTAAATTTAGTTCGCTTTGGTTGAAGCATTACTTCTTACCACCGCCGGTCTGTCCAGACTTCTTCGAAGAAGAGCCTCGTCCGCCACCTGACGACTTATTGCCATCCCGTTCGCCTTGACCTTGGCCCTCTTGGGCTGCGCCCATTGAGAGTCGAGCCATCGAGCGAGCTCGCAAATTCTCAGCTGAAGGAATCATGTCCCCTGTGTAAATCCAGACCTTAATTCCGATCACACCGAAAGTCGTCTTTGCTTCAGATACAGCGAAGTCGATCTGCGCCCGCAACGTATGAAGCGGCGTTCGACCTTCCTTCTGCTTGTCAGTTCGAGCGATTTCTGCACCGCCGAGCCGCCCAGAAACAACAACCTTGATTCCCAATGCGCCCGACTGCATTGTGCGCTGCATTGCCATCCGAACCGCACGCCTGTAGGCGACACGTCGTTCGAGCTGCTCAGCAATCGACTGACCAACCAAAGTTGCATCGAGTTCAGGCTGACGAATTTCTTGAATATTTAGGCGTGATCGCTTCTCGGTGAGCTTTTCGAGATCTCCTCGAAGTTCATCGACTCGCGTACCACCTCGTCCGATGATGATTCCGGGGCGAGCAGTGTTGATCGTTACGACCAAATCCTGCGCACCCCGTTCAATCTCTACTCGAGAGATCGCACCAGATTCTGCATATTGATCGTTGATCAGTCCGCGAATCTTCTGGTCTTCTTCAGCAAGACGTCGGTAGTCCGAACTCTTACTTGCAAACCAGTGTGCTCGCCAATCCTGTACGCCACCGAGTCGGAAGCCGATCGGGTGTGTTTTCTGACCCATATCTAAATTCTTACCTCGTCGACTTCAATGGTTACATGTGAGGTTGGACGGTCAAACGCACCGACGCGACCTCGAGCCTTTGGCCTGAAGCGTCGAACCCAAGTTGCCTTGTCAGCGGTGATGCGAACGATCTTCAAGTCATCGCGTGACTGGAGGTCGTTGTTCTCAGCGTTGGCAGTAGCAGCCTTAAGAATCTTCAGGATTTCGGCAGCAGCAGGACTGGTCATGAATCGAAGCATTGGGAATGCGTCAAGGACCATTTTGCCGCGTATTTGATCTATTACAAGCCTAAGCTTGTAATCAGAAATACCCACGTTTTTTGTTCTTGCTATCGCCATGACTAACCTGTTGTCCTATCGGATCGACCGATGTGACCACGAAAGGTACGAGTCGGTGCAAATTCACCGAGCCTGTGCCCAACCATGTTTTCAGTCATGAGGACGGGTATGAATCGACGACCGTCGTGAACAGCGACCGTTAGACCAACCATTTCAGGCATGATCATCGAGGCACGGGCCCAAGTTCGGATCACGTTACGTGAACCTGCAGCTTGAGCAGCAGTTACCTTTTTCATCAGTTTTGGGTCGACGTATGGACCCTTTTTGATTGACCGTGACATCTTTAGTCTCGACAGCCAGAAACCTTATCGGTTCCTAGCGGTCATACCTCCGCCTCAAAATAAATTTATTGGTCTTCTTGTTTCGGCGCGTACGTTTACCAAGGGCAGGCTGGCCCCAAGGAGTCTTAGGACCTGGCATACCAATACCAGACCGGCCTTCACCACCACCATGCGGGTGAGCATCCGGGTTCATTGCTGAACCTCGTACACTTGGACGACGACCGCGGTGACGGTTCCGACCAGCTTTACCCAGCTTTTCATTTTTATGGTCCAAGTTAGAAACCTGTCCCACAGTTGCCAAACAATTGCTTAGCAATCTTCGCATTTCACCCGATGGAAGTCGGATGAGCGTGTAACCCGATTCGTGCGCCATGACCTGAGCAACTGCACCGGCGCTCTTGACCATCTGGCCACCCTTGCCGGGTGTTACCTCAACGTTGTGTATAAGCGTACCTGTTGGAAGCGTTCCCAGAGGACGAGAGTTACCTGTAGTTACAGGTACATCTTCACCACTAGCAACGGTGTCACCAACCGTTACTCCGTTAGGGGCAACGATGTAGCGCTTAATACCATCTTCAAACAATACGAGTGCGATCCGAGCCGTTCGGTTTGGATCGTACTCAATAGACATAACTGTTGCCGTACCGGCTTTATCGCGCTTGAAGTCGACAATTCTGTAACGACGTTTGTGACCACCACCGCGGTGTCGAACTGTTATTCGACCACGGTTGTTTCGCCCACCGGTCTTTTTGATTATTCCGAGCAAAGACTTTTCAGGCTTGCTCCTCGTGATGTCCTTGTAGTCATCAGCGACCGTATCGCGCCGACCAGGAGACGTGGGCTTATATTCCTTAAGTCCCATTTACTATGCTCCCTCGAACAACTGAATGGTATCGCCGGCCTGTAATGAAACGATTGCTTTCTTCCAGTCCGGCTGCTTCGACGGTCGTTGACCGTATCGCTTTACTTTGCCAGGAACAGTCAGGGTGTTGACCTTAATTACCTTGACATCGAATGCCCATTCAACTGCTTTAGCAATATCGTGTTTACTTGCGCCTGAATCAACTTCAAATACGTAGCGACCCATTTCACCGAGAAGAGTGCTCTTCTCAGTGATGATCGGACGTCGTAATACTTTGGCGAGGGACATTATTCCTTGCCTCCGGCTTCGCCCAAGAGACTATCGATAGCCGCTAGAGCGTCCTGCGTAATGATTAGGTTAGGAGTACTCACTGTCTCCAACGGGTTCATCAGAGCAGCTGCCTGTACTTCTACGCCAGGAATGTTATTAGCCGACTTGACCACGTTCTGGTCAGTCGAACCGATAACGATAAGCGTTCGCCCCTGAAGCTCAAAGGCATTTACCATGTCTTTGATTACGCTGCTCTTAGGAGCCGTGAGGCTCAGTGAGTCGAGGATTATCAAAGCCTCGTCTCTGATTTTCTCAGATAAAGCAACCCGAAGTGCCTGACGACGCATCTTCTTAGGAAGGCGCTGTCGGTAACTTCGTGGGTGCGGCCCGTGAGCTACACCACCGCCCTTGAGGAGCGGAGATTTACGGCTGCCTTGACGAGCCTGGCCAGTCCCCTTCTGCGGACGAATCTTCCTAGTGGAGAAACTTACTTGATTCCGTTGCTGAGTATCTTGAGTTCCACGACGCTTGTTCGCCTGTTGGGCTGTTACGACCTGATGCAGGAGAGCGTCGTTACTTTCAGCTCGCCATACCTTATCGCTTGCAGCGACAGATCCGACGACTTTGCCTTTGTTATCTTGTACTTGCAGATCCATTATTTGCCCTGCCTCTCGATTCGAACGATTCCGTTCTTAGCACCAGGAATCGATCCTCGAACGAGAACCACGTTCTTCTCGATATCAGCAGCTACGACCCGAAGGCCTTTTACTGTTTTCGTGTCGACACCGTAGTGCCCGGCCATTTTTTGTCCTGGCCATACACGTCCTGGCGATGTACCTGCACCGATTGAACCCGTTGAACGGTGTCGGGAAGTTTGGCCGTGAGTCTTAGGCCCACCAGCAAAGTTCCACCGGCGTACAACACCAGAGAAACCCTTGCCCTTAGAAGTGCCGATCACTTTAATCGACTCTCCAATTTCAAATATGTCAGCTTTCAATTCCTGACCAACTTCGAACTCAGCGAGGTCATCCACGCTAAATTCTTGTAGGTGTGAGAACTTTCCACCTGACCGAGCTTGGTGCCCGGCCTCAGCCTGATTCAGTTTGCTTGCGGCAAGGAATCCGATTTGTACGGCTTCATAGCCGTCACGAGCGTCCGTCTTCACCTGAGTGACGACACACGGCCCGACCTCGACTGCCGTAACTGGCTCTGCAGTTCCGTCATCGTGGTAGTAGGTTGTCATTCCGATCTTGCGACCGAGAAGTCCAGCGATAGTCATTTTCGTTTTCTTGCTTACCGTTTACTATTTGGCTCTAGAGCTTAATAGCGATATCGACGCCAGCGGGAACGTTGAGTCGTGTTAGCGAATCGATTGTCTTCGAGCTAGGCTCGAGGATGTCGATAAGACGCTTGTGCACACGAAGCTCAAAGTACTCACGGGAGTCCTTGTGAACGTGAGGCCCTCGAATTACCGTAAATCGGCGCTTTGCTGTGGGCAAAGGAACCGGCCCTGCAGTTTGGGCACCTGTACGCTCGGCAGTTTCCATAATCTGCTGAGCCGAGATGTCCAATACTCGGTGATCGAACGCTTTTAGGACGATTCGTATTTTCTGTCCTGGCATTCTCTAATTTCCTGACACTTTCTCTGCAACGTTCTTCGGTACTGCCGAGTAGTGATCCAACTCCATAGAGAAGCTGGCACGACCGGTAGTTAGCGAACGAACATGCGTGGCGTACTGGAAGGTTTCCGCAAGCGGGATAAACGCATGAATTACCTGCGTGATCCCACGGACTTCCATATTCTGAACCTGAGAACGCCTGGAATTCAAATCTCCAAGTACATCACCAAGGTATTCAGAAGGAGTAATAACTTCGATCTTCATAATCGGCTCAAGAAGAGCAGGTTTACCCTTCGCCATTGCGGACTTGAATGCCATAGAGGCAGCCACTTTAAAAGCCATTTCAGAAGAGTCAACGTCGTGGTGCGAACCATCTACCAGCACTGCCTTCATATCGACTACTGGATATCCAGCGATCACACCTGAACGAGCAGCCTCACGGAAGCCTTGTTCAATTGGCCTGAAGTACTCACGAGGTAGAGTCGAACCAGTAATTTCAGATTCAAACAACAACCCTGTACCCGGTTCAACGGGCTCAAGTCGAATTGTGCAGTCACCGAACTGTCCGTGACCACCTGTCTGTTTGACCAATTTACCTTGGGCAGTTGCAGCCCTGGTAACGGTCTCACGGTAGGCAACTCGAGGAGCACCAACCGTTGCATCTACATTGAATTCTCGTCGCATTCGTTCAACGATTACGTCGAGGTGAAGTTCACCCATTCCAGCGAGGATGACCTGACCACTCTCTTCATCGCTTGAAACGACAAGGGTAGGGTCTTCGTCCGCCAGTCGAACCAATGCGGTTGACATCTTTTCTTGGTCGGTTCGAGTTTTAGGCTCAACCGCAACAGAAAGAACTGGTTCTGGGAACGAAATTTGCTCAAGCGAAATCTGTGCGTTCTGTGGACAGAGAGTCTGACCGGTGATCGTGTCCTTAAGACCGATCGCAGCGACGATTTCACCTGGGCCAGCGAGCTTCTTCTCTTCACGAGAGTCGGCATGCATGACCATTAGTCGACCGATTCGCTCTTTCGAACGAGTGCTCGAGTTATAAATGTTTACGCCCGACTCTAGGATTCCAGAGTAAACCCGAAGGTATACGAGCCGACCAACGTGGGGGTCGGTCACAACCTTGAAAGCAAGAGCAGACATAGGGTCGTCGACTGAAGGCTGTCGTGTGAGGTCAATTGACTCATCTGCAGGGTCAACACCCTTGATTGCGTCAACGTCGAGCGGAGAAGGAAGGTAGTCGATAACAGCGTCGAGCAGTGGATGTACACCACGGTGCTTGAGTGCCGAACCTACACATACAGGGAATATCTTCAGTGCGATTGTTGCCTTACGAAGGGCAATCTTCAACTCTTCATTCGAGATTTCCTCTTCTTCGAGAAACTTCTCCATAAGAGCATCATCGGTTTCAGCAACCTTCTCAATAAGGTGCTGACGTGCCTCTTCAGCAGCTTCTACGTACTCAGCAGGAATATCGATGAGCGTGTGCTCTACAGCTTCCGCTTCTTCGTAGTAGTAAGCCTTCTGACCAACGAGGTCGACCAAACCATTGAATTCAGATTCAGCACCCATGGGCATCTGGATCGGAACAGCGTTTGCGCCGAGTCGCTCGTGAACTGTCTTCACCGCGTAGTTAAAATCTGCTCCAAGACGATCCATCTTGTTGACGAAGATCATGCGAGGAACGTTGTAAGTGTCGGCCTGGCGCCAAACTGTCTCAGACTGTGGCTGCACACCCGAAACAGATTCGAGCACCACTACACCACCGTCTAGCACACGGAGTGAACGCTCTACTTCAGCTGTGAAGTCAACGTGACCCGGGGTGTCAATAATGTTGACCTGATGGCCATCCCACTGGGCGTTGGTAGCAGCTGACCCGATCGTGATTCCACGCTCGCGTTCAAGCGACATGAAGTCCATAACGGTCGTGCCTTCATCGATATTACCGATCTTGTAAGTCTCACCTGTGAAAAAGAGCACGCGCTCTGTCACAGTGGTCTTACCAGCATCGATGTGGGCGATAAAGCCTATATTTCGAACCTTTTTCAGGTCGGTTTTTTTTTCAGATGTAGTTGTCATCTCGAAGTTGCCATTCGTTCCGTCCCCGTGCCCTGAAATTAGGCTTTGGAGCGGTTTTGCGGCTGATTAAATTTTGCCGGGTCCTACCAGCGGTAATGTACGAACGCCCTGTTGGCTTCGGCCATTCTATGTAGGTCCTCACGCTTCCTAACGGCGGTTCCACCACCCCGGGAAGCTTCTAATAGTTCTGTGTATAGCCGTTCGGCTATAGGACTACCCGAACGCTCTCGCGCAGCTGTGATCAGCCACCGTTGAGCCAGTGCACCCCGACGTTCTGGTCGTACTTCAACCGGCACCTGATAAGTAGCACCACCAACACGGCGAGGCTTTACTTCGAGTGCAGGCATTGCGTTTCGTACTGCCTGGTCAAAAACTTCCAGGGCGGGCCTGTCAGTTTCTTGTTCGAGTTTCTCAAGGGCTTCGTACATTGCCCGCTGAGCAACCGATTTCTTTCCACCAATCATTAAGCGATTGATGAATCGGGTGAGTTCCACACTCCCATAGAGGGGGTCCGGAGCTATTTGCCTACGCTGAGCGCGGCGCCTGCGTGCCATGAATTTACCTTTGTATTTCTCGTTATTTGAGATTGATAAAAATAATGTCTCTGACAAACTAAGCCGCCTACCCTATAACCAGACAGGCGGTCGTTTTTGTCAGAGATTTTTAGTATCTAACTCTTTGAAGTACCGTATTTACTACGCCCGCTCATTCGACCTTCAACACCCGATGTATCGAGCGTTCCACGGACAATGTGGTAACGCACACCCGGGAGGTCAGGAACCTTACCGCCTCTAATTAGTACAACGGAGTGCTCCTGAAGGTTGTGACCCTCGCCCGGGATGTAAGCAGTTACTTCCATCCCGTTGCTCAATCGGACTCGAGCTACTTTACGAAGAGCCGAGTTAGGCTTCTTCGGTGTAACAGTTCGAACCTGAAGGCAAACGCCGCGTTTTTGCGGGCTACCCTTTTTTAGCTCTACCTGCTGACTCGAGAATGAGTTAAATGCAACTCTCAAGGCAGGAGTCTTAGGCTTACGCCTCTTCTGCTTACGTGAGTTCCGCACCAATTGGTTAATCGTGGGCAAATTATCGTCCAGAAAAAAGGTCACAAGAAGGTGTGCCCAACCGATATTGGTCAGACCACGAAGAGTAAGTATACGAACGGTCACCCGGGCAAGTCAACGAGAATTAATGCCTTTTAAAGAATAACGGTGTGATGGCGCGCCATTAGTATTCAAAGGTTGTGAAATTCACCACAAACGAATACCCTTGGTTGTTTGGCAATCGCAGCCTGTAAACTCAACTATGAAAACGATACGCGCGTGCGCAAGCTAAAATAGCGCACAGCTTGAACGGGCATGCTACTGAAACCGGGTGTATTTTATTGAGTTCCATTGCCCTTCTGGGGTTTGAAGATTCAGAGTCTGAACGCCTTGCGTCAGGGCTTTGTGCGCTCGATCCCTCTCTAAAACTCGTGAAGTTCACAGCTGATACGAGCAAAGATGAGCTGGCTTCAACTGTTGAAGGCGCTATTGTTTGGGGTACTGGCACCGGGCTAGCGGGGCCTTCCGGCATCGTTCATGCTGCAGCTGATGCCGGTGTTCCGGTGGTTGCGGTACTTACGGTGGTTGGTCTTGAGGGCATTAATGCCGCACGCGAAGAAATCGAAGTCTGCTTTCTTCCATGCACCGCTGAAGAGATTTCGCTTCGCTTGGGCATCGCGATGGCGAGAAACACGCCGGCTGAAGTATCCAACATGATTATTCATGGCGATTTGGTTATCGATTGCGATCGATACGAGGTCGTTCTGAAGGGTCGCAAGGTCGACCTTACATATAAGGAATACGAATTACTGAAATATCTGGCTTCGAATCCAGGACGGGTATTCAGTCGTGAATCGTTGCTGCGAAGTGTTTGGGAATACGACTACTTCGGCGGAACCCGCACAGTCGATGTCCATATCAGGCGACTCCGCAGCAAGATCGACGATGTGTCGAACAAATTCATCGAAACACAGTGGAACGTTGGATATCGATTCCGACCACCGAGGAGAGGCAACTAATATTCAAGCGGGATTCGAACCGACTAAACAATCCCGCCTTACTGGAAATGTTTCAAATTGAAACAAAACGGTAACAGGACGGGCGTGCATCGTGCGCGTACGGGCGCACTATTTAAGAACTCCTAGTTTTTAGTGGATCAATTAGTAATGCCGTTAGATTCCTTCCAACACACATTACTGAATTGACAAGATAGCAACATTTTTCAATACTCAACCTTCAGTCAAAATTAGAACAACCGGAATTTGGAACGGTTCTTACCTCTTCCAAAATGCTTTAGCCATTACATGACACAAACACCCGAAAACACCCCGCATAAACCCGATGAAGAGGCGATCAAGTACGTCTTGAAATCGGCGCGCGAGCACGACGTAAAGTTCATTCGTCTGTGGTTCACCGATATTTTGGGAACGCTCAAGGGCTTCGCTATTACTATTGACGAACTCGAAGGCGTGATGCAAAACGGAGCTAGCTTCGATGGCGCTTCTATCGAGGGATTAACTCGAGCCGACGAGTCTGACATGGTCGCCATGCCTGACCCCTCAACGTTCCAAGTTCTGCCGTGGCGACCGAGCACCGACGCTGTTGCTCGGATGTTCTGTGATATCGAAACCCCTCTTGGGGAGCCCTCAGTTGCCGACGGAAGACAAGTTCTCCGACGCAACCTTGTCAGGGCATCTGACATGGGATTCACCTTTTATGTAGCGCCGGAGATCGAATATTACTACGAAACAGGCGAGCCTGACGAACCTGCCCGAAACGATCGCAGCGGGTACTTCGACCAGACTTCTGAGATTGGTGTCGGCTCAGATCTACGCCGCGACACTGTTCTGACTCTTGAAAAAATGGGCATTCCCGTGAAGCACAGCCACCACGAAGTTGGAGCCGGGCAGCACGAGATTGATCTACGTCACACCAACGCTTTAACGATGGCTGATTCGATTATTACTTTCAAAGTGATTGCAAAAGAACTGGCGGCATCGACAGGTGCCCTGGCCACGTTCATGCCTCGACCATTTGGAGATCGCCACGGATCGGGAATGCACACACACATGTCGCTATTCAATGGCGATGACAACGCGTTCTTCAGTGATGACGATGAAATAAACCTGTCTGAGACGGGCCGACACTTCATCGCTGGACTCATGCGCCACGCTGCCGACATCTGCGTTGTAACCAACCAGTGGATCAATTCGTACAAGCGCCTCCTACCAGGTCTGGAAGCACCGATTTTCGCTTCATGGACAACTGGAAACTTTGGCGATCTCATTCGCATTCCAAGTTACCGACCGGGTCGCGAAGAGAGCATTCGGCTCGAATACCGCGCTCCCGATCCAGCGGCTAACCCTTATTTACTATTCTCGGTTCTGCTTGCTGCAGGCCTTGATGGCATCAAAAACAAACTGCCACTACCTGAGCAACTCGATAACGACGTTTTTCAGATGTCGGATTCTGAGCTGATCGAACGTGGTGTGGCACGCCTGCCTCGAACACTTGATGAAGCAATCCGTCTTGCGGAGAAGAGCGAACTGCTCGCAGAAGCACTCGGCTCGACCGTGATGGCTAATTTCCTCGCTAACAAGCGGCTTGAATGGCAGGAGTTCAGCAATACAGTTACCGATTACGAACTGATGAAATACCGACACCTGTAAAACAGCTGTCTATCTTGAAACCATTTGAGCTTCGTACTAGGAGAAACATGACCGAAGTCCGGAATAATTTTGAATCGCATTTGGGTGAATCCCAGCCAGATTTCAAGCTGCCAGATTTTTCTGACATAGCTGAAAACGGGTTGTACGTTCCAGAATTGGAACGAGACGCCTGTGGTGTCGGCATGGTTGCCAACATTACTGGAGCACAATCTCACGATATTATTGATCAAGCACTCGAAGTACTGGTCAATCTCGGGCACCGAGGAGCTGCCGGAGCCGACCCTCTAACGGGTGACGGCGCAGGTATCACGATTCAAATGCCCGATGCGTTCATGCGCGAAGTCGCGGCGAAGGAAGGGTTTGAACTCCCTGCCGCACGTCGATTCGGCGTAGCGATGTGCTTCCTGCCGGTAGATGAGGAACTGAATTCAGCAGCACGTGCATCACTCGAATCATCCGCTATCAACAACGGCATGGCGATTCTTGGTTGGCGCGAAGTTCCAACCGACCCCAGCGTTATCGGGATTACTGCACGAGCAATCATGCCGAAGATTGCTCAGTTATTTGTATCTGCACCCGACGGTGTTGAAGGCGACGACCTCGAAAGAGTTCTCTATCTCGCTCGAAAGACGACAGAGAAAAACTTCGTCGATGGCGAATCCGATCCAGAGACTAAGCAGACTCTCCTCCGAGAGTTCTACGTGAGCTCTTGGTCGTCTCGCACACTGATCTACAAGGGCATGCTGCTGGTCGACCAGCTTGGCAAGTTCTACCTCGATTTAGCGAACAAAAGCATGGTCAGCGCGTTCGGTCTGGTCCACTCACGTTTCTCTACCAACACTCTTGGTTCATGGAAGCTCGCTCACCCTTACCGAATGCTCGCACACAATGGTGAGATCAATACGGTTCGTGGTAACCGAAACTGGATGCAGGCTCGTGAACGCAGCATCGAATCGCCTTTGTTTGGCGACAAAATCAACCAGCTCACACCTATTTGTGAATCTGACGACCCGTCTGATACCGCTTCACTCGACAACGTGTTCGAACTGCTGCGCATGACTGGCCGATCGGTTGAACACACTGCCGCAATGATGATGCCTGCCGCATGGCACGGTCACGAATCAATGCCGCAGACCGTGAAAGATTTCTACGAATTCCATGGGAACGTTATGGAGCCTTGGGACGGCCCGGCAATGATTGTGTTTACCGATGGTGACGCGGTTGGTGCAGTGCTCGACCGAAACGGTCTTCGTCCTTTCCGCTACTGGGTAACCAAAGATGATCTCTTGGTGATGGCTTCTGAAGCCGGTGTATTGAACATCGACCCCGACCGCATCAAGTACCGCTCGCGTCTCGAGCCGGGACGTATGTTCCTAATCGACTTCGAAGAACAGAGAATCGTTGAGCCTGATGAAGTAGCGCAGCGTATCGCTTCTGAGAATCCTTACGGTGAGTGGCTCGAAGAAAATCGAGCAACCATCGAAACTCTTCCAGACGCAGAAAACGTTCCTGAGCCAGATGTAGACACTCTCGTTAACCGCCAGATGGCTTTCGGCTACTCACGTGAAGACCTTCACATGCTTGTTAGCCCAATGGCGATTACAGGTCACCAGCCTCAGGGTTCGATGGGTAATGACTCACCTTTGGCGGTTCTATCCGATAAGCCACAGAACATGTTCGCCTACTTCAAGCAGGCGTTTGCACAGGTTTCTAACCCGCCGCTAGACGCTATTCGCGAGAAACTCATTACTCAGCGCTCCGTTCCAGCTGGACGACGTCCAAACATCTTCGAAACGACTGCTGCACACTGTCGTATGCTCCGCATCGATCATCCGATTCTAAGGAACTCGGAGCTGGCGAAGATCAAAGCTTCGACCGTTCCCGGTGTGAAAGCTAAGACAATATCGACTCTCTTCCCTGTTTCAGGTGGAGCAGAAGCACTCGATGCCGCACTCGTTCGGATCCGCGAAGAAGCAAGTCAGGCGATCGAAGACGGCTACACGCTTTTGCTCTTGTCTGACCGAGGCGTCGATAGTGAAAACTCTTTCATACCGTCGCTTCTCGCAACAGGTGCTGTTCATCATCACTTGATCAGAGAGCGCAACCGCGCCCAGGCCGACATTATCGTCGAATCTGGCGAGCCACGCGAAGTCCATCACTTCGCAACACTCTTCGGTTACGGTGCATCAGCGATCAACCCATATTTGGCATTCGAGACCATTGTTGGTCTTCGGCTACGCCCGACTACCGAAGAAAAGATTCCATCTCAGGACACGGCAGAAGAGAACTTCCGAGAAGCTATCGAAGAAGGCGTTGTGAAGACGATGGCCAAAATGGGTATTTCTACCCTTCAGGGCTACATCGGTGCACAGGTATTCGAGGCTCTAGGCCTATCGCAGGAACTTATCGCTGAATACTTCACTTGGACTGTTTCACGTATCAGCGGAATCGGCACAAGCGAGATCGCTATCGACATGCTTGCCAACCACTCTCTGGCTT
>JAPKFF010000043.1:0-16804 GCA_028821715.1 Dehalococcoidia bacterium
CATACGCAAACCGCTATGAACCTAACGGCTCACGTCTGAGCCACTTGAACCACAATGGCTATTTGGTGAATCCGACTGGTCATAGGGCTGAATACTGATGTTATGCCGGTGCAGCAGCACTGGAGTTTTCGCAGTAGCAGTAGATGTATGGATTTGACCAGCCCCGATGGCAACAGGCAATTTGACCTACCCCACTGAACAGGTCCAAACCGGTCGGCCGAAAAGCTGGCTTTCAAAGGTTTCGTAATTGTGTTCAGGTCGAGATGGTCAATTAAAACTTCTACTGGAAGCCGGACAAATACTCAGAGATAACTTCTAGTCACCAGACCACCTAGGCAGGTTGAAGGGCGCGTTGCTCAGGTGTTCGGTTTCGATTAGATCAGCCTTGCTCATGTAGATCACACTGAATGGACTGTCGACAACTTGCTTCAATGCGGAGTTAGGATCAGTGTAATGTCCTATGAATGGTCGATTAACATCGAAGCTGTGCCCCAGCCAGAGGTGTTTTCAATCAAATCAGCAGCGCCGAAAGCGAAGTTGGATCGGGCACTACGATTAGCATCTGAATTCCTCGCTAATACGAATTTGATTCTGAAATCGTTGCTAGGTACAAAAAATCCCTCTTCGCACCGCGGTTGTTGAAAGCGTTTATTCGGCTAGTCAGATATTCTTTGGCTAAACGTGTACTGTGCCGAGTGAAATCTAATTCATCATTGGGTACGAATGCATTTTCAGGAGCTATACCTCGTGGACGCCAATTCGTCAGCGGATCGCAAATTTAAGATTCTCGTCGTCGAGGATGATCGCACTCTCCGTGAGGCGTTGCGCTACAACCTTGTCGCTGATGGCTTTGATGTTGTCGTTGCTGATGACGGGAGTGAAGGGTTGATCGCCGCCCGGCAGGACGATCCTGACGTAATTATTCTCGATCTGATGCTGCCAACATTGAGCGGAATAGAGGTTTGCAAGGCTCTGCGCCGGGATGGCTCAGTATTACCTGTGATAATGCTTACTGCACGAGACGCTGAAATGGATCGAATCGGTGGTCTTGAATCGGGTGCTGACGATTATGTAACGAAGCCGTTTAGCATGCGCGAGCTGATCGCGAGAGTCGGTGCTCAGATCCGCCGAATGGACATGCTGAAATCGGTCTCTCAGAGTTCTGTTGACCAGATAATAGATCTAGGTGATCTGGTAATTAACCGAGGCTCTCGCTTGGTGACGCTCGAAGGCAAGCAGATGGATCTACGTCCAAGAGAGTTCGATTTACTGGCTCACTTAGCTGCGAACCCGGGCAGGGTCTACACACGCGATCAGTTGCTACAGGACGTATGGGGTTTCGAGTATTCGGGCGACACTCGAACAGTCGATGTGCATGTAAGGTGGCTGAGATTGAAGATCGAGAAAGATCCTTCAAAGCCGACGCTGCTCGGAACAGTTCGTGGAGTCGGGTATCGAATAAGTGTGTGATCTCTATTTTGTATTAGATAACTCGCTTAGTTGTCGAAAATTGGAGTTCTAGTTGAGTAACGTGTCACTGCGTTGGCGAATGCTTGTTGAAACAAGTTTGCTTGTAGCGCTCGTCGCGGCTGGGTCACTAATTTTCGGTGTAATCGGTACTATACTGGCTGCGATTCTTGCGATCATTGGGGTCGTTTTTCTTTCTATGAGGCTCCACAGGCAATTCTCCGAAATTACCGAAGACGTCATTCGAACTACATCGATCGATCGCTCCCATCGCCTTGATCCGACGGGGCCTGCCGAGCTTACGCGATTGGCCCGAGCGGTAAACCGATTGGTCGACAGGGTTGCTGATGATATTTCGCACGAAACGTCTGAACGAGTAAGACTTGCTTCAATTCTCGATTCGATGCGTGAAGGTGTGGTGGTGGTCGACGATCAGGGTGTGATCGAATCGGCGAACCCGGCGTCGATTGAACTTCTTAGTTCATTGGGTAATGTTCAACCGGGTATGCAACTCTCATCGCTTACGAGCCATCCAGACTTGATACGAGTTGTAACGCGATCCATTGCGGGCAATAAATCAATTTCTGCTGAAATCGAGTTATTCGACAACCACCGTACGATAATGGCCATGTCGACTCCGTTTCCGCGTCCTGATACCGATCTGGTTCGAGCGTTATTGCTGCTTACTGATCTAACGGATGTTCGACGGCTCGAAACTACGCGCCGAGAATTCGTATCGAACGCTTCGCACGAATTACGAACACCATTGGCGGGAATTCGTGCATCGGCTGAGACTTTGCAGCGCGGAGCGATTGATGATCTGGAAGGGCGTGGGGCATTTATTCAGATGATTCGCGAGGACGTTGATCGAATGGAACAACTTATCGCCGAGATGCTTGAACTTTCTCGGCTTGAATCGGGTGAATCGCCTCTTGAACTAAAAATGGTCGATGCGAATTCACTAGTAGAAACAGCTATCAAGCAGTTTTCTTCTATTGCAATTGATTCGGAATTGAAGCTTGAAACGAATTTGTCTGAAGGTCTTCCAACAGTATTGGTCGATGCAAAAATGATCGATCACGTATTCACCAATCTGATCAGCAACGCGGTGAAGTGGAGCAGGGCCGGGGACACGATAACCGTAAAGGGATGGGGCGATGAAGGCACTGTTTGGTTTAGTGTCGCTGATACTGGGTTGGGAATCGAGCCTGAGCACCTTCCACATATCTTTGAACGATTTTTTAAGACTGATGCGGCGCGCTCGCAGCCGGGCACCGGACTCGGACTTTCGATCGCTCGTCATATCGTGGACGCTCATGGCGGCGTGATGTCGGCAACGAGTTCGGTTGGAGAAGGCAGTGAATTCGCCTTTACGGTGCCGACCTAGAACTCCTCTTACGCTCTCTTTTCACCTATTAGGCCGGTTGATTCGCTCGTCGGTTATACGATCATGATTTTTGCGTTTGTCTATACGACTGATGATTGGTATTTAACCGATTGTTAACGACCTTGTTCCGGTAGTTAACCTCGGCTTAATGGTGAGGACTGAACCTGTAGTCACTAGATGTATTTTCCACTAGTCCGACTTTATATAGATCTAAAACGTATGCACTAGAGCCAAGGAGCTCTGAACAACGTGATCAAGAACGAACTCAAGAAAATTTCAAAAATAGCCCTTATTGTTACTTCTCTATTAATTGTCGGAATCATCGCTGCCTGTGGCGGTAGTGGTTCTGGAGCCGATTCGAGTGAGATTCTCATCGACGGTTCATCGACGGTGTTTCCAATCTCTCAGGCGGTTGCCGAAGAGTTTCGAGTAGACCGACCCGAAGTTCAGATTCCAGTAGGAATCTCAGGAACTGGTGGTGGATTCAAACGCTTTGTGGAAGGCGATATCGACATCGCTGATGCATCGCGACCAATCGAGGAATCCGAGCGAGCGCAAGCAGAAGCAAATGGTGTTGGATTCACCGAGTTTGTCATTGCATACGACGGACTTTCAATCGTTATCAATAAAGCCAACGATTTTGCCACTTGTCTGACTGTCGATGAGCTAAAGAAGATTTGGGAACCTGGATCTTCGGTCGACAACTGGAACGATGTGCGTAGCGAGTTTCCTGACAAGCCATTGCGACTCTATGGTCCGGATACCGACTCAGGAACTTTCGACTACTTCACTGACGCGATAAACGGCAAAGAAGACGCCAGTCGAGCTGACTACACCGCATCGTCTGACGATAACGTGCTGGTTCAGGGAGTCTCAGGCGACCAGGGCGCAATGGGTTATTTTGGATTTGCCTACTACACCGAGAACTCTGAAATACTGAACGTTATATCCGTAGATGGTGGCGACGGTTGTGTTGGTCCTAGTGTTAGCGCAATCAAGGGTGGCAGTTACTCCCCGCTTTCACGACCTATGTTTATCTATGTGAACAACGACTCGCTTCAGCGCCCGGAAGTTCGTGACTTCATCGAGTACTACTTGAACAATGCTGCTGAACTCGCTGAAGAGGTTGGATATGTTGGGCTTTCAAAGGCCGATTACCAGTCGCAACTCGAAGGTCTTAACTAAGTACTGAACCCTGCTTCGCTCGACAATTCGAGACGATCAATAACGCAGAGTTAACAATTGACATGCAATCTAGAGTCATGGTGAGTTTTACGCTTGCCGTGACTCTTTTTTGGAAGATGGCAGAGAGTCGAAATTTTGGTGTCGAGGCTCTAATTTACTCGAATTCAGCAACCCCTGCGGAATACATCTGACTAGATGACGACTACCTCCGAAATCAAATCAAATCGTGATCTGTTTGAGCGTGTGGCGCGTCGTCGACGACGACAGCATGCTGAACAAACAGTTATCACTTGGTTGCTTCGCGCCGCCGCACTTATTTCGATTCTCACCACTGTCGGCATCGTCATTATTCTCGTAGCACAGAGCATCGGATTCTTCGCCGAAGTCTCACCCTGGGAATTCCTAACCGGCACCGAATGGGCGCCACTATTCTCACCTCAAAAATTTGGCGTATTGTCGCTGGTAGGCGGCACGCTTCTTGTGGCGGTAATAGCGGGTATCGTTTCGCTAACCCTCGGACTCGGAGCCGCTATTTTCCTTGCCGAGTACGCACCTGAAAAACTGCGTAGATTTCTGAAGCCGATTCTCGAAGTACTTGCTGGTATTCCGACCGTTGTTTACGGATACTTCGCTCTCACATTTGTGACACCGATTCTCCAGAACATATTTGGACACGACCAGGTGATTGTATTCAACGCACTATCGGCAGGTCTCGTTATGGGGCTGATGATTATGCCGATGGTCTCGACGTTGAGTGAAGATGCGATGGTCGCTGTGCCACGTTCGCTTAGAGACGCCGCCTATGCGCTTGGAGCCACTCGATTTGAAGTGTCGACCAAAGTGGTTATCCCGGCTGCACTATCAGGCATCGTTGCTTCGTTCATTCTCGGAGTATCACGAGCTATCGGCGAAACCATGATCGTAAAGATCGCCGCGGGCGCAACGCCAAATCTCACGCTAAATCCTCTCGAAAGCATTCAGGCGATGACTGCTTACATCGTGCAGGTTAGTTTAGGCGAGACGCCTCAGGGTTCTATTGAATACAAAACGATTTTCGCTGTTGGTCTGCTGCTGTTCGTTATGACGCTCGCCATGAACATCATCGGACGCTGGGTGATTTCTCGATTCAGGCAGCAATATGAATAAGCAAGATTCAATAATCGGTAAACGCCAAAAGCTTCACGCTGCCCGAGTATTACGCGACCGGATTTTTGTCCTAGGATTTGCACTCGCGGTTGTTGTCGGCATTCTCGGATTAGCAGCTCTTCTATTTGACGTTTTGATCGATGGACTTCCGTTCCTGAATATCAACTTCCTGAGCAGCTATGCATCTCGCAAAGCAGAGAACTCTGGAATTCTGGCTCCACTGGCAGGAACGATTTGGATTGTTGGGATGACGGCGCTGTTGACCATCCCAATCGGCGTTGGAACTGCTATTTATCTAGAAGAATTTGCAAGTAAGAATCGTTTTAATCGGCTAATCGAACTCAACATAGCGAACCTCGCGGGAGTGCCGAGTGTGATCTACGGATTGCTCGGTTTGGCTGTATTCGTGCAGTTCCTATTCAACGGCTCCCGTAACGTGACTGCTGGCGCGCTGACGATGACGTTACTTATTCTTCCGATCGTTGTGATTGCATCGCAAGAAGCGATCAAAGCTGTGCCGTCGAGCTATCGTGACGCTGCGTACGCCATGGGAGCTAATCGATGGCAGGTTGTGAAATCTGTCGTGCTTCCGCAGGCACTGCCGAGCATGATGAGCGGAATTATTCTTGCTCTGTCACGAGCCATTGGTGAGTCGGCACCGATCTTGATTATTTCGTCGCTGGTCTGGGTGACGTTCATCCCGACTTCGCCTGACTCGAAATTCACGGTGCTTCCGCTTCAGATCTTCACATGGATCAGCCAACCTCAGCAGGCATTTAGGGGCATTGCGGCAGCGGGAATTATTGTGCTTTTGATCGTACTGCTCAGTATGAACGGCATTGCGATCTGGATTCGAAGCAAGTACCAATCTCGCCCCGAACAATAGGGTTTGAAATATGAGATAGCGGTATTATCTCGTCATCCTCGAAAACACAGCCTACTTTCAACGTCTGACGGATGCACTAATTTGCCACGTCGGCAATGATGGTGTTGGTACGCCGCTCTTTGTTCGTTGGCTTGATCGTATTGATCCCGAAGTTTCTGTCGATGATTCGATGTCGTCGATGGTAGAAATTTGCAATCGGATATTTGGTGGTGAACTGAGTCACCTAGGGCGATCCGGTGGCGTAGAGTTTCATGGATCGATTCACGCCGTCTGGGCGAACAAGTCGAGTGCTCTTATCTTGGCTGTTTATAGATCGGCAGCGAACGGTAGGGCGGAATCAGTTTAGTTGCTCCGTGACAAGCCCCACGATCACTTCGGCGTTTGGGACTAGGCTAAATATCTCGGGCGAGATTTTGATCTTTATGGATCTGCTTCCGCCTCCGAGGATGATGTAGTCGAGTTTCATGAGTCCGTCATCAACGTAGATTTTTATCTGATCGGGAAGCGCGAGTGCAGTGACACCACCGATCATCATGCCGGTCAACTCGGCAGTTTCTTCGGCCCGAGCAAATGAGACTTTGCCGACGTTCATAATTGGTTTCACAACATGATTTACATCGATTCGATGTGTGGCTCGAACTACCGATGCTGTGAAAGTTTTTGGTTTCTTTTTCGATGCAACGATGATGGTATTTGCTGAGTTTTCGACCGGGAAGTCGTACTTATCGCAGAACGCAGCGGTATCAGCGAAATCTGGGTCGATCTCAATAACTTCGTAGGGAAGGTTAGTTGAATCGAGGAATTCTATTACGTTCGTCTCAATTTTGTTGTTGGATGATTTAGGCATGATTTCGTTGAAGTTGTATATCGGAAAGCGTGCAGTGTAGCTAAATACTCGCAATGAGACGGTATATTCAAATATGATTGTCGGCGTTAAACGTTCAACTTTAAATTGGAATCGTCGCAATATGGGAAAAACCTTTTGGATGCTCGTGACTACCCAGGAAAATCTGGATATCACACGCTCGCGTGGTTTTTCTATGCAGGGCGTAGACACTAGGAACCGTAAAAAAGCAGTTCGAATGGTGCCTGAAGATCGGGTTTTGTACTACGTCTCAGACAAAAAAGGCTTTGCAGCTACAGCAACTGTCACATCGGATAATTTTGAGGACGAGGAACGAATCTGGAAGCACCATCGTGAGAAAGAAGTTTTTCCGCATAGGGTCGAACTCAATGCGGATGTAGTGCTTGATGAGCCTGACTACATTGACGGGTATGAAGTAGGCCCCACTCTCGAGTACGTCAAAAAGTGGCCGCCGCATCTATGGCCACACGCCTTTTACGGCATGCTGCACATTATTCCGCAGCGCGACTTTAATCTTGTCGAAGCTGAGTTGAGGCGAGCCGGAGGTATTGCGCCACCACCACAGCCACCAGTAGCTGAAGCGCCGGTTGAAGTTCCGGTAGAGACTCGAGTGGTTGCTGTAGCAAGTTCTGTTGTGGCGCCTTTGCGATTATCCCACTCTTTGAACGAAGCACGTAAACAGTTCTTCGCATTGGCAAGAACCACCAGCGGTCGCTCGAGGCGCAGGCGTTTGCAGAAGCGCAGATAGCACTCAGGTCCTAGCGTCGCCTGTTGTTGGCACGACACGATCATTCACCAAGTCCCTGAGAG
Organism: Dehalococcoidia bacterium; assembly: GCA_028821715.1. Classification (GTDB taxonomy): domain Bacteria; phylum Chloroflexota; class Dehalococcoidia; order Lucifugimonadales; family Lucifugimonadaceae; genus Lucifugimonas. The sequence goes on from JAPKFF010000043.1 coordinate 7,747, forward strand.
GCACGCGTAAATCTGATAGGTGATTCGGTCTACCGCAGCGAGATCGAAGAGTCCAGCACGCTGTCTTCTATGAACGCTAGTCGCCGGGTTTCATGAGTGAGCGATCGAACGGCTGATTATTGTGGTCGACCCATCCAGTGCCTGAAACGCTCGATTTCTGGGGGTCGGGTTCACCGACACCAAAGTTATCGGTGTAAAGCGAAGCCAACTGGTCGATCTCACTCTGAGGAATATCGTCTATGTCGCAAGCTGCCGCATATTCGTCGATCTGTTCGACCGATGTCATTGTCGGCAAGCACGAAGCCATGATCTCGGGGATGAGCGTGAACTTGATAGCGATCTGACCAACGGTAGCTGGCTTTCCAGCGAACATGAAGTCGATCTTATTAAGCTTCTCGATCGAGTTCTTCAGCCAATGCATTCGCCTGTAGGCGCGGTGGTCGGAAGGATCGAACGGACTTTCTTCGAGTACGGTGTCCTTGGTGTACTTGCCATCGAGCATTCCCGATGCGTGCGGCACTCTTGAGTAAACACCGACGCCGTTCTTTGCTGCAGTTTCCATCATAACGTCTGCTGGGTCTTGTTCGAGGATCGAGTAGATTAGCTCAGCCGGAACCTTCATTTCCTTGACTGCGTACATGCCCTCTTCTAGCCAGCCGATATCGGGTCCGACAGCAACACCGTAGTACCGGATCTTGCCTTCAGCTTCTAGATCTTCGAGAGCAGCGACCGTGTCGTCTCTCTGAAGCGCTTTCAGACGAGGGTTGTGGTACTGATAAATGTCGATGTAATCGGTCTGAAGTCGTCGTAGGCTGCCTTCACAAGCCTTCTTGACGAAGTCGGCGTCCCACTGTTGTGGACGCTCCATGTGGCCTTCACGTGTAGCTTCGATGTCGTAGCCGAACTTGGTTCCGATCACGAGGTCTTTCCGTCGATCTGCGAGAGCTTTTGGAATGATCTCCTCACCGTAGCCGGCACCGTAAGTGTCAGCAGTGTCGAAGAACGTTATGCCTTTGTCGGCTGCCTTCTGAAGAAGATTAATTCCGTCTTCTTCTTTGACTTCGCCCCACCAGTTCATGCTCACGCTCCATACGCCGAATCCAATTTCGGAAACGGTGAGGTCGGTCGATTGCATCTGGCGGTATTTCAACGTGATTGTCCTAGAGGCTAACTGAATGGTTAGTGTGATGAGCGAACTAAACAGAGACTGTTTTTAGAGTGAGTGCTTCGTGAATTTTTGAAACTTGTGTGTTGAATTCAGCGTCGGTCAGTGCTGGGGTCAAAGCAGATATATCAATTTTATGTTCGAGCTCTACCCACGACTTGCAACCGCCGTATTCGTCGGTAACGTCTACAGTAGTTGGTGTTTCGAGTTTGTAAGCTCTGACGATCATAAGTTTCAACGGATGGCGTGGCTTCCAGTTGAATCGTTTCACAGTGAAATTTTCTGACCAGATGTGAAACGCATCGAGCGCTTGCACTTGGTGTTCTTCTGAAATATCGATTGTTTCAACAAGTTCGCAGTAAATAGAAAAAGTGATCTCTTTGCTGAAATCGGCGTTCTCTGTCTCTTCAAGCAGATTTTGATTCTCCTGTTTCAGGAGCAATTGTTCTTCGTGAAAGAGCCCTGGATACAGTACAAACTGCTCGTGCTCGATTTTGAAGTGACGTCCGTCTTCACGGATGCCGCCTTTTCGCAACAAGAAAATCTGTTCACCACGTTCTAGTGCGCTGGACGTCACCGCCCATTCCTTGAGACCTATGTTTGATGATTCTAAAGACATTAAACGTTTCTTTGCAGGTTAATAAGACTGCCGTTTCACAGGAGCAATATCCTGCCCGTAATAACCCTGACCCAAAGAATTTTATAGTGAAATCCCTTAAGTGCGTTCCCCAATAGTTGGCTTACTCGTATTCGTTTATGAACTGCTTGTAGCGTTGAGTGCGTTTTCGACGATTCCAGCCCGTTTGCCGAGCATGTTTAGGGCGTTGTTCGTGGTTATTGCCTGAATATCCTCAGCGGTCATGCCTCTAAGGGCGGCAAGTTTTTTAGCGACAATAGCGATGTCTTTGGGTTCAGTCCACTTGGAACGATTCTTCTTGAACATCTGCGGATAGGCGTCGGTCTCGAGCAACATTCGATCTTCAGGCACGTTTATCGCTATCTCTTCGAGATCAGTTTTATGGGTAAGCGTTTTGGCGAAGGAAATGTTGAATCCAAGATCAAGAAGTTCTTTGGCGAAATCCCACCTGCCTTGAAAGTAATGAGCAGTTCCGCCGATTTCTCCGGCGTTGGTTTCCTTCAAAATCGATATCGTGGCGTCTCGCGCTGAACGAGCGTCGTAGTTGTCCCGATGCTCTCGAATGTGAAACACGATCGGCAGTTCGTTCTTACGAGCTATGTTGATTTGGGCGTGGAACGATTCGGCCTGCCATTCTTTGCTAGGCGATTTTTCCTGATGGTCAATACCGATTTCGCTCATGACCACTACGTGCTGAGAAGCTGCTAAATCACTGAGCTTTGATAGGTCGTCCGCAGTTAGCGAATGATCGAGATCGGTTGGATGAACGCCAACTCCAGCGAATACGTTTTCGAAGTGAGCCGCCATATCGATAGCTTTTTGCGAGTCTTCGACCGTCGTACCGGCGGTAAGAATCCCGCCGACGTTGGCTGCGACAGCGCGGTCGACGATGTCACTGGATTCTTCTAGGGCGTGTTGGTGAATATGTGCGTGGGTATCGATGAACATGTGCAAGAAATTTCGTGGCAGGAGCAGATGATGTTGGTTGAGTCGTCTTCGTCCTTCGACTAGCTCAGGATGGCACGTTAGTCTGTGAACTTTGATACTAGTGACTTTGTCCAAGATTGGATCGATCGCCAGTCGCGGTAGTCGCCTTGTGGTGTTGGGGCGAAACGATCGATGATGCGCAAATACCACGGTAGGTTCGATCGTTCGAAGTAGCCAGAGAATAGCGCATTGGAAACTATATTCAGCTTTGGCGCAACGTCAGCGAGATTATCGACGAAATCCCGATGTTCTCTTTCTCCTGCTTCAGGGTTGTTTAGGCTTAGAGTGCCGACAGAAAACAGGGCAACCGGCTTGCCATTGATTCGTTCCGATGTGATTGCGGCGAACATCCCGGCTGCTGCGAGCCATTTGCTACCGTATATGGGTGATCCGATGACGACAGCATCATAATCGTCAGGATTCAGTAGACTTGTCGCTTCTGCTCCGTGAGCATCAAGACCGGCAGATTTGAGTTCGTGGACCATTGCTGAGACGATTTCACGGGTGGACCCGAAGCGGGTGGCAAATGCGACCAGAACTCTTGTCAATTTCAGCTCCACACGACTACGAATTTAGAAACTCGGGGTTAGCTAGTAAAGAAGTATCGCGTATACGGCTGGAGATGTGCAGCAAAAATATCGATAGTGTTACGCGACGGTAATACATGCTTAAATCTCGCGTAATTTTCCCTTGCGTTAGCGATTGATGCCAAAGTTTTTGCCGTGATGTGTTTTACGGCAGTTCTTCAAAACAGGCTAAGTGACGTCGAGGTGTTGGGTAAGTGCGTTACCTTGGTGGGCCCGGAAAGACTTACCCCACGACAAATTGTCATGAATCAACTGCTCCAAAACATCAGTACGCAAGCATGATTGTGACGATCAATGATCTAGACCATTAAATCGCCACCACTCAAGTCGAGTGCCTGTCCGGTAATGTATGCGGCACGGTCGGAGGCCAAAAACGCAACTAGCTCGGCAGCTTCAGCAGGTTGTCCGAGTCGATGGATCGGAAAACCATCGGTGTATCGCTTCAAGCGGTCTTCATCGACATCCTGTTGCACCATCTCGGTATCGATCAACCCCGGACATACAGCGTTCACAGTGATTCCATAGTCAGCCTCCTCCATAGCCATGTGGCGTGTCAGTCCCAGCACTGCGTGTTTTGATGTTGTGTAGTGGGCGCCCCCGAGCGTGCTCGTGGTTTTGCCTGCGGTCGATGAGAAATTGACGATCCTTCCCCATCCTGAAGCACGCATGGAAGACAGCACCGCCTTAGACGGCAGGAACGTCCCTTTGAGATTCACGTTCAGGACGAGATCCCACTCGTCCTCGTCCATATCAAACACAACTGTTCGCCGGAGAATTCCTGCTGCGTTAACGAGGATGCTGATATCACCGTACTCATCGTTCGATCGTTTGATCATCAAATCGACCATGGCTGACTTCGAAACGTCGCCGACAACAGCGATCGCCATTGCCCCACTCGACATCAACTGGTCGGCTGTGGACTGAGCTGCATCAGCAGCAAGATCGTTCACCACAACAGATGCACCCGCCGCTGCAAGCCTCACTGCGACCGCACGCCCCATTCCTCTGCCGGCTCCAGTCACAATCGCAACTCGACCTGCCAGTTCATCGGTGATCGGTTCTGGAATTCTCGGGATCGACACGCTCATGCCACCACCCCCATCTGTTTCCCGATCTTAGTAAATGCTTCGATGGCTTGGTCGATTTGATCTAAAGTGTGAGCAGCCGAGATCTGGGTTCTGATACGCGCTTTGCCCAAAGGTACAACCGGGTATGAAAACCCGACTACGTAGATTCCTTCTCTCAACAATCGTTCAGCCATTTCCGACGCTACACTGGCATCACCAAGCATCACTGGAATAATCGGGTGGTTGCCTGGAACCAGATCGAAGCCTGCTTTCGTCATTCCAGCGCGAAACTGTTGACTGTTTTTATGAAGATTTGTTCGAAGCTCTGCGCTTGATTCGAGCATGTCCAGCACAGTCAGGGAAGTTGCCGCTATCACCGGCGCAAGAGTATTCGAAAACAGGTACGGTCGAGATCGTTGCCTGAGCATCTCGATAACCTCTTTGCGTCCCGAGGTATAGCCACCAGATGCTCCACCGAGCGCCTTGCCTAGAGTCCCGGTCACGATGTCTATGCGATCAGTTACGCCTGCCAGCTCAGGTGTTCCGCGTCCTCGCTCACCAATGAACCCTACAGCGTGAGAATCGTCGACCATAACCAATGCATTATATTTATCAGCGAGATCACAAATTGCGTTAAGATTTGCGTAGCTGCCGTCCATTGAAAAGACACCATCTGTGGCTATCAATCGACGACGAGCACTCTGCGCCTCAATCAGCTTCGACTCAAGATCTACCATGTCGTTGTTCGCGTATAGGTACCTATCGGCCTTGCATAGCCGAATACCGTCGATGATGGATGCATGGTTAAGTACATCACTGATGATCGCGTCGTCCGGGCCAAGAATAGTCTCGAACAGCCCTGTATTTGCATCGAAGCAAGATGAATAAAGAATTGTGTCTTCGGTTCCCAAAAATTCGCTCAAACGCAACTCTAGTGCAGCGTGGACGTCATGAGTACCGCAGATGAAGCGGACCGAAGACATGCCGAAGCCATATTCACCGGCGGCAGCCTGGGCTGCTTTAACCACCGAAGGTTGGTTCGAGAGCCCTAGATAGTTGTTCGCACACAGGTTGATCGCTTCTGAACCGTCTTGCATTCGAATAACGGTGCCTTGCGGTGAGACGATAATACGCTCGGCTTTGTACAGACCGGCTTCGCGTATTTCCATCACTTCCTGTTCGAGCTGGTTAAGAAAACTTTTATCCATCTGTTCGCGTCTTGACTTTAGGTTTCCCGGTTGTGTTTTTCAAAGATGCAAAATGGCGGGGCAAATGATCCAGATTATGAGTCACACCGGCCGCCTTCGTATGCTGAGTGTTCGTTCCCGCTTATCGGTCTTAGTTCAGAGAAAACGGTGGATATTCATCAGTAGTCAATAGGAATGCGTACGCCTGTACTCGGAGTGACCAACGGCTTACTCCGACTATGAATTTATGGATTCCTTCGGGTAGTTTTCCGGTGATAAGGATTACGACCCATCCGACCAGCACAAGAACTATCTCAACTGTTAGGAGAACAGAAAGAACGATGTAGTGCGGTATGGCCAAAATCCACTTGATAAGTGGAAGCCATCGATTCAATTCGCCTTGAGCCGGGTAGTCCAACGTGAGATGGATCGATTGTTCCTCGTCGGTCGAAGGATATTTGTCTGTAAGCAATAGCACGTACGCTCCGACACGGGTCGAAAATTTGATCACTTCCAGATTGAAATCGAACCACCATCGTGGGTATTTTTGACGGAACAGAACCATAAGAATTATGGGAAATGGGCTAATAGCTTGTAGACCAATGACTATCAGGAGGATTGGTATGACAGTTATGCCTCTAAAAAATACAGTCAGACGATTTCTACTGGAATCGTCGTAGTCAATTTCTAAGCTCGCCGGATAGTCTGACATGGTCATATTCGGTGAATCGCTTGTCATATGAATTCGTACCTAGTAACTTGCTGATATCGAACGTGTGGTGCTAGCAGGATATAACACTTTGTACTAAAGCTACGAGATGTGGCTACGCCTACCACTTGGCTCGGGCGGAGTGTAAGTTGACGGACAGCGATTGTGAAAAATACCGTTTAAACATCTACAAATTAGGAAAGACTCAAACATGCGTGCAGGACTTGGACAAATCAGACAGGCATCACCTGAATACTTGCTGTTCGCCCAGCAATACGGGATGAACGATATTGTGTTCAACACTCCCGATATCCCCGGCCACGATGGAACGTGGGCTGTCCACGATCTGGTGAATCTTCGCCGTAACGTTGAAAACTACGGCCTGACGCTATCAGCACTTGAAAACGTGCCTACAACGTTCTACGACCACATCATGCTGAACGGTCCAAAGCGTGATGAGCAAATCGACAACATGATTACTACCGTGCGAAACATCGCTCGTGCAGGTATTCCGATCTTTGGCTATCACTGGATGCCTTCACATGTTTGGCGAACCCCTGAGCAACTGATTCGAGGAGGCTCAAGGGCTACTGCTTTCAACTACAAAACAGCTGGCGATATGCCTCTCACACACGGTCGTGAATACACCGAAGAAGAGATGTGGGTGAATCTCGAGTACTGGATCAAGATCATTACACCGATTGCTGAAGAAGAAGGCATTCGCCTTGGTATTCACCCGTGCGACCCTCCGGTGAAGAAGCTCGGTGGTATTCCGATGTTGTTCAATTCGTACGACAACTACCGTCGTTACTTGGACATTTATCCATCGGACAACTGCGCTATCGAGTTCTGCCAGGGAACTGTTTCTGAAATGTTCGACTCAGAGGGCGACGCTCTTTACGAATTCATTTCTGAAATGACTGCAAAGCACAAAATTTTGTACGTGCACTTTCGTAACGTTTCGGCTCCGAACCCAGAGGACTTCCGAGAGGAATTCATCAACACGGGACACGTCGATATGTATCGTGCCATGAAGGCTTACAACGACAACGGCTACGATAGCTTTTTTATCGATGATCATGTTCCGCACACGCATCAGGACACGCAGTTCGGTCACCGAGGCCGTGCGTTCGCCAACGGCTACATTCAAGCAATGATCGAGGCTGTTACGAAGGGGTCTTAGACCTAATTTCTCTGGCGGGGCTTGTTGATGCTGATTGATTTGTCACGTCGGATGGATTTAAACGATTTTCACTAGAAGTTCATTTAAGTGGGGCACTCGATTCGACGATTGTTGTCTGAAGCTCGACCCTTCACCGGGTCCCTCAGTTACGATAACTTCACTCGGTAAATCGTGCTGGAAAGTGTTGGAATGCAGGAAGCGAAGAAGATGAGTTCGTTTAGAGATTCGATCAAATCAGGTATGTCGGAATATCTGGGGGAGCTAAAAGAAAAGCTCGAAGGTCTTACCGAAGCCGAGCTTTACTGGCAGGCGAGTTTGGATACTAATACGATTATCTGGCTTGTTTGGCACATGGCGCGTGTTGAGGATAACTGGATTAACGGCGTGATCGCCGGGGGTGACAGCGTGTGGGACTCCGGAGGATGGACAGCCAAGACTGGAATTACCTCCGAAGGAAACGGCTATTCGAACACCCTTGACGAAGTGCGGTCGCTTCCTGAAGTAGCTGTTTCGGATTTGCTCGCCTACTACGACTTTGTACGTGACTCAGCGTTTACCGTTATCGACGGAATGTCGGATGATGATGTTTCGAACGAATTTTCGCGTGGTGGGCGGACGATCACTTTGGGTTGGATTTTGGGTCATGTAATTGTAGAAGAATCTCAACATCTTGGTCAGGTCGCCCTGATTCGTGGAATAATTCGAGGCCTCAAAGGCTAGTAAAGGTGGGTGTGTGTGATATGCCTTCATTCAGAGATCCGATCAAAAGTGGACTCAACGAGTACTACGGTAAACTCAAAGAATCAGTAGCAAGCCTTACGCCTGAAGAACTGATGTGGCAGCCGAGCCCCGAATCGAACCACATTTTGTGGACGGTTTGGCATATGGCTAGAGTGTCCGATCGCTGGGCGAATTCGACTGTGCTTGGCAATGATGAACTCTGGACTCGCAACGGTTGGGCTGCCAAGCTCGATATGCCTGAAGACCGATACGGTCGCGGCGAAACTCCCGATCAAGTTCGAGATTTTCCTTATGTCGATATCAGCCTAATACTCGAGTACTACGATGCAGCACACGCTTCGGTGCTTGCAATGATCGATGCGTTGGAGCAGTCGGATTTGGATCGAGACGTGTTTGCTGAGTACCGGGATGAGTCGCTGAATATCGGCTGGATTCTGGGGCATATTCTCGCCGAGGAGTCTCAGCATTTGGGGCAGGTCTCCTATATTCGGGGGATTCAGCGAGGCTTCAATAGGTAGTGCCGATCAGGTACATGTTTTCCAACTCCACTATTAGATATAACGAAAAGATCAAATTACTTGGCATGGAGGGGTTGTTTGACCATTTGATGAACACTTCGGAAGTGGCTTCGATAAAGCCTGAGTTGGAGATTTTATTCAAACGCTCTTGAGTTAGTTGAAATTGAGACTTAGGAAGCATTTTTTTAGGACGGTCGTCCTGAAAATGTCGAAGCAGCGATGAATCTCGGTTGTGCGGCGCACTTGTTCGATAGGGCAAAAGGATTGCCGGGTTCAC
>JAPKFF010000044.1:0-16601 GCA_028821715.1 Dehalococcoidia bacterium
AAGGCCTCGGGAGTTCAGAGGGCTACCACCAGGTCTTGCCTTCGATTTCCGATTGCTTGAACTTGAAATCTTCCCCATAAATTCCGGTTGAAAGATACTTCCAACCACCATCGGCGAACATACAAACAATCTTACCTTCACGCCCTTCTTTCGACCATTTCTTAGCGAGTTTACGAGCCGTGGCGAACGTCGCTCCGGACGAAACTCCAACAAAGTAACCAGCGTCTGTAAGTAGCCGCCGTGTCCAGTAGAACGCCTCTTCGCCATCTACAAGAATTCGACTGTTGAGCTTATCTAAATCGAGTATTGGTGGAATAAATCCGTGTTCGATAGATCGCAACCCCTGCACTTTATCGTCGGGATGCGGAGCCGTCGCAATAATCTCAATATCGGGGTTGTGTTCACGTAGCGCCTTACCAACACCCATTAACGTGCCGCCAGTTCCTAACCCAGCAACGAACGCGCTAACGTCCGGCATGTCACGAGCGATCTCCGGACCTGTCGTCGTGTAATGAGCCCTCGGGTTGGCGAGGTTACCGTATTGATACGGCATGTGATACGAAGGATTCTCTTCTGCCAACTGCTTGGCGACAAGAATCGATTCGTTCGTGCCTTTGTCCTTGTGCGACAGAATCACTTCTGCCCCAAACGCCTCTAAAAGATGAACTCGCTCAGGTGGAACACTCGCAGGCATAACAACTTTTACGTTGTAGCCCTTGATTCGACCGATCATCGCTAAACCGAGTCCAGTATTACCCGATGTTGGTTCGAGAATCGTGTCGCCGGGCTTGATTAGGCCTTCTGATTCAGCGGTCTGTATAAGCGACCGAGCGGCACGATCTTTGACCGAACCGGTTGGGTTTACCGACTCGAGCTTGCCGTATATTTTTATCTTGGGATCTGGACTCAGTATCGACACGTCGACCAACGGTGTGTTGCCGATGGCTGATAGTGCGTCTGTTTTCACCGGTGTAAACGGTGCGACAAAGGTTGAGGCCAAGGAAAATATCTTTCGTAAATGAGTGAGTTAGTGTCTAATCTCTAATGGTTTCGACCTGAGCATTGTGCGTCCCGAAAGAATTCGAGACGCACAACTCAAGTTGCATTTGTGGTTTTACGCCCCAAGTCGAAGCACCAACTAATTAGTCGGCCAACACCATCTGCTCTTCAACGGATACAGGAGGAAGGATTCCGCAGAAGATTTCGTAATCGATTAATTCTGTGACTTCCGGATCAGCTCCGCAAAGTTTGCAATCTGGGTTCTGGCGAATTTTGATCTCACGGAAGTCCATAGTCAAAGCGTCGATCAGAAGCATCCGGCTCGTAAGTGTTTCACCAACCCCCATAGCAAGCTTGATTACTTCCAACGCCTGAATTGAACCAACGAGTCCTGGAAGTGCGCCAATTACGCCCGCTTCTGAACAGTTAGGAACTTCACCAGGAGGTGGAGGATCAGGGAACATGCAGCGGTAGCAACCACTACCCGGCTGATAAGTCGTCGCCTGTCCATCGAACACCAGAATGGCTCCATCGACAAGCGGCTTGCCAGCCAAGAATGATGCATCGTTTACAAGATATCGAGTTGCGAAGTTATCCGCCCCATTTACGATGATGTCGTAGTTGGGAATGATGTCCATCGCGTTGTCGGAATTAATCGGTTCCTCGTGGAGGATGACGTTTGTTTCCGGGTTGTGTGCATTGATCGTCTCTTTAGCTGAAATAACCTTCGGGCGCCCAACGTCTGCATCTGCGTGCAAAATTTGGCGCTGCAAGTTTGAAACGTCCACGGTGTCGAAATCGACGATACCGAGTGTTCCAACTCCAGCCAATGCAAGGTAAAGCGCAACAGGCGAGCCAAGCCCACCGGCACCTACGATAAGCACCTTCGAATCGATCAATTTTCGCTGGCCTACGCTGCCAACCCCGTCCATGATCAGGTGGCGACTGTATCGCTGAACCTGACCGGGCGTTAGTGGCGTGAAGCCGTTGGTCTCTGCCATGTCCCTAAATTTTCCTCTTACTATTTCCGATCGACACCAAAATAAACGCTTTTCGTATAGGTAAACCGAGATCGATCGGGGCAATACCTATGAATTCTACTCCGCTGATCGGCGCAAATCGCCTCATATTTAAGGTTTGGCGCGCCAAAGAGCGGGTTCAAGCAGCTAACTGAGAAGTTAGATTCAATACGGACGATCTAGATACTGCCTATTTAAGTCTTAGAACCTAGAAGTTCGTTTTTACTGGAGCCCCAACTGCCGACATTATCATCTGCTGGTTCTTCAACTCACTGATTCGTACTTTTCTCAAGTGCTCTAGCAGCATCATCTCTACATCACTCCAGAGCTCGCGCTGCGAACAAGCCCCAGAGAGCCTACAGCCATCGGGTTCTTCGACACAGTCGACAGGAGCTAAAGAATAATCAACCGATTTCACAACGTCACTCACCGAAATATCTTCGGAGGGCTTTGCGAGCTTATGACCACCCTGAGGACCTCTGCGAGATTCGATTAACCCAGATTTTTGTAACTCTGAGCAAATTCTCAACAAATAAGGTTCAGGAATGTGCTGAGCATGAGCGATATCGGACGTAGAAGTGAATTCCGTACCATCTTGTTGCGCGAGGTAAACAAGGGTACGAACCCCATAATCAACCTTCATCGGTACAAGCATGAGCAGGTCTCCAGCAATCGACTCAGCATGAGAGGCAAAATTCCTTTACGCCTACGCCGTGATCGGGCACGTCCAACATTAGTTCAAAGTGAGTTCGAACTCTCGTGCCTCTCAATCATATCACTGAGAAGCCAATGCTGACCTAAACGGTCGACTTTTAAGGTCGCGCTAATCTTAGAAACATTCATAATCGTGAACTCAATACGGATCCAATACTTGGTGGTAAGATTGATAGCTGTGCAGACGAGATTTCGTGCCTCGATGCCACTATTTATTGAACTGCTAACAACAGGAAAGACCGGTTTTCGGTCCCCGACTAGAAATGGGAGATGCTCGCAATGGCAACAGACGCTATCACACTTAGCGTAGACGTCCGCACGGCCCTCGGTAAAAAGAACCGAGCGCTCCGACGCCAGGGAATTACTCCCGTTCACATGTACGGTCTTAACGAAGATTCAGAGTCTCTCCAGGCAAATGGACGAGAGCTTCTCTCTGTTCTGCGAGCCGCAGGCCGAACTACACCAGTAACTCTCAAGGTTTCTGGCGGTACACAGACTGTAACCATCGTTCGAGAGATTGCACGACACGCAGTTTCCGGCGATATTCAGCACGTTGACTTCCAACGAGTCGACATTCAGCAGGAAGTTGAAACTCCAGTACCAGTATCACTGACTGGTCAGGAAGAAGCTCCTGGTACATCCGGTGGCGCAGGTGTTGTCACACAGGGTGCGTTCGAAATTCTTGTTCGAGCAAAGCCATTCGATGTTCCAAACGAAATTGTCGTCGACTGCTCAGGCTTGGTGGAAATCGATTCAGCAATTCTGGCTGGCGAAATCAATTTGCCAGCTGGCGTAACGCTAGCTGGTCCTGCAGACGATCGAATCGCATGGATTCAGCCACCAAGAGTATCGGCTGACGATGATGCTGCTGCTGCTGCTGCTGCTGAAGGCGAAGAAGCCGAAGACAGCGAAGATGCTGCTGACGGTGACTCAGAAGAAGCAGGAGACGGCGAAGAAGAGTAGACCACTCTTTATCGATGTTCGAATACTTCGAACCGAAATTACAAAAACGCCGCAGCCATTGGTTGCGGCGTTTTTTGTGCTCCAAAATATCGCTGATGATCCGAATTACTAGTTCAACTCCTTGCATGAAAACTCATACGAACTTACTATTCACTCGCGGAGCGAGGCGATTCGTTTCGGCTTGCGCACTAAAAACTTAATACTCAAAGGCACAGGAGGCACGGATGGACACCATCCTCATAGCCGTCCTAGCAGCCCTAGTAGCGGTTGTGATCGGAAGCGGACTAGGCTTCCAACTTCACAACCTCCTTTCGGCAAAATCACAGCGAGCAGTTGAAGAAGCATCGGCGCAGCAAATGCGCAGGTCCAACGCTCGAAGTAAGGAGATTCTTCTAGAAGCTAAAGAGCAAGCGCTTCAAGTACGAAGTGATACAGAAGCAAAGCTCAATGAGCAGAAGTTAGAAATACAACACCAACAGAGTCGTCTCCAAGCACGAGAAGAAACTCTGCAAAGCAGGACCGATTCGATAAAAGAAATCGAATTTGGATTAAAGACTCAAAAAGATCAGATCGCCGTGGAAATCTCGGCGGCCGAAGATTTGAGACTTCAAGCCGGTGAAAGACTCGAAACCGTTTCAGGACTTTCATTAGCCGATGCAAGACAACAACTGCTCGATCAAGCTGAAGAAGATATCCAGTTCGAACTGGCACGCCGATACAGGTACGCCGAACTAGAGGCTCAGGACGAAGCGGACGATAAAGCTCGCGTCATTCTCGCAGCGAGCATGCAACGACTCGCGGCTGAAGTTGTTTCAGAAGCAACGGTGACCAGCATTCCGTTACCTAACGACGAAATGAAAGGGCGACTGATCGGACGAGAAGGAAGGAATATCAGAGCCATCGAGGCAGCTACCGGAGTCGATCTAATCATCGACGACGTGCCTGAGGCAATTACGATTTCCTGCTTCGATCCGATCCGACGCGAAGTCGCAAGCATAGCCCTCCGCAAACTGATTAAAGACGGCAGGATTCATCCTGCACGTATAGAAGAGTCGGTCGAAAAAGCACGTACAGAGGTCGATGAAACTGTTCGCAAAGCCGGACAAACCGCCACGTTCGATGTCGACGTAAAAGGTCTGCATCCAGAACTGGTCAAACTTGTCGGACGGCTTAAATATCGATACAGCTACGGCGAAAACGTACTTCAGCACTCGGTTGAAGTCGGGCTTGCCGCGGGAATTCTGGCTTCTCAGATCGGGGCCGACCCCCAGATCGCTAAGACAGCAGGATTCTTGCACGACATCGGTAAGGCACTCACGCATGAAGTCGATGGACCTCACGCAGAAATCGGTGCCGATATTGCGAAACGCTACGGTCAGAAAGATCGAGTGGTCACGGCTATCAGAGAGCATCACGATCGTGAAATGACAACGGTAGAATCGTTCCTTGTTGCCGCTGCCGATGCGATTAGCGCAGCTCGCCCTGGTGCACGACACGACACGGTAGAAAACTACATCAAGAGACTCGAAGCACTTGAAGAAGTCGCCAAGGGATTCGATGGTGTAGAACGTGTTTTCGCTATTCAAGCAGGCCGGGAAGTTCGAGTGCTTGTAGATCCTGAAAACGTCGATGACATTTCGGCTGCGACTCTAGCAAGAGACATCGTGGCAAAAATCGAAGAAACCCTCGCCTACCCTGGCCAAATCAAGGTAGTGGTAATCAGAGAATCCCGATCAATCGAAGTTGCCCAGTAGCAGCGTTGGTCGTGCCTTCAGTGATCGACACCGTTATGAGCGCGAACGGTCGAATGAAACATTAGAAAGACTCGCATGCGTGTATTAATGATCGGTGATGTAGTAGGAAGTGGCGGGCGAAAAGCCGTTACGAGCCTGCTTAAAGATCTTAAATCCGAACTGAATATCGACTTTGTCACCCTTCAAGGCGAAAACCTTGCCTCCGGGATTGGACTCACCGTCGAAAGTGTCACCGAAATGCTTGAAGCCGGTGCCGACGTAATTACCACCGGCAATCACGTTTGGGACAAACGAGAATTCATCGACCACCTCGATGATCCGTTCTTACCCGTTTTGCGCCCTCTCAACTACCCCACCGACAACCCAGGGCGCGGTGCAAGCGATGATTCAGGCCCTGTAGCCGTGATCAGTTTGATCGGACGAGTCTGGGTCGGTGAATTTGACTCACCGTTCGCAGTCATCGATGATCTACTCGCGGGTGGATTCGGACAAGGCAAGCCCATCGTGGTCGACTTCCACGCCGAAGCAACATCTGAAAAAGCAGCCCTAGCTTGGCACCTCGATGGACGCGTCGCTGCGGTTGTAGGAACCCACACCCACGTTCCAACCGCCGATTGTAAAGTCCTACCTTATGGCACAGGATTCGCAACCGACCTCGGCATGGTCGGAGCCGTCGATTCGATACTCGGTGTCGAAGTCGAAGGCTCACTGGCACGGTTCCTATCAGGACGTCGTCAACGCATGCAGCCCGTGCGAAGCGGTCTGATCAATTTCAATTCAGTTCTTATCGATATCGATGATTCGACCGGACTTGCGACATCCGTACAACGAGTCGACAGGCAAGTCGAAGTTTGAGCGATTCAACCGGCCAGAACGTGCAAGGAAGCCGATACGACTCGAAGATACCAACCGTTCATCCAGAGTGGCCCGTTGAAATAGATCTTCATCTCCACACGACCGCATCCGATGGCACGCTCACTCCGACACAGCTCATCGACCATATTTCATCAACAACCCTTCGAACCGTCGCCATAACCGATCATGACTCAACAGAAGGAGTCACCGACGCGGTCGAAGCGGCGAACCTTTCCTCGAACCTAACCGTAATTCCGGGAATCGAGCTTGGAACAGAGAATGAGGATTCCGAGCTTCACCTGCTCGGCTATTTCATAGACATTGAACATCCTGAGTTACAGAAAACTCTGGAACAATTCCGATCCGAAAGAGTCGATGCTGCCCGCGCTATGGTCGACAAACTTGAAGAGCTAAAACGTCCCGTTTCATGGGAGCGAGTTGTCGAGATGGCGGGTGGATCGGTTGGACGACCCCATATCGCACGAGCAATGGTCGAGGCAGGGCACGTCAATACGGTCGCTGAAGCGTTCGATCGATTTCTTGGAGAAAAAGGAGTCGCACGAGTCCCGCGACCAAAGCTTCACCCAGTTGAAGCTCTCACACTTATCCACTCTGTAGGCGGAATTGGCTCCATTGCCCATCCCCGTACCGTACGTAACCTCAATCCACTCGTTGTTGAACTTGTTGAAGCAGGGCTAGTCGGAATTGAGGTCTACGCCGAGAAGTACAACAGCGACCGTCGTGATTCTTACATTGATATTGCGACCCGTTACGATCTAGTGCCAACCGGCGGCACTGACTATCACGCTCTCGGAGCCAAGAACGAAACAATGCCAGGAACCAACGGACCTCCGCCAAACACGGTCGAAAAATTAGTTGATCGAGCAAAACAAACGCACGGTCCGAACATTGGCAACATGCCCACGGGATTGGCATAGCCGCAATGCCCAGCATTGATGCATTAGCCCCCGTAGGTATCGCCTACCTCATCGGGTCGCTTCCGACGGCGTATCTAGTCGGAAAATACATCGGTGATGCCGATCTCACTGAAGTCGGATCGAAAAATATCGGAGCATCGAACGCCTACTCTCAGCTTGGTTCACGCTGGGCCGGGTTTGTAGTCATCGTCGATGTGTTAATCAAAGGCTCACTTCCAGTTTTCATCGTCTCAGATGCGGTTCTCGGGCTCGGTTTAGGCACTCAGGTGGCCGTTGGAATAGCAAGTGTGATCGGTCACGATTGGTCTATCTTCCTCAGATTCCGTGGAGGACGTGGAATAGCGACAACTGAAGGGGCGATATTCGTACTCAGTTTCCCCTTGGCGTTCGCCTATCCAGCGATACCGGCGCTGGCGGTTCTAGTGAGTCCTTGGAAGGATTCCGCAGTTTGGTGGCTAATCGCTACTCTGGTAGTTCCTGTGTGGGTTTTGCTCTTAGATCTTCCTATAGAAATTCTCTGGTTTTCGATAGGAATTATCGTTGTGACTCTTTTTAAGCGTATGACATCTAACTCTTTACGAGGAGTCGACGGATCTATTTCGGCGAAGCTTCTTTGGAATCGCTTAGTCTTCGACCGAGATATCAAGAGCCGCTCCGAGTGGGTCGGACAGTAGTAATTCAACGAAATACCGACTGATGTTTCACCATAAGTCACCACATTTTTTGGGTATCCTGTACCGCCTATGACAAACGACACCTTCGATAGCACTTGCCTACGCCACCCCGAAACCACTTCCAATTTGGGTTGTGGAAGGTGCGGCGACTTCATCTGCCCTGAGTGCATGGTCCAATCGCCTGTAGGCGCTCGGTGTCCCGATTGCGCCAACATCGGGCGAGCACCGATCTTTCGATCGACCCCTACCGAGTTCGCTTCTGCAGTCGTTCTATCACTAGTCGCAGCGATCGGATTCGGAATCGCCTATGCACTCGTTGTTTGGGTACTTTGGGTGCTCCCGCTCGGCTTCATGATCGGTAACGTTGCAGCCTCATTCGTCATCGCGCTAACTGGTGCTCCTGTAGGCGACTTCGTCAGCCGAGTAGGCAAGCACAAACTCGACGCACGACTACGAATCGTCGCCGCGGTGACCATGCTGTTGATCTGGATCGTCGGCTTTACCGTCGGCTCGATGCTAGGCGTCTGGAACGGTGTATTCCTCAACATCATCGCTTACATAGGTCTAGGAATAGGCATCTACGTAGCTATGAACCGCGTTCGTCCATAGCAGGCGACAGCCAACTTCTCGATCCCAGCGACAGCGAAGTGGAGAGACCATTAGCGGCGATATGGGGTTTGGCAATCAAAGAATTCGAACTGCTGCCACTTATCCTAGACTCTCGTCGGAATAATTCTGCCGCCGCCTTCAGCGTTGTATCGAATAGCCTCGTCAACCATGTCGAACAATGTCAGCGTCGGAGCGTACCCAAAGTCGTTCTTCGCAGCCGATACATCGTATTCGTAGAACGTCGGATTAGTCGCCAGATCAACCGTTGAATACGGAATTCCCGTTTTCTCCGAGATGTAAGGAATCAGTACGTCCCACGTGAACGGCTCTTTAGACCCAAGCTGGTATACGTTACCGAATGTCGCCGGGTTGCCAACGGCCTTCTCGTAAGCATGAACAAGATCACGGACTTCAACTTGGTGCTTCTTCCACGGCCGACCGTTCACATCGCGTGCAACGATAAGTCTCGGACCGCCGTCGGTCTTGGCACTTTCGGTTTGAAGAACTTCGTAGGTCGCTTTTCCTGCATCGTCGGTTCTGTTTTCGAACTGCTTTAAAAAATGACTAAGATGGAATTGACCAAAGTTCAAAATCTCTCCAGCTCCCCAGACGTTAGCGAATCGAATAATCGTTCCGCTAAGATCGTCCTGTGCACGATATCGATTTAGAAGACTTTCGCAAAGCACCTTTGAATAGCCATACCAATCGGTAGTCGATAGCGGCAGAGAGTCCTCGGCAATCGCCTCTGCGATTCCGCCTTTCGGATACTTGAACATCGTTGCATCGGTGCTTGTGATTAGCACGTGCTTCAACTGATTTCCAAGATTCTTCGACGCTTCAAGAACGTTGAACGTACCCTTCACATTCGTGTCGAAATACTGCTCGGGAGTAAACGGACCTCCCGCCTGAAACGCTGCGCCAAGGTGAAGAATTACTTCCTGTCCTTCTACGGCAGCATTCACATCAGCCAAACTCGCCAGATCGCCTTCAACCATGTCAGCCCCAACAGCTTTCATCTTGTCTGCCTGTCGATCACCCGGCCATACAAATCCTCGAACATCGTGCCCGCGGCCCAGAAAGCTTTGAGCAATATTTGCTCCAACTCGACCCGTAATTCCTGTTATTAGTACTTTCATTGTTTCGTCGTTTTCCTAAAATTGTTAATGAACTAACTAATTACAGTTTCGTGTTGTTTGTAAACGCGGTCGTAAAGATCCTGGTCGATGCTTACTGCCAATCCTGGTGAATCCGGAACCGCGTATTTTCCATCTTCGAACACGTACTCAGTACCCTTATAGAGTTCGAATTCTAAGGTCGAATCTTCAGCGATAACGAACCTAGAAGTGGCTGCTCCGAACTGGATATCGGCTCGCAAACCAAGGTAGGCGGCATTGTAATTGTGGGGCGCAATGAGCGTGTC
The DNA here is from genome assembly GCA_028821715.1 of Dehalococcoidia bacterium. Lineage (GTDB taxonomy): Bacteria > Chloroflexota > Dehalococcoidia > Lucifugimonadales > Lucifugimonadaceae > Lucifugimonas. The sequence continues at coordinate 9,946 of JAPKFF010000044.1, forward strand.
GACGCCCGACTCTTCAATGTCTCTGGCTAGTACGTGGAACTGCCAAAATCCCATGTGAAGCATGTCTGGTTGAATGGCGTCGAGCAGTCCTTCTTCCATCAGCTGCCAGTAGATCGTTTGGCGACCTTTGTGACTCTCGCCATCAACGATCATCGTCTTTGGCGTGTACTTGTCGCGCCATTCGTTCAGCTTGCGATAGTCAGCGATGTTCTCGGAGACCATCTCTTCCATCCATAAAACATTTAGATCGCCAATTCCTCGAACGAAGTCCTCAAGAAGATCCATTCGACCGTCGTAACCGTTGTTGGCGTCAACAAGAATTTTAATGTCGTTGCCAACCGTCGCTCGCACCGACTCAACGACTTCGATGTCACGACGAGTGCCAGCATATGGCTCGAACCACTTGCCAGGTCGGCCCAGCTTGAGCTTCACAGCTCGCCAGCCTTTTTCTACTGCCTCAGCAGCTTCGATGGCGACCGCGTTGGCACCTTCCGCAGGATTCACCAAGTCTTGGAAATACAAACTCGAATCGTAGCCCTCGACCTTGTCTCGCACCTTGTCGCCAAGAAGCCTGTAGGCAGGTTGACCAAGCGCCTGTCCGATCAGATCGAACAGAGCGACGTCCAGGAATCCATAGCGATCAATCAAATCTGACCACCGAGGATTAATGCTCGTCACTCGTCCGCCAGAAACGTTGAAGAATCCTGACAACGGCTTGCCAATCAGATCCTGAAAGTCATTGTAAATATTAACGATTCCACCTTTATTCATGGCGGGTCGGGCGTTGCTCAATCCGGTCAATCCCGAGTCGGTCGAAACCTGAAGCAACCACTCACGCTGGTTGATTCCGTAGTTTTCCATCTTGGCGTTTCGACCAACGATTCGCCCCTTACCGGGTGAACCAAAGTAGTTCTCAACTGGCGTGATCGTGATCTTATTTATGGTGTGGCCATAGAGGCTTGAATTTGCCATACCTACGCCTCCATCCTGTTCTCATGCTTAGCATGTGGGGCGTAGCCGGCTTCATCGATATCCATTCCCAAGCCGGGTCCGGTTGGCAGCACGTACGCTCCGTTAGTGAACTCAGGCAAGGCGGTGAGATAGTGCGGAATCACACGTTCATCTTCCAGCGACACGTATGACTCGGAAGCTGCTCCCCAAACGATGCTGGCGTAGCTTCCGAATGATCCGTTGCCGAAGTTGTGCGGAATCGTGCGAACTCCGGTTCCTTCCAGCTGACGTTCAAGATCCATCCAACCAAGGTAGCCGTGCCCAACAATGTCGGGCTGGTAGCCATCGATAAGCCCCCCATCGATCAAATCTTGGAACACCTCAGAGATCGGATCACGGTCAACCTCACCGCAAGTCAACACCGCCTTCGAGCCGTACTTAGCGAGCGACTCACGCATCGCCTTGTAGCCATCTACATTGTGCGTAATCATCTCTTCGAACCAGAAGATATCCGCTGGTGTAACTTCCTTAATGAGTTGATCCAACAAATCAAGATGACCGTCGTAACCGAAATTCGCATCTACGTAGATCTTCACGTCAGTACCAACGGCTTCTCGAGCACCAAGCACAACTTCGATATCGCGTCTCATGCCGTCTTCGGGCAACATCCACCTGCCGCCACGACCCAGCTTGATCTTGATCGCCAGCCAACCATCAGCAACAGCTTGAGCCGCTTCATCACCAACCTGCAAAGCCCCACGCGCGGGGTTTAAGAAATCTTGGAAATAGAGCGTTGTGTCGTAGGCAGGAACTGAATCGTGCTTCTTGCCGCCAAGGAGATCGATAGCGGACACACCGCGCTCTTTTCCAACTAGATCGAACGCCAGAATGGTCATCCAGCCGTTATGCCTGTACCAGCGTTCCATGCCCTGTCCCGCGCCAGTTACGACACCATCAGAAATCTCCAACAGCTGGTCGACTTCGCGTCCAAGCAGTGCGCCCTTTATGTACGCCAGCATGCTCTCGACGCTGCCTTCTCGCATCATGCGATTGGCGATGGAAATGCCCTCAGCACCGCTCGAACTCCTAGCACGCACGACCCATTCGAGCCGCTGCGTGCCGATGTTATCGATATACGCGTTTTTTCCGAGTTCTTTTTGATAGCTCGATGGGATCGGTGTTACCGATACCGATTCGATGATTTCTGACGACATAGATTCCTAACGTTCCTTGGTCAATCAAACACAAGCGCGGGCGCAGTCTACTCTCCATAGTTCACCCTGAGTGGCTAAACCTGACCTCTACGTAACGCTCGACCTGATCGTGATCCTGCGTGCTCACCATTCTTCACAGCGAACTTTCCGTTCACGATTACGTGGGGCATTCCCGACGGACCTATCCGGGAATTTTCATACGTCGCACGGTCAATGACAGTGTCAGGATCGAACAACACGAGATCAGCGAAATAGCCTTCTTTGACCATACCTCTATTGGCGATTCCGAACTTGGCAGCTGGCATATGCGTCATCTTGTAGATGGCGTTCTCAAGCGAGATAACACCCTCTTCACGAACGTACTTGCCGAGGACCCGTGGGTAGGTTCCCCACGCCCTTGGATGAGGTTTTGAACCACGATCCAGACCATCGGTCCCGATCATCGTCGACGAGTGCGCCATCACCATTCGCACATCGCCTTCGTCCATGCCGAACGCCGCTACTAAAATTGAGTCGGAGTAGTCACGAAGCAGCTTGTTCGCTGCTTCTTCACCCGGCAGATCGAATTCATCGACGAAGCTTTGTAACGTCCGACCCTCAAAATCTTCATGCCCAGGAACCGAACACAGCAGCACTTCCGAAGGTTCAGACTTGCCCATAGCACCGCCCTCGCTGTCGTTGAATGTACCGTTTTGAACCAGTGCGAACAACATTGTGCTGCGAGCGGTGTATGGATACTGATCGGCGGTTACGTCACGACCTTGAGCGATTGCTTCCTCGATCATCTCAAGCGACTGAGTAACCATGCCCCAGTTCGTTTTACCGACCGATTTGTGGTGAGAAATCTCTACAGCAGTCCCGCTGGCTTCACCGATGTGCAAGGTTTCCCGAACCGAATCAAGAAGTCCCGATCCCTCGTCCCGCATATGCGAAACGTAAAGGCCGGCGTGCTTACCAACCACCTTCGATAATGCGACGACTTCTTCAGTACTGGCGTATCGTCCCGGTTCGTAGACCAGACCCGTCGACAATCCGACCGCCCCAGCCTCCATGCCTTCAGTTACATTCGCCAACATCGCCGCCAGCTCCGAGTCGCTTGGCGGGCGATCAGCAACTCCACCCATCGCCTCTCGGCGCGCTGTGTGATGTCCTATTAGTGCGGCGACGTTCAGCGCAGGAGATGTTTTATCGACTTCTTCAAGATATCCAGCGTAGCCAGCCCAATCTGGGAGATCGGCACTGGGCTCATTGATCGCCCTCATCTGAATCTTGCCAGCATCAGAGCCTGCCGCCCCAAATCCGCAGTTACCGACTATCACAGTTGTAATGCCCTGCAAGATGTTGTGGCGAACTTCAGGTTCGATCAGCACGTGAAAATCATCGTGCGAATGAACGTCGATGAATCCGGGCGACAACACCAAGCCAGTAGCATCCAATGCTTCAGTTGATTCAGCTTCGATGTTTGGTGCAATCGAAACAATCCGATCACCCTTGAGCGCTACATCGAGAATCGTTCCTACAGAGCCGGAGCCATCGATGACGGCCGCACCTTTGATTATTAGATCGAGCAAGTTTCAGTTCACTTTCCAGTGGCTAAGGTTCAGTTATGTCAGGCGCTCGATTAGATCGAACAATGAACGCCGATATCCGCTTGTTCCGTCGTTATAACTCCACCAAGAGCCCAACACAAACCGAATTGATCTTGTAACCGCCTCAATTACGAGCTACCTTCTCGGCTAGCGAACGATTTCAGCTTGAGTGCTTCTGCACTCGACAACCACATACTCAGCAAACGGATCACGCCAATATGCGAGCACCAACCAAGATCGAACGAGTCGAAACTATACTTTGGGATCGCTGGCTGCTGATTCGTATTTACTGCGAAGACGGAACTGTTGGGATTGGTGAGGGAGGCGTTCATGGCTGGCAACGACCGACCAAGACGATGGTCGATACGATGGCCGAGTACCTCAAAGGTAAAAACCCGGACTACATCGAGCATCACTACCAGTGGCTCTATCGTTCGTCGCACTTCATGGGATCAGTAGTTCAAGGCGCGCTTTCTGCGATCGATATCGCTCTTTGGGACATCAAAGGCAAGCGACTCGGCGTGCCAATATATGACCTCATGGGCGGCAAGACTCGTGACAAAGTGCGTTGCTACATGCACGTCGGCGGAAACACTAAAGACGACCTCGTAGCGAGCGCTGTCGCCGCCGCGAAAGACGGTTTCACGGCGGTTAGATTTACACCGTTCGCCCCCGATTATTACCTACACAAGTCCTATACTGAATGGGCAGATGAAGCGGTAGCTCGAGTTGGAGCCGTCAAAGAAGCGGTTGGGAGCAACGTAGATATCTGCGTCGAAATCCATCGTCAAATGTCTCCGGCAGAAAGTATATGGCTGGGTCGAAGACTTGAACAGTTCAACCCATTCTTCTATGAAGACCCTATGCTTCCTGACAGCCCAGCTCGTATGGGCGAGGTGGCCGACCAATGCAACATTCCAATCGCAACCGGCGAACGGTTTACAACGATTTTCGAGTATGAACAGCTTTTGGAGGCAAACGCGGCATCTTACATACGACCTGATCTCTGCTTGTGCGGCGGGCTTTCAGGATCGAAGAAAGTAGCAGCGATGGCTGAAGCGAAGCACGTGAAAGTAATTCCGCACAATCCGCTTTCCCCGGTTAGCACAGCAGCCTGTGTTCAGCTCGACGCCTGCATACCGAATTTCGCTCTTCAGGAGTACACCGGTGAATCCGAACCACCAAAAAGTGATCTGTTGATAACCCCTTTGCAACTCGTAGACGGATATCTGATCGTTCCAGAAGGTCCGGGACTAGGAATCGAACTGAATGAAGTCGCTCTGTCTGGACCAGAGAACCCAAAAATACTCGATACTCCTATTGGATTCGATGGCAGTGTCCAAGACAGGTAAACCATGAAGCGTATTTCTGGATTTTGTAAATTCCAATGCGCGACTCACCAAAATAAAAGTAAGGAGTGAAAGATTGATTGTTATTCCAATTGCAATAGTCGGTGCCGGAGGAATGGGTGGCAGACACCTGCGTGCCTTAGGTGCACTTTACGAAAGTGGTATGGCCAACGTTGAATTAGTAGCCGTTTGTGACACCCGGAAAGAAAACGCCCTTCATCTTGCCGACAAAGCAGAAGAAATGCTCGGAAGTCGTCCCGAAGTCTTCACCTCAATGGAAGATATGCGAAAAAAACGACCAGATATTGAAGCAGTAGATATCACCACCGATTCGGGATCCCATCATATGGTCGCCGAGATGGCATTCGATCTCGGATACAACGTCCTATGTGAAAAACCACTTTCCCTAACAATCCGAGGATGTAACCGTGTGATCGATGCGTGGAAACGCAGCGGCAAGATACTCAGCGTGGCTGAGCAGGAACGACGTGACCCAATGTGTCGTCTCAACAAAGCCGTTTTAGATTCAGGCGTAATCGGTGACCCGTATAGCATGTTATTGGGATCAGCTGGAGGCGGTAAAGAAATCATCATATTGCCTTGGCGACACTATAAAAATATTGGTGGAATTTTTGTTGATGCCGGAGTGCATACAGTTGACCAAATGATGTACTACCTAGGCGATATAGAAGAAGTATTCGCAGTTTCAAAAATCTGGGAACCTAAGCGATATCGGGGCGAACGCATAGGGGTCCATGATTTCTACGATCACTGGAAAGATGAAGTACCGAACGAGATCGACGCAGATGCGGAAGACATGGTCATTTCTACTCTCAAATTTAAGAACGGTGCTGTTGGTCAATGGACTTCGTTTTATGCTGCACACGGCCAAGCGACGCAATACGGGATGATTTACGGCAGTAAGGGTTCAATAACTCCTGCAAAAAACCGCAGAGGTGACGAGTTAACGGTGACCATAGATGGTGTGGGCACGATATCCGGTGATGAAGTTCTGGAACTCGTCCCGGACTTTCACCTCGACGAACTTCCTGCCCGGCTTTTTGGTAGTGACAGACTTGGATCGTACAACAGGCCCACTGGAGATTCGGATCGATTTCTCGTAGCTCTAGAATACTATGAACTAGGTCAATGTATAGCCGATGGCACCATGCCTGAAGTAGATGCATATACCGGTCGAAAGGATCTGGCTGTATGTAACGCAGCTTTAGAATCATCAGTACTCGGTCGCCCTGTGACCATTGAAGAAATCGAAAACGAAGAGACCGCCCAATACGAAGCGAGCATTAACGACCATTGGAACATTTAAATTTTTTTACTGCCTGCCAAATTAATTGCAGACACATCAGGCACATATGAGAACAAACTTGAATATTGCAAAGATCGAAACTTTTTTTGTAGATCGCTACCTAGTGGTAAAAATCACTACTGAAGACGGAACAGAAGGTGTTGGAGAGTCGTGTTACTGGTCCTATCCAAAAGCCGCTGAGGCGACAATCCATGCATTTGCCGATGCGTTAATCGGTATGGATGCG
>JAPKFF010000045.1:0-16317 GCA_028821715.1 Dehalococcoidia bacterium
ACAGCAGGGTTCGCTCCGAAGAACAGGGGCAAAATCGCAACCTGCTCGCCATCCACCACGTTTGCTGTAAGACCAATGTGGTGACCGCCAACGCGGAAGCCCCACGGCTCGTCGACGCTTCCCGGGTTGCCGAAAACGCTAAACCAGTAGCGGTCGGTATTTCGTTCCCACTGAGAAATCTTTTCGCTGATCTTTTCCCACTCGCCCAAAATCGTCTCGAGCTCGATAATCCGATGAGCAGTCGCCACACCCCGTGCGCTGTAAACCGTTTCCATCATCGTGAACGCAGCCTTGCGCTGAGCATCGTTCATTTCACCGAGCCTAATCCCCTCGCGATCGACCGGTGTGTAAGCCCATTTGTATCGTTCATCACCAGCAAAACCGAATGATGCTGTCGCTCGCTGTGAATCATCAAGGGAGTTCAAGAAATCGGTCGCAGCGGCAGTCATTCGTTTTACTGCGTCGGGAGCTGAAGATGGAATTGGCGACGATGTCATCGAGGTTCCTTTTGAGATGTATTCCGGCTGATGCACACTATAAGCCAGCGATTGGCATCATGGGGTGAATGAGCGAATATTCAACATCCGAATATGAACGAGGCGGCAAAAACTCAACGAGCGTCTACTCGCCCCACGTGCCAAACAAACGTTCACATGTTCCACCAAGGATCTGATCCCGAAGTCCAGGTCCCATAGCAGGCTCTATCCTGTCGGCGATCTCCCAACCTTTGGAGTACCCGACCTGCTCGACGATGAATGGAAAGTCAGTGCCCCACATCAGCCGATCAGCAGAATAGGCCTCGATCAGCCTATGCACCCAATCGAACATATCCATATACGGGAATTCTTGGTTAGAAGCACGGGGAAACTCAGAAAGCTTCACGTTGATCTGCGGGTAGCGGGCTATAGCAAGTAACTGTTCGAACTCTGGAACTTCTGAACCGTCAACAGACGGAACGCAATGTCCGAAGTGATCGATAATCGCCTCAGTCTCTGGGTACAAAGCGGCCAACGTTTCGATCTCTTGATAGTTTTGCGGTCCCACAAGAAAACCAACTGGAATTCCTAGCTCGCCAGCGCGTTTGTACAGCGCCCTACCAATATCGCCGTTCATCATTTCACCATCGCGCCAAAGCCCAGGATTAAACCGCACCCCTCGATATCCTCTGGCAACGAGATCTTCGAGCATCCCAACAGGATCTGCAGCCTGTGGATCGACAAGGCACATACCTACAAATCTATCTGGCCACTGTTTCAACGTGTCATCAACGTAGGAATGGTCGAAACCATGAACAATCGGTTGGACGATAAGCGATCCAGATACGTCTGCCTGATCCATCAAATCGAGTAAAAACTCAGCATTCCCACGGGCCGTCGGCTGTTGTTGACCAGACCTGTACGGGTAGGTTTCGGCATCGTGTGCCCAAACATGCAAATGTGAATCGATTTTCTTCATAAACTTTTCCCGAATGTCGCTGCCGCAGGATTGGCGAAGCTTACGTGAATCCCGTAAACACGGAAAGTAAGAAGGCTGGTACAAAATCAGCCATCCCTTCAAGAAACTCTAGCGTAACCCCTTGATTCGTCGCTCCCCGGTGGTACATTCGCTGCCATCCCGACAAAAAGCTCGTCGACAAGCCTAGATTTCCAGTTTCTGATCCAACCCGTCATCGAGCACAGAAATGAGTCACCATGATCAAACTTAGTCTTCAATCACTCTCCTACCGTGATACGTTCAACGCGGGGAATATCGACCTGCTCGGGATCATCGATAAAGCAGGTGAGTACAAAATGGACGGCGTCGATCTGCACTTCACTCATTTCGCATCGACCGATGACGATTACCTCGAGCACGTCAAGCAGGCGTGCCTCAAACGTGGACTCCACATGTGCTACATCGGAGTTTCGAACAACTTCGGCAAGACCGGCGAAGAGCTTCGTGAACAGATCGATCTGATGAAAAAGTGGATCGATGTTGCCGCAAAAATGGGCATTCCCATGATTCGAGCGTTCGGCTCATGGCTCCCCGAAGGTGAAACCGAGGAACAGGCATGGCCTCGCCTTGTAGCATCGACCAAAGAGGTAGCCGAGTATGGCCAATCAAAGGGTGTTGTGGTCGGTCTCCACAACCACAATCACGGTTGCATCCCGGCGACCGGAGATCAGGTGATTCGACTTATGGACGATGTCGACAACCCTTACTACTCACACATTCTCGACACAGGCCAGTACCGTGGATCGCCCGGAGCATCGTTTGGTGAACGTGGACAGGAAGACCCACAGTGGAACTTCTACGGTTCGATAGAAACATCAGCACCACGAGCAGTTCACGTCCGAGCAAAAATCTACCGAATCGCCAGTGGTAAAGAAGCATGGCTCGACTATGAACGAATCATGCCAATCATCAAGAACGTCGGTTACAACGGTTGGATGTCGATTGTCTTCGAAGGTCAGGACGAGCTAGACGAGCCTACTGCTGTGCCACTAGCAAACACTTACCTACGCTCTATGATCGCCAAGCACGAGATGTAGGCTAGTCTGTCACGGATATCGCACATTCATGAACCCGACCTACCTTCAAGCTCTTTCGTTCCACGACATATACGGGAACGGCGACGACTGCATTCACGCTGCTGCCGATATGGCTGCCGAGCTTGGAATCGCGGGAGTCGATATTGAAGATCGACTCTTAACCTCGTACGAGCCAACGTACCTTCAAGAACTGGCGCATTCGATTGAAAGTCGCGGCGTAACGTTCGGCTATGCCGGTGTGATCGTCCAGTTCAAAGAACCCGTATCGTCGATCCCAAATGAACTCGACCGTGCGAGAGCGCTGATCGATGCCGCACCGCATTTGGGTATAAGCGCTATTCGGCTTCCCGGAAATGGCGTCGTGAACGGCCAAACGCTCGAATTCACGTTCGGAGAAGTTCGCAAGAAGTTCCAGACGATATGTGACTACGCCGTGGAAGCCCGCATCAAAGTATTCCTACACAACCACAATCACGGTTCAACGCCGTCGACCGGTGTTCAGGTGCTCAAAATGCTTGATGAGATCGATAGTCCGGCACTTTCGTACGTCCTAGATACCGGGCAGTTTCAGGGTTCACCAGGTTCGTCAGGTTCAGGAAGTCCAGCGAACGAAGCTGAAGAACAGCTATATGAATCAATCGAGATGTGTGCTCCGAGAGCCGAAATGTTGAGGGCAAAGTTCTATTTCGCAACCGCCGGTGACGAACAGTGGCTCGACTATTCCCGTATAGTTCGCACTCTCAAAAATGCCAAGTTTGAAGGTCCGATTTCAATCGTCTATGAGCCGCGGGGGAATCTGTTGTCGAAAGATGCACTTCCAGCCGCCGTTAAATACCTGACCACGCTGTTCAATCAATAACTACACACCGATTCGGCCAAGTAGTGTCGAATCTAAAAGGAATCATGCATGGGAACGTTCTACGACAACTCGATAGTCCCTGATCATCTGAGACGCGACTTCGATGTTTACGATCGAATAAATGAACTCAAAATGGACATGGGCTCCTTCGAAACCGATGTAAAAAGCCTCAAAGGTTCTGGAATCAGTGGAATCGTTTTTCACGAATCTGGTCTCGTTTACCTCTCAGGACACGGATATGGACCTGGCCAAATGTACGACGATCATGATCGCATCAAAGAGGGTCAGGCTGCAGCGCAGTGGATCGCCAGTTCGATGATTAAGCGACTCCACTGGGGTTTGACTTGCGGTGGTGAAGGCGGCGACTTGAACGACGTGATCTACACGGTAAAAGCATTGGGTATGGTGGTATCGACAGACGTTGCGTTCAATGGTGGTCCGGCAGTTATGAACGGCTTCTCCGAACGCTGGCAGTCGGTGTTCGGCGGTGGCAAGGGCGAATTCGCTGAAGACGGTGAAGATCAAAACTACGGCGGTGTTCACGCACGTAGCGCTATCGGTGGGTTCACAGGTCGATTCTCAATCGAACCAGAAATTATCGTCGCTATTCCTCCCGAGTTTTCGAAGGCAATAATCCAGAACCGGGGTTGGATCTTCCCGCTTCCACCAAAGATGCTCGAAAAAGTCACTGCAGATCGAAGCTAGCTTTCAAGAGCCAGATTCACCCTAAGTGAAGAAACTAAAAATGAAGAGATCATCTACGCAGTGCTTCTCAACACCGATCGATGATCCTCGATTCTCTAAGTTCCTCCCATTGGCGTTAAACACCTGATTCGGTCCAAGTCATACCTCGAACAGCCGATTTCACTGTAGCTCACACGAGAGAAGAGTTAGCTAACGAAGCACGAGTGATGATCGACTACTTCTCTGATCCATAGACCCAAAGCGCCTTGAAAGCACGCGGATTTAGTAATGGCGTGTAAATCATAATTCCCGTGGCAGGCGAGTTCAGATCTATCGCTCTAGCAACGTTCAGTCCCTGAAGTTCACCGTCGAAGTCGAGTTCGATAATTGCCAACTCAACTTTCGATTTCAATTCAACCCAAACATTGTCATCATCTCGAATGCTCTAAAATGACGGCGTCAATGTTCCCAGTACCTGAATTGAAATCGAAATTGGAATCCGAATGAGAATCATCGTATCGGGCAGCTCCGGAATGGTCGGTAGAGAACTTATAGCTGCCCTCACTTACGATGGACACCAGATAATCCAGTTGGTCAGACGTACCGCTAATCCTGATGCCAAAGTCCTCGAGTTCAGTTGGGACCCTGAACACGGCGCCTTCGATTCGAGATTGCTCGGGAACATCGATGCTGCGATTCATCTTGGCGGAGCGCCCATCGCCAACGGACGCTGGAGTGCAGAGCGAAAGCTACTCATCCGTGAAAGCCGAGTTCGATCCACCCGGCTTCTATCGAAGGCTTTAGCGAATCTCCAATCACCTCCAAAAGTATTTATCGTCGCCTCAGCGGTCGGATTTTATGGAGAGCGCGGTGAAGAACCTCTTACCGAAGATTCGCCCCACGGCGAAGGGTTTCTGGCCGATACTGCCGTTCACTGGGAAGCCGCAGCAGATGCTGCACGCGAAGCCGGTATTCGAGTTGTACATGCCCGATTCGGACTAATCATTTCTCGGCAAGGTGGCCTACTAGCCAGAATTCGTTTGCCCTTCCAGACTGCGCTTGGCGGCAAACTCGGTAACGGACGTCAGTGGTGGCCGTGGATTTCGTTATCCGACGTAATAAAAGGGCTTGCCTATCTAATCGCAAATGAAGATATTTCAGGCCCAGTAAATTTCACAGCTCCAACTCCGGTGCGAAACGAAGAGTTCACGAAACTCATGGCGAAAACTCTTTCTCGACCCGCGTGGTTCAATATCCCTGAAGCCATTATTCGACTAATTTTTGGTGAGATGGGAGAAGAAACGATGCTGTCTAGCCAGCGCGTTTTTCCAGAAAAATTACGCGCATCAGGGTTCGAATGGGGATTCGAATCGATTGAAGATGTCTTGCATCAAGAACTCATCGCCTCCCGATCCGATCGTTGGGGCAGCACATCACGGGATTAACGTTCACAGCAACCTTAAATGAATCGGGCATTAAGACAAAACCTGGAAGCACGATTGCTCCCCGATTTTCATATTCGTTATTTCTAACTGACTATCTTCGTCATTTAGGCATCTGCCATCATCTGTCGAAGAACGTAAGGCAATAATCCCCCATTGCGGTAGTACTCGTTCTCGATAGCAGTGTCGATCCTAATAAGCGCCTCGAACTCAGTCACCTTGCCGTCGTCAGAAGTCGCCGTAACAGTCACAGTCGAGCCAGGCTCAACTGAATTGCCAATACTCGGAATGTCGTATGACTCCTTGCCGTTGAGACCCAGTGATTCGGCAGTGTCACCGTTTGTGTACACGAGTGGAAGAACACCCATCCCGATCAGGTTAGATCGGTGGATGCGCTCAAGACTCTCAGCGATAACGACCCGAACACCAAGCAACATCGGACCCTTCGCAGCCCAATCACGCGAGCTACCGGTTCCGTATTCCTTACCTGCCAAAATGATCAGCGGAGTCCCTTCTGCCAGATACTTCTCAGAAGCCTCGAAGATGCGCATCTGCTCGCCCTCTGGGAGGTGAATAGTCCAGTCACCTTCCATGTCAGGCGTCAATTTATTTCGAAGTCGAATGTTTCCAAAAGTACCTCGAACCATCACATCATGATTTCCGCGACGTGATCCGTACGAGTTGAACTCGCGTCGTGGCACATCGTTACCCACTAGGAATTGACCACCAGGTGCACTCGGCGGAATGGCACCAGCTGGTGAGATGTGGTCGGTTGTAACCGAATCACCGAATCCAACCAAAACACGCGCACCCATAACTTCAGACCGAACCGTTGGCTCATCGCCAAAATCTTCAAAATATGGTGGTTCTTGAATGTAGGTCGACTCACGATCCCAATCAAAGTTCATACCCGTTGGAGCTGGAAGGCCCTGCCATTCCGGCGAACCAGAAAACACCTCGCCGTACTGTTCTTTGAACATGTCGGCAGTAAGTGAATCAGCGATCGTGTCGGCAATGTCCTGCTGCGAAGGCCATATATCCTTCAAGAAGACGTCAATGCCCTTTTGGTCCTGCCCCAGAGGATCGCGAATTAGATCGGCGTCGACCTTACCCATAAGCGAGTACGCCACAACCAAAACAGGCGATGCTAAGTAATTAGCCTTCACCTGCGGGTGAACCCGTCCTTCAAAGTTACGGTTTCCGCTAACGACAGCAGCGGCTGTTAGCTCGTGATCGTTCACAGCGTCTGAAACTTCCTGTGGAAGCGGCCCCGAGTTACCGATACACGTCGTACAGCCATAACCGACCGTGTTGAAACCAAGAGCATCGAGATCTTCGTTCAAACCTGCTGCTTCAAGATAGCGAGTAACAACAGTCGAACCGGGCGCAAGACTCGTCTTCACCCAAGGCTGTCGATTTAGCCCACGCTTACGAGCGTTTCGAGCCAGTAGACCAGCGCCAACCATCACTGAAGGATTAGAGGTGTTGGTACAGCTAGTAATTGCAGCAATCACGACCGACCCATCGCCAACAGCGCCCTTGGAGCCATCGACCTCAACATCGTGCTTATCGGTAGAAGCATCAGCAAATGAAGATTTGAAATTCGGACCAACCTCAGAAAGTGTAAGTCGATCCTGTGGTCGCTTCGGACCTGCCATCGCTGGAACCGTACTTTGTAGATCAAAGCTCAATTCGACTGAATATTCAGGTTCATTTGAAGGATCGTAGAAGAACGAATTCGCCTTGGCGTACTTCTCGGTAAGTTCAACCGTTGCGTCATCACGCCCAGTCTCACGCATGTAATTCAACGTCTGGTCATCGATCGGGAAGAAGCCACAAGTTGCACCGTATTCAGGTGCCATGTTCGCTATAGTTGCTCGGTCTGCAAGCGGGAGGGTATCGAGACCAGGACCGTAGAACTCAACAAATTTCTCGACAACGCCCTCTGTTCGAAGCATCTGAACAATGCCTAGAACAAGATCTGTTGCCGTCGATCCTTCTGGAAGCGATCCCGTGAGTCTAACGCCAACTACTTCTGGAACAACCATGTAGTACGGCTGACCGAGCATCACTGCCTCGGCTTCGATTCCACCTACACCCCAACCAAGTACTCCAAGACCGTTGACCATAGTAGTGTGCGAGTCGGTACCGACGCAAGTGTCAGGGAACGCGACTCGTTCGCCAGCAGCGTTTTCTTCTGAGAGCACGGCTTCGGCGAGGAATTCGAGATTCACTTGGTGAACAATTCCTGCTCCCGGTGGAATTATTTTCAGGTTGTCTAACGCACCCTGAGCCCATTTAAGTAGCTGGTATCGCTCGGTGTTTCGCTCGAACTCACGCTCGATATTCATCGCAAGCGCACCGGCGTTTGAAAAATAGTCGACCTGCACCGAGTGGTCGATGACCATGTCAGATCGAACAATCGGGTTGATGATCGATGAATCGCCGCCAGCATTCGAAACTGCGTCACGCATTGCAGCAATATCGACCACTACTGGCACACCGGTGAAGTCCTGAAGCACGACTCGACCCGGCATGTATGGAAACTCGCTCGAGGGCTTTGCGTTGGGTCGCCACGAAGCGACCAATTTCACATGGTCGTCGTTCGAAGGGCCATCATCCGCTTTGCGCAATGCGTTCTCAAGAAGCACTCTGATCGAGTATGGCGTCTTGGCAATATTGAGTAGCCCTACATCTTCGAGGGCCGAAAGGGAATAGTAGCTGACCGTCCCAGCCGTCGTCTCGAACGATCGTTTGGCGTCGAATGAAGTTGATTCAGGTGACATATTTTGTTTATTGCTTTTACCATGTGATTACAAAAGATCAAATTCGCAGACCAGAATTTATCACCAACAATGCAGCGAAAAACGTCTAACCCAATTCTTCGATTACCACTTTACCAGCGGTAGTGATTATTTTTGAGGAATATTCGCTCCAAAACCGCTGATAGCATCCTGCCTAGTACAAAACAATTACGCTCGCCCAGTTCTGCTTAACATGAACCTAACTTCAACTACATCGACCGATCCACGCGCCGCTCTTGCCCAGCACACCCCATTTTTCTACGGCTGGGCAGTGGTTTTAGCAGCTGGATCAACGATGTTCGTTCGCAACGCCGCGGCGACCTTAACCATCGCTGTGTTTGTATTCCCAATGAGCGAAGATCTCGGCTGGAGCCGCACTCTGATAGTGGGTGCGGCCGCTGCTGCTGGCGTAGTGTCTATGTTCGTATCCCCTCTAGCTGGATGGATTCTCCAGCGATACGGCGCCCGCGTGCTGATGGCTTCGTCGGTGTTCATTTTGGGCGCCGTAATTCTCTCGCTGCGGTGGACTACCAGTCCGATTAGTTTCTACCTGCTGTTCGGCGCAGGCCGACTGATGTTCCAGGCCCCCCTCCAAATCGGAGCTTCGACGGCCGTAGCCCAGTGGTTTGTTCGTATGCGTGGACGTTCGTCGTCGATGTTGGGCGTATCCCATTCCCTCGGCATGGGACTCTTCCCGCTGTTCGCCCAATTGTTCATGAACGCCAGCGATGGCGACTGGAGAATGGCGTGGTTCTGGATGGGTATCTCCGTTTGGGTAATGGCCCTCCCTCTGACCTTATTGGTCTTCGTGAACAAACCCGAAGATGTAGGACTAACACCCGACGGTGACACAACTACAACAGATACGACCGGGGAAACTCAAACACAAACCGTCGCCGACCAAGAAGAACAGTGGAGTCTCAAAGAGGCGATGCGTACTCCCGCGATGTGGACGCTTGCGTTGGTAGGAGGACTCGTATTTTTCATTCACACCGGTGTGAACATTCACCAAGCTGCATTCTTACGCGATAACGGAATAAGTCCATCGATCGCCGCTTCAGCTCTAACCGTAATGGCAGGTGGAACGGCAGTTGGAAGCATCCTATGGGGCAATCTGCTTGATCGATTGCCAGTGAAAATTGTGTACGGGATGACAGCCGCCTGGCTCGGCGGAATGTCACTACTGTTCCTGCTGGTCGATTCACCAGCGATGGCATTCACCGTCGCCGCCCTCTTCGGAATTGGTCTTGGAGGCCTGTTGGTCGTTCCTCCCGTAGCCGTTGCGCACTACTTCGGGCGCAGTTCGCTCGGAGCGATTCGAGGCGCCACTGAACCGTTTGTGAGCGGAGGACAAGCGATTGGCGCACTTGGTGCAGGTCTTATCTTCGACTACACCGGATCGTATGAGGGAACTTTCCCTACATTCACTGTGGCAGCGATTCTCGCTATTCTGCTGTTGTTCGCCACAAGGCGTCCAACAAAGCCAGCCGTCAAGTAGTTCGCACGGGTCAACAAAGAGTTTGATGACTGGGGTTCGGGTGGGCCATATCTATAAGTCGGATCGTTGCGATTCAATCGTGAGTACGAACTAATCTTAGTCTTTATGACGCTTAGGGCGAACCCGAGAAACGATCAGACCGAACGGAACACCGACTACAATAGCGGCAGGATCACGTGAGAAGGTCGAATTTCATCACGGAATACTCGGTTATGAGCCACAATTCCGCTCGATTCCAACGCGTTATTCTTGCCTGTTTGCCAGTTGATATCCCATCTCGGGAAGCTGCTGCTTGCAACTGCAACTCTCAGTCGGTGACCCTTTTGGAACACATGACTAGTCGCCCATAGATCAACCACAAACTTAGTAGGCTGGTACGGCACTAGAGCACTCGGTTTCTCGAATGAATCTTTGAACCTTGCTCGCAAGATTCCGTCGCATACGAGCATCGATGTACCGTCAGGATGAACATCTGTGATTCTCACTACCCAATCGGTGTCGATCGCCGACGACGACGCGTGCAAAACAGCTTTCACGCGTCCAGTTACATCGAGCGACTCTTTGAGAACATCGGTTGTGTAGGTGAGAACGTTATCCTCGTAGCGACGTTGATCTCGGGGGCCATTGTTATCGCCAAGGTGACCGCCGCCAAATGATCTAATCGGGTTTTCGGGGTCGGAATCGTATTCATCGAACACCTCGCAGAACAAATCTGGCTTCTCGGCGCTCAAAACTCCATCATTCAACGATATTGCCGAACCAGAATCACCCGCAGACAGATAGAACTTGGTGTCTTTAGAGGCAGCGGGGGGCCACTCATCGAATTCCCGCCATTTGTTGATTCCCATTGTGAAAAGCTTGACCGGCTTGTCGGAATCAACTCCGTTGTCGACCCCTTTCAGCCAATGGTCGAACCAGCGTTTTCGAGTTTCAAACCAGCCGAGTATTGCCTGCTCACCAAAATCGACTTCGCCAGCCTCTCTCATGTCGGCAGGACCCGGGTTATGCACCCAAGGACCAATCGTCATCCTCTGCCCTACCCGTGCTACTGAAGTGGCTGCGTTCAAGCGCATGCCCTCATAGCTCCTGATTGTGCCGATCAAGAAACAGTCGAACCAGCTACCGAAATGATGCACTGGAACATTCGCTTTGTGGTGTAAGCGAACATTACTCAATTCCTCCCAATAATCGTCGTGATTTGGGTGGTTCAACCAATCGCTAAACCAGTCGTGCAGATCAGCGACCGGAGACAAAGGTTCAATCGGTGTATTTTCCAGCCAAATTGCATAATCATCGGATGCTTTTTTTACTCGTCGATTGATTTCCTCTCTGGATCCAATAGCTGCGAGTTTACCCGCGTTAGTCGCTGTGTGTTTTAGCGTCCACATGGTGTTAAAACCATGCTCAAACGCGCCACCTCGGTAGACCCACTCGTCGTAATAATCAGCCGACGTTTGCCGCACAAATTGCGCTTTCAAATGCGGTGGTTGAGTCGACAGCATACGGTACTGCGTGGCGCCAGAGTAGGAACCACCTATGGTTCCGATTCTACTGTTCGACCACGGTTGTTCAGCCGCCCACTCTACGGTGTCATAGCCGTCCTGATGTTCGCCATCAGCGTCGTCTCTGAATGGGTAAAATTCGCCGTCGGATGCAAAGCGACCACGGACATCCTGAATAACGACCACATAGCCGTATGAAGCATAGAATTCACCGGCAGCAAGATTCGATTCCGACGACCCCGTTTTATCATAAGGCGTCCGCTCGATTAATACTGGGAATTGATCATCGCTATCCGGTCGCCAAACGTCCGCACGAAGTATCGTTCCATCCCGCATTGGAACGACCAAATTACGCTCGATAATCACGCCGTATTTGCCGACATTCGCACTCATAAAATCTAACCTCCAACCTCAATCGATAAACTGAGAAAAATCCTGCAATCCCAACAAACGAAACGCCCGCAATAAAACATCCCTGAGGCACTTACATGCTAGCTCCGCCGTCTACCGTAATCATCGAGCCTGTAATCATTGCCGCATCGTCGGTAGCCGCAAACATGAATGCATTTGCAATGTCTTCAGGCTCCTGTAAACGACCCAGTGGAGTGTTCTTCAGCCGGCGTTCGAAGTTATCTGGATTATCGATACTGGTCTCCCAGTTATTAGGGCTGTGCTCGTTATTGCCGCGTATGAACGGGGTAT
The DNA here is from genome assembly GCA_028821715.1 of Dehalococcoidia bacterium. Lineage (GTDB taxonomy): Bacteria > Chloroflexota > Dehalococcoidia > Lucifugimonadales > Lucifugimonadaceae > Lucifugimonas. The sequence goes on from JAPKFF010000045.1 coordinate 12,023, forward strand.
CGACGTGACCCGGAGAGATGATCACACAGCGAATGTTGTCCTTTGCGAACGACTGAGCCGCCGAGCGAGTGAGTCCGACCATCGCCATCTTCTGAGCTGCGTAAGCAGGGCTTCCTCCACCAGGACGAATCGAGGCTAAAGAGCCCATGTTCAGGATCACTCCCGAACCTGCCTTTCGCATGGAAGGTACAACCGCTTTGATCCCGTAAAACGAACCGTTCAGTCCTACGTCCATAATCAGCTCGAATTGCTCGTCAGTCTGTTCTTCGAATCCGACCCTAAAATTCGCTCCAGCGTTGTTGCACAGCAAATTAACTGGTCCCAGTTCAGATTCAGTTCGGGCAACGACTTCACGCCATGCACCTGAGTCACGCACATCGAGTTCAACAGCGATCGCTCGACCATCTGCTTTGTTAATTTCTTCAGCGATTAGTTCAGCGGCCTCAAGGCGATTATCGGCAACACACACTGCCGATCCCTCAGCAGCGAATAGACGAGCCTGCGCTCCACCCATTCCGCCACCCCCACCAGTGATGATCGTCACCTTACCTTCGAGTCTACCCTTTGATTCAGATGTAGTCATAATCCCTACCCCAGCACCAATCCGCCGTCTGACCGACGAGAACTTTCGCCAGTTCCTGCTTCATACGGATACTTAACCATTTCTTCTTCGATGATATCGATTCCTAATCCCGGTGCTTCTGAAGGAATGAAGTAGCCGTCTTTCACTTCCGAAACGTTTGTAACGATATCTTCCTTGAATGTTCCTACTTCGGTCGAGAATTCGTTCACATCCCAGTTCGGAGTAGCCGTTGCGATGTGCGTATTCGCCATGTTTCCGATTGGTCCTAGAAAGTGATGAGGAGCCATTTTTATATGGAAGCTTTCAGCAACCGCAGCGATCTTCTTCACGTGCGTAAATCCGCCCGCAAGTCCAATATCGGGCTTTAAAAAACCCACGCCCGGTTGCTGACAATATTCTCGGAATTCCCAAAGCGTATTGTTCCGTTCGCCAACCGCCAGCGGAATGTTGACCTTATCGCCAACGCCACCCATAGACATCACTGAATCAGGTGCGATCGGATCCTCGTAGAAATACGGCAAGAATTTCTCGATCTGCTGTGCGAATACGACTGATGATCCAGGGAACATATTCCTATGAATCTCGATTCCTATATCGAAATCCCAGCCAACTTCTTCCCGAACAGCTTCGACAATGGCCGTATTTTGGCGAATTAAATCGCCATGCGCAAGCTCTCCCCAGTTCTCGGGAAACGGCGTCATTTTGAGAGCTGTATAGCCGTCGTTTTTCGCGACACGAGCGGCTTTAGCGAATCTTTCTGGTGTCGAAATCTGATCTGAATAGCCGTGCGAACCAAGAAGTACAATTGCTCGAACCTTGTCTCGAACCTTGCCGCCAAGAAGATCCCAAACCGGTGCGCCCAAACGTTTGCCCTTAATGTCCCAAAGCGCCATGTCAATTGCGCTGAGAACAGCAGTTATCGCCGGACTTCGGAACGAGTATTTGCGATATGCAACATTCCAAATCCGGTCGATATCTCTTGGGTCGAGCCCACGGATATCGCCCTCAATCCGGTGCGCAATCACTTCAGTCGCATCGGCGTAGCTCCAGAAATTACCTTCACCGACGCCATAAGTACCGTCATCGCAGGTAACCCGAATGGTCAGCCATTTACTTACGAGCCAAGTCTCAATCTTCTCAATTTTCATTTTTATCTTTTCGGAGATGATTCTGTATGAAGCCCTCACCATGAGGGAGAGGGAATTAGCTCTCCTACTCACAGATGCGCGTTCTCTACTAATGCAACCCATACAGCGACGTGTCCGTCACTGTTTCGATTAGCGATTGAATATAGCCGTTTGCGTATGCCTTTGCACGGTGACCCCACACGGTGTCACCCTTGGTCATTGGCACATGATCGTCCATGAAGAAGCCATCGAAGCCGTTCTCAGCGTAAGTACGCATGGCCTTGTACATATCAACATGCCCCTTGTTCACAAACGTCTCGTGGAACTTAGGAACAGTGCCCTCAACGTTGCGGAAGTGAACGTAAAGAACCCGTTCCCGTTTCACAAAGTATTCGATCATGTCGTAAATGCTCTCGCCGTTGTCCTGATCGGCACCGGCCATCTGCGAGAACGATCCCTGACAAAGCAGAATCGAGTTATACGGACTATCGACAATATCTATGAGTCGCTTGTAGCCCTTGAAGTTATGCAAAAGCTGTGGAACGCCACCAACCTCGGGCATCGGTGGGTCGACCGGGTGTAGACCCAGCTTCACACCGTATTTTTCAGCAACCGGCGTCGCTTCCTTCACCCAAGTTTCGAGACACTCCCAAGCGCGATTTAACGAAAGATCCCAGTCGATAACGCTTGGCCAGTTCTCTACTTCTGCGTCGTAGGCTGTCCCCAGCGCACCCCAACCAATATCGACATGCCCCGTGCGGTAGAACCGCGGGTATCGCCAGCTCATGGTGTACATGGGAATACCGGCATTACCGATATTTTTGATAGTTTCGAGCATATTTGCGAGCTGCTCGTCGAAGCGAGGACCGCCAGCGATCATGTGATGCCGCATGTCGATCGGCGTGTTTTCGATTGCCGTTAATTTCAGGCCCCACTCGTCGATGCCGTTCTTTAATCCAACGAGGTCGGTCAATTCCCAGATGCCATTTCGAACTGGCACTGGTGGGGTGTTAAGCACAATGTCCTGAACACCAAGTTGAGCCATGAAGCGCAATGCTTCTCGATTTGTGGACATATCAAGTCCCATTCCGATCCTCATTAGTTAGCTCCTTTCGTAACTTTGCTCATATCTACCGGACCGCCGTATTCAACTTCCTTCTTCACCGCTTCAATCACGCCAGAGATATAACCCTGTGCGAACAGTCGCGAACGATAACCGCCCAGATTCCCTGGGAAATCGTCATCGTCGGTCAACAGAGGACAGTGATCATCAATGAAATTGCCCGTGAATCCAGCGTCACGGTAGGTACGCATCGCCTTCTTCATGTTCACGTAGCCTGTGTTAATGAATTCTTCGTTAAACGCCGGGGCCCGGCCGCTAACGTTGCGGAAGTGGACGTACATGATCTTGTTACGAGTTCCAAAGTAATCGATCATTTCGTAAATATCCTCGCCCGGCATTTCGCTGAAAGTTCCCTGGCAGAACTCGATAGCGTTGTAGTCGGAATCAGTGATTTCAACCAATCGCTTGAAAGCACCAAATGAACGGAACAACCCGGGTACGCCACCGCGTTGAGCGACTGGCGGGTCTTCAGGGTGAATTCCGCAGCGCATACCAACCTCTTCAGCAACCGGGGTTACGGCTTTGATCCAGTATTCCAGCGCGTCCCACATCTGGTTTTCAGTGATATTTTCTTCCGGGAATGTTGCCGGTCTACGGTCGTTCTCCCAGTCGTAGTTGTAACCGGTACCGAGAGCACCGCCGCGAACTACCGTGGGTTGTGCCCTACCCCAACTGTTCGGCATCCAGTTGTATCCATAAATCGGAATACCGGCTCGACCCATATCTCGAACCTGCACAAGTAAATCTTCGATTAGTTCGTCCTGACGAGGTCCACCAAAAATCACATCGTGATAGTCGAGCTGTGGAGAGAATCCACCCTCTATAGCCGCCAGATTCAAGCCGTACGACTCGATCTTCATTCGCAACGCAACGTACTCGTGGTACTTCATATGCTGCGAGCCAGGACCACCGTATACGAGGATATTTTCTATCCCAAACTGTGCCATAACCTGCAGAACTTCGTCGGTGGGATTACCGTGCAGCGCTACCATCGGTTCCATGTGAAATTCCCTTTACGTTGTTCATGTACGTGATTACAAATTGTCGAGAGAAATGGAATGTAGCACGCCACGTGTCGACTAATGAGCCTCACGAGTCAAATTGTCATGACTATCTGGCGATTCGCTGGTAGGTTTCTGTTCGCCGGAGCCCGATTATCCATTTCTTCTTTATTCGGGAGTTCTATCCAATTTGAAACGAATCATTGCCCTTTTTGTCTTCTCGATAATTGCTATAGCGGTGACTGCATGCGGTTCAATTGAAAAGCCTAAGGACGACGAAATCAGCAAAGTAACACCTACCGATGTTACCTATGCGATCGACGATCAGATCGCTATCGGTTTCAAAAAGAACATGACCTACAACGCTGTAGGCCTGACTGAAGAGACAGGTGCCTACTACTGATTCTGGGGGGGGGCTCGTATGAACAGTCGGAGTTCGATGCGCGTTTTTATTCGACGCA